>DWXI01000053.1 GCA_019119265.1 Candidatus Mediterraneibacter intestinigallinarum | reverse complement strand
TTTCATGACTCTATATGGTAAATGTTTACTTATTATTAACAATACCAATTTTAGAATTCAGTGTCAATATCAGGGAAGATAATTAAAAGCTATAGAAAATCATTACTATAAAGTATTTGTTATTTGTGCTGCATCGAATTACACTATATATGGATGAGAATGAAAGCAGTGGATTTATGCTCGAACTTCAGAGGAAAGGGCTTCTCGATCATGTGCACAGCGAAGAGAGGAAGATATCCTGTCTGGACTGCCTGCTCTATCAGATCAGAAAGACTTCAGCATAATAGTGTGTGAATTTAATAGGAAAGGAAGAGATATAAATGAGTCAGAAAAAAGAAATAAGACAGCAGTATTTAACAGGAGAACGCCCGCTGTTTATGGGAAAAGACCTTAAAATCTATGACACGATCTTTGACGACGGGGAATCTCCCCTCAAGGAAAGCCGGAACATTGAATTATACGGCAGTATGTTCAAATGGAAATATCCGCTCTGGTACAGCAAAAATATTCTTTTAGAGGACTGTACGTGGTTTGAGATGGCGCGTGCGGGCGTATGGTATACGGACAATATTACCGTGAGAAATGCCATGATCGAAGCGCCCAAGAATTTCAGAAGATGCACAGGAGTAGTACTGGAAAATGTAGATTTCCCGAACGCGCAGGAGACGCTCTGGAGCTGTGAACAGGTGAAGATGGACCGTGTTACTGCAAAAGGCGATTACTTTGCCATGAACTGTAAGGATATGGAACTCAATGACTTTAAACTGGACGGCAATTATTCCTTTGACGGGGCGAAGAACGTAGAGATCCACAATGCGAAAATGCTCTCCAAGGACGCATTCTGGAATAGTGAAAATGTAACAGTCTATGATTCCTTCATCTCAGGAGAATACCTGGGATGGAATGCAAAGAACCTGACCCTTGTCAATTGTACGATCGAGAGCCTTCAGGGGATGTGCTACATCGATAATCTTGTGATGAAGAACTGCAAGCTCATCAATACGACGCTTGCATTTGAATACTCCACAGTGGATGCGGATATCCACGGAAAGATTGACAGCGTTTTAAATCCGTCCGGAGGAACTATCCGCGCGGAACATATCGGCGACCTTATTATCGAGAAGGATAAGATCGATCCGTCAAAGACAAAGATCATCTGCAGCGATGTTGATCATGAGAAGCAGTGCGCCTGCGCGTGAGAAAGGAAAATGAAACATGAAATATAATTTTGATGAGATAATCGACCGTAAAAATACAGGCTCTCTGAAATGGGATGTGCCGGACGGAGAGCTTCCCATGTGGGTGGCTGATATGGACTTCCGTACGGCCCCAGTGGTGACAGAAGCCATTGCAGAGCGTGCGTTCCATGGAATATTCGGTTATACAGTGGTGCCGGACGAGTGGTATGAGGCATATCAGTCATGGTGGAGCAGCCGGCATCACTTTGAGATAGAGAAAGACTGGCTTGTCTTCTGCACAGGAGTCGTACCTGCAATCTCCAGTATTATCAGGAAGATGACCACTGTGGCGGAGAAAGTTGTTGTCATGACGCCGGTATACAATATATTCTTCAATTCAATCCTGAACAACGGAAGGAATATACTAGAGAACAGGCTGAAACTGGAAAACGGCGTCTATGAGATCGATTTTAAAGATCTGGAGAAAAAGCTTTCAGATCCGCAGGCAACATTACTTCTTCTGTGTAATCCGCAGAATCCGGCGGGAAAAATCTGGGATAAGGATACTCTGAAGCGGATCGGTGATCTGTGCGTAAAGCATCATGTGCTCGTTCTCTCTGATGAGATTCACTGCGATCTCGTAAAACCGGGCACAGAGTATGTGCCGTTTGCATCAGTCTCGGAGAACTGCAGGATAAACAGCATTACCTGTGTTGCCCCGACGAAAGTGTTTAATATTGCAGGGATACAGACGGCTGCCGTGATCGTGCCGGATGAAACGATCCGTCATAAAGTCAACCGTGGACTCAATACAGATGAAGTGGCGGAGCCGAATGTATTTGCAGCCATAGCCCCGGTTGCTGCTTTTATGCATGGAGGGGAGTGGCTGGATGAACTGAAGGCGTATTTGTGGGAGAACAGGAAGCAGGCGGAAGACTATATTGACCGTGAGATAGAAAACGTGACTGCTATCCGTGGAGAAGCTACCTATCTGTTGTGGATCGACTGCCGGGCAGTGACAGAGAATTCTGATCAGCTCTGTGCATATCTCCGCAAAAGGACCGGATTGTATGTCTGCAGTGGGAAAGAGTACCGTAACGGCGATGGATTCCTGCGGATGAACCTCGCCTGCCCGAGAACGCGCTTGGAGGACGGCCTGAAGAGATTGAAAACCGGAATTGAGGCATATATGAACGGTCCAGCCGCGCCATTCGCAAAAGTGCACTGAAATGTAACAGTTCAGCCCGCGCCATTCGCAAAACCGCACTTCGTGCTTATTACGGCTGTCGCCGCTGTTTTGCTCATTGACAGGCGCTCAGCTCATCTGATTATCAGTAACCGGATTTTTATGCAAGCATAAATCCGTTTCCTGATATCAGATAGCTGAACTGTTATCAAAAATGAGAACAGATATCAAAAATAACTTGATATCTGTTCTTTTTTCGTGTATGATAGTGATATGAGTTAGAATAAACTAACTAACAGAAAATAAATATATGTTACTTTTATTACTTTTCTACAGGAGGTTTCATATGAGTGTCGTTATCATCGGAGGTCATGACAGGATGGTCTGCCAGTACAAAAAAATCTGTAAGCAGTTTAACTGTAAAGCAAAAGTGTTTACACAGATGTCGGCTTCCCTGAGCAAACAGATAGGAAGTCCGGATCTGATCGTGCTGTTTACCAATACCGTGTCCCATAAGATGGTAAAATGCGCGGTAGAAGAGGCGGGAAGATGCAATGCATGTATAGTAAGATGCCATACGAGCAGCAAGAATGCACTGGAAGAAATTCTCTGCAATGCGTGTGCTTAATTCGTAATTCCGGAGTAAAAAGTGTCTCCCGGCTGGGCTTTTCTCTCCCGGAATTTCGGATTAAGCTATTCTGTTTTTTCGCCTACGAAGACGATTACGGAGCGTTCGCCGAGGATGACAGTGTTTCCGGCTACGGGCATTTTGGCTTCCTTGAAGGTCTGCTGGTCCGGGTCACCGGTGTTGACTGCAATTTTCCAGCAGTATTGTTCCGGAAGGTCGGGGAGTGTAAGGTTTGCCGGATACCAGTATGCGTTGACCGCCACATAGACGAGATCTTCGCGGTTTTCTTCTTCGTCATAACCTGCGAAGAGGACGCAGGCCGTATAGGAATTTTCCATATGTTCGCTATTCCACGGTTCCAGTCCGTGGATGCTCATGGACGGAAAACCGATGTAGCTCGGCTCCAGATCCTTGCGGATCGCCGGATGCTCTTTGCGAAAAGCGATCATATAGCGGAAGAATTCAAAGAGATCCTCATTTTTGTGAAGTTGATTCCAGTCCAGCCAAGAAATCGGATTGTCCTGACAATAAGGATTGTTATTTCCGAATCGTGTGTCGCCGAATTCATCGCCGGACAAGAACATGGGAGTTCCCCTGCTGCACATGAGTAATGCACAGGCATTTTTGATCATCCGGAAACGCAGTGCCAGGACTTCCGGATCGTCTGTATCTCCTTCCACGCCGCAGTTCCAGCTGTTGTTGTCGTCATATCCGTCTGTGTTATTCCAGCCGTTTGCTTCATTGTGTTTCTTGTTATAGCTGTACAGGTCATAGAGAGTAAAACCGTCGTGGCAGGTCAGAAAGTTGACGGAAGCATTGCCGCCGCGGTAGACTGGATCATACAGATCCGGGGAACCGGTTATCCTCTGTGCGGCGATTCCCGCCATCTTACTGTCTCCCTTTAAGAAGCAACGCATATCATCTCTGTAGCGTCCGTTCCATTCAGCCCATCGTTTCCATGACGGGAAAGATCCTACCTGATAGAGCCCGCCCGCATCCCATGCCTCGGCAATAAGCTTGACATTTCCAAGAATCGGATCGAAAGCAAGGCTGCGCAGCAGCGGAGGCTGATTCAGGGGAGTACCGTTATCGCTGCGCCCGAGGATGGAAGCCAGGTCAAACCGAAAACCGTCTACGCGGTAGTCGGTGACCCAGTAGCGGAGACAGTCGAGGATCAGCTCCTGAACGACAGGATGGTTGCAGTTCAGCGTATTCCCACATCCGCTGAAGTTGTAATATTTCCCATCAGGAGTGAGCATATAGTAAATATTATTGTCAAATCCTTTGAAACAGAAAGACGGACCTATTTCATTCCCTTCGGCCGTATGGTTAAACACAACGTCCAGGATCACGTCGATCTCATTGTCGTGCAGCGCCTTAATCAGACGCTTAAGCTCCATTCCCTCACGATTGTATTCGATGCTGGAGGAATAGCTTGTATTCGGTGCGAAAAAGCAGACCGGATTATATCCCCAGTAATCAAGCAGTTCATTATCGTCGATCAGCCGTGCGTCGCGCATTTCGTCAAATTCAAAGACAGGCATCAGTTCCACCGCATTGATCCCCAGTTTTTTCAGATAAGGGATCTTTTCTTCCAGACCTTTAAACGTACCCGGACAGGAAACGCCGGAGGAAGGAGACTTGGTAAATCCGCGGACATGGAGTTCATAGATTATAAGATCTTCCATGGGGATAGGTTCGCTTCGTTCCAGACCCCAGTCAAAGTTGTTCTGTACGACTCTGGCACGGTAGCTGTGCTGCGGATTGTTCTTGCATCCCCACTGGCTTTGTCCGGTAACAGCGCGGGCATAGGGATCCAGCAGAATCTTTGTCTTATCGAACCGCAGCCCTTTTTTCTCGTCATAAGGCCCGTCCAGTCGGTATGCATATTCGAATTCTTCTATATCCAATCCGAATACGATCATGGAATAGACGAAACCAATTTTGTAATTGTCGGGAAATTTCAGAGCGGCAAAGGGATCCTCCGCATCGCGGTGGAAGAGCAGCAGCTCACAGGATGTGGCTCCGTGTGACTGAATCGTAAAATTGACGCCGCCAGGGATCACGGTGGCTCCGAAGAAACGGAAGAATCCGGGGCGGACCTGAAATCCGGAGATCGTATCAAGCGGTTTTAGCTGGCGCCCGGGTACCAGCACCAGATCTGATGTATGCAGTGACATAATTGACATCTCCTTTCAATCCTGAGACATTGTTATCTGTCGCTTAAGTAGAACACCGCGAGCTGTGTGCGGTCCCGCAGGTTCAGTTTGTCAAGTATTGTTGTCAAGTAGTTTCTTACAGTTCCTTCACTTAAATACAGGTGTGTTGCAATCTCTTTGTTGCTTAAGCCTTCTGCGATCAGACGGATCACATCAAGTTCACGTTCACTGATCCCGTATTTTTTATAGTCGGTTGATTTTTTTTCAGTTCCCATAAGTTCCGGGATTCTGGAGACGATCTCCGTGCCGAATACAGTCTGGCCGGAGGCGGCTGCCCGGATAGCGGGGATGATATTATGGTAATCCTGTTTGAGCAGATAGCCCGCTGCACCCAGTTTTAATGCTTTTATAATGTATTCATCGTCGGAAAATGTTGTGAGCAGGAGTATCCTGGCCGATGGAAATTCCTGCAGGATTTCCTCCGCCGCTTCAAGTCCGTTTTTCTGTTTCATCCGGATATCCATCAGAAGTACATCCGGTCTGTGCTCACGGTAGAGAGCGGGTGCTGCGCTGCCATCATCTGCCGATGCGGTCACCTCAAAATCGGGTTCGCTCTCAAGGATCATTTTCAGTGCACTTACTACAAGGCAGTCATCATCTATCAATATCAGTTTCATAATCTGGTCTCCTTTTTGGTATCGTAACAAGGATTCGGAACCCGCTTTCAGCCGAGATGTGGATCGTTCCGTGGAGTTTGTCCGTCCGTTCTTTCATATTCGCCAGGCCCATGCCGCCGGAACTGCCGGGAAGTACGGTATTTCCTGTGCCCGCGCCATCCCCCGGGCCTTCGCCATTCCCCGAGCTTTTCCTGACCTCAGTGCCGTTATCCTCAATACAGAGTTGATACAGCGCGGGATGCTCCCGGATGGTAACAGATGCTTTGCTGGCGTTGCTGTGTCTCATGATATTGGAGAGCGCTTCTTTTGTAATGCTGATAAAGCTGTATTTGACTTCCCGCGGGATTGCTTTTCCGGCGTCATAGCAGTATATGACCGGGCAGAAAGTAAAATCATCGATCAGTGACCGGACGGCTTCATCCAGATTGACAGCTTCATCCCGCAGGTCGTGCACGCTGGTGCGGATATTGTCCATGGCTGCGTTTAGTGTCTGGTCAAGAGAATCAAGCGTAGGCGAGAGTGCCTCGTTCCGGTTTACTGTCTTTGCGGCTCCTGCAAGGAGGATGGACCGGGAGAGCAGGTGCCCTACGTTGTCGTGGATCTCCCGGGCAATCCGGTTCCGTTCTTTCAGGGTGGCGGTATAGATTTCATAGTCCTGCTTCTCCATTAATGTGCGGTTTTTTTCTGTGAGGAGCAGATCGCGCTCCGTGCTGTCGTCCATTGTCCGCCTCAGTGTATCCTGCAGACTGTTACATTTCCTTGATATCGAAGCCAGAAGAAAGCACACTGCGAATCCGAACAGATCCAGACAGATAAGAAGAGTTTCCGGCTGTCTGTACAGCAGATTCAGGATCAGGTACAGGACTATGGCTATGGCGGCAGGAATATAGAGTTTTCGGCGGAACAGTCCGTAACATACCGCGGGATAAAAATACCGGATCGTCGGGATGAAAACTGCAGCAGCGAAGAAAACAAGACAGCCTGCTGCATATGTTCGGTCTTCTTCCAGAAATAAATCTGCACTGCACAGGATCAGCGCACAGAGAAATGCCAGTACATAAGACAGACCGGGCTGTACGAAGAACAAAGAAAACATGCATAAAAGTATGATCATCCCGCAATTTACCGCATTTTTCATAGTAATACCGGCCTTTGCCGCTCCTTTCGCTGTGCTATATGCTTTTATTATAGTCGAAAACATGGGGAAAGCAAAGAAAAAGAATGGAAGAGTGACATTTGTCATGCTCGTTTGTGACACAGTGCACTACAGGAAGAAAAAAATCTGAGGTAACATGATATCAATAAGAAGGGAAGATATAACAGGAGGAGCAATATGGTCAAAATAGAAAATCTCGTAAAAAGGTACGGCGGCGTAGTCGCGCTGGATCATTTTAATCTGGATGTTAAGGAAGGAGAAATCTTCGGACTTCTCGGACCTAACGGCTCAGGTAAGACAACGGCGATCAACTGTATGCTTGCACTCTTAAAGTATGACAGAGGCAGCATCCGGATCATGGGGCAGGAGATGACGCCTGATAATTATGACGTTAAGCGCCAGATCGGAATCGTCATGCAGGATGTGGCGGTTTTTGAAGAGCTTAATGTCTATGAGAATATTGATTATTTCTGCAGTCTGTACATAAAGGATAAGAGCAGGAGAAAAGAACTGGTGGAGGAGGCAATCCGGTTTGTCGGACTGGAGGACTACAGAAAGACATATCCGCAGAAACTCTCCGGCGGACTGCTGCGGCGCTTGAATATCGCCTGCGGGATCGCACATAAGCCAAGACTGATCATACTGGATGAACCTACTGTCGCAGTAGATCCCCAGAGTAGGAACAAGATACTGGAGGGAATCTGTGAACTGAATCGTCAGGGTTCGACCATCATATACACCTCTCATTATATGGAAGAGGTGGAGCAGATCTGCACAAGAATCGCGATTATGGATCACGGCAGGAGCATTGCAGTGGGAACAAAGGAAGAGTTAAAGAGTATGATCAAGACCGGAGAGACTGTGACTATCGAAGCGGTCATCCTGGGTGCAGATGATCTGGCAGATATCAGGAGCCTTCCCCATGCATTTGACGTGAAATACGAAGACCAGCGGCTCGTGGTGAGATGTACGGGTGCAAAGCACAATCTGATCCACATCTTAAGCTGTCTTCAGGAGAAGGATATCCCGTTCGGCAGAGTATTCTCGGAGCTGCCGACACTCAACGACGTGTTCCTTGAGATCACAGGAAAACAGTTAAGGGATTAAGGGAGGAAAAAGTATGTGGAATCTGATAAAATACAGTTTTCTGACCAAGATCAGGAACAGGAGCATTGTTTTCTGGCCATTGATTTTTCCGTTTATATTGACGACGGTCATGTACTTTTCAATCGGTCAGATGGAGGAGTCCGACTTTGAGACTGTGAATGTCGCTGTTGTGGCGGAAAATGCCGGCGGCAGTGAGGCGGAGGAGGCGTTCCTTACCTGGCTGGAGATGATGGAAGAATCATCTGATATGATTCATATAGAACAGATGGAGGAGGACGAAGCTCTTGACAGACTGGAAAAGGGGCAGATAGACGGTATCTTTTATAATGGGGAAACACCTGCTCTGACAGTCGGAAGAAACGGGCTGCCGGAGAGTATCCTCCAGATAGTTCTGGAGAACTATATAGAAGGAAGAAAGACGCTGGAAGACGTGGCGGCTGTATCTCCTGAAAAACTAAAAGATGCAGTTTTTGCGATGGAGGATTATACAGATTCTGTAGAGCAGGTAACCCTGGGAGGAAAGACGACAAACGGAAATGTCCAGTTTTTCTACGCTCTTCTCGGAATGGCCTGTCTCTACGGCTGCTTTATCGGATACGGTTCAGCCATGGAACTTCAGGCGTACCTGACTCCACTTGCGGCGAGGAGATGCGCAGGACCTTCCAACAGGCTGCATGTGATCCTTTCTGAAACACTTGTGTCATTCGTCCTGCACTTTGTTAATATGATGATCTTGCTCGCATATATGAAATATGTTCTCAGACTGGAGTTCTCAGGATCCTATGCTGAGATGCTGCCGGCACTTTTCTTAGGCAGTATGATCGGCGTGACGATGGGGATGTTCATTACCAGCATCGGCAAAATGGGAGAAGGGATGAAAGTGGGCGTCATGGTCGGGGTATCTATGGCAATGAGTTTTTGTGCAGGGCTGATGAATGCAGATATAAAGAACATCATCGACCGCAGCGCCCCTCTGCTCAATCGTATCAATCCGGCGGCCCTGATCTCAGATGCATTGTACTGCATCAATGTCTATGATGCACCCGCCCGGTATGCGCAGGATATACTGATCCTTGGGGTGATGTGTGTGCTGCTGACCGGCGGAACATATCTGATCATAAGGAGGGAACGTTATGGCAGTATTTAAGGCGTACATGAAGATTGCACGGAAGAATATATGGATGATCCTCCTTTATCTGGGAATCTTTTTCTGTGTTACAATTTTGTTCCAGAGATTTGTTCCGGAAGGAGCGGAAGGGTATACTGCAGAGAGTGTTCCGGTAGGTATCGTGGATGAAGACGGAGGAGAAGCCGCAGAAAGTCTGATCAACTATATCGGCAGGACCAATGAGACGATCCTTCTGGAAGATGACAGAGAATCTCTTCAGGAAGATCTGTTTTACCGGAATGTAGGATATATCGTGAGGATCCCGGAGGGATTTATGGAAAAATGTATACTGGGAGAAGAAAAAATAGAAGCGGTTACAGTACCCGGAACCTATGCGGGATACTATGTAGATCAACAGGTGAACAGCTATATGGTCTACGCGCGCAGCTATGCGGCAGCCGGTTTTACGGAAACAGAGATCGCTTCGGCTATGGCGCACAGAGATAAAGCTGAAGTAACGCTTGTGGATTTCAGCGGTAATGCGGGACAGGTGCCGGCTTATACGTTCTATTACCGATATCTGCCCTATCTGCTCTTAAGTGTCCTCGGATATGTGATGGGATATATCCTGATGGGCTTCAGAAGAGGAAGCCTTCCTCAGAGAATGCGGGCTTCCGCTGTACCGGAGAGAAGACAGAGTGTAGAAGGGCTGGCCGCGTCTCTTGTGATCGCTCTGGCCTTGTGGGGCGTCAGTGCAGCAGTTTCAGTTGTAATGTACAGGCAGGATATATTCGAGAGTGGAAAGCTGATCTGGTACCTGCTCAATTCACTTGTCATGATGCTCACCGCCTTATCTCTTGCGTATCTTGTAGGCACACTGGTGAAATCATCGAATGCCCTGAGCGGTATTGTAAATATTATTTCCCTGGGTATGTGTTTTGTGTGCGGCGTATTTGTGGAGATCAGCTATCTGAGCGCAGAAGTAAGAAAAGCAGCTCAGTTTCTGCCAGTGTACTGGTATGAGACGGTCAATACACTTCTGACGGATCACAGGACAGTGGCAGGCAGCATCAGAAGCGAGGTGCTGAGCGGGATCGGGATTCAGATTGTATTTGCGATCGCATTTGTGTGCGTGACGCTGGCGGTGGCGAAGAGAAGCCGGAGAAGTTCCTGAAAAATTTTGAGTATCCCTAAAAATTATTGCAGTACTTGACTTTTCATATATATTTCCTTTATTCTGTACTAGGTGAATACAGACGGACTGTGATACGACAGGACGGCAAAAGGCTGTCCTGTCGTGAGTATTCTACGTACATTTTAAGGAGGACATCGAAATGGGCGGTTTTTTTGGCGTTGCATCGAAGCAGGATTGTGTGCTTGAGCTTTTCTACGGAGTGGACTATCATTCTCATCTCGGAACAAGGAGAGGAGGAATGGCTGTCTACGGAAAAGATGGTTTCAATCGGGCAATCCACAATATAGAGAATTCTCCGTTCCGTACGAAATTTGAACGGGATGTAGAAGAATTGAAAGGAAACCTGGGCATTGGCTGTATCTCGGACTATGAGCCTCAGCCGTTGCTTCTGCAGTCTCATCTGGGAAGCTTTGCAATTACGACGATCGGAAAGATCAACAATCAGCAGGAAATTCTGGAGAAAGCATATAAAGACGGAAGATCACATTTCCTCGAAATGAGCGGCGGTCAGATTAACGCCACCGAGCTGATTGGTTCGCTGATCTGCCGTAAGGGCTCGATTGTGGAAGGAATACAGTATGCGCAGGAGATGGTGGACGGATCATTAAGTCTGCTTATTATGACAAAGGACGGCATCTATGCGGCGAGAGATCTGTACGGAAGGACTCCTGTGGTGATCGGAAAGAAAGAAGACGCCTACTGTGTATCTTTTGAGAACTTCGCTTATCTGAACCTTGGATATAACCATGACCGGGAACTGGGGCCGGGCGAGATCGCATATATCACGCCGGAGAGTGTAGAGACTCTCGTACAGCCAAAAGAAAAAATGCGGATCTGTTCCTTCCTGTGGGTATATTACGGGTATCCGACTTCTTCCTATGAGGGAGTTAATGTGGAGGAGATGCGCTATCACTGCGGCAGCATGCTGGCGAAGAGAGACGGCGATTCCGTGCATCCGGATATCGTGGCGGGTGTGCCGGATTCCGGTGTGGCCCATGCCATCGGATACTCCAATGAGTCTGGTATTCCGTATGCAAGGCCGTTTATAAAGTATACGCCTACTTGGCCAAGATCTTTTATGCCTACAAATCAGAGCCAGAGGAATCTGATCGCCCGTATGAAACTGATTCCGGTACAGGCGCTTATTGAGAATAAAAAGCTGCTGCTGATCGATGACTCCATCGTGCGGGGTACACAGCTTAGGGAGACGACAGAATTTCTCTACCGGAGCGGTGCAAAGGAAGTTCATGTGCGTCCGGCATGTCCGCCCCTTGTATTCGGCTGTAAATATCTGAACTTCTCCCGTTCTAAATCAGATATGGAGCTGATCACCAGACGAGTGATCCGGGAGCAGGAGGGAGACAACTGTCCGGAGGAAGTGCTTGAGGAATATACCAACCCGGATTCCTGCAGATACGCAAAAATGATAGAGGAAATCAGAAGGATCCAGAACTTTACGACGCTGAGATTCCACAGACTGGACGACCTTCTGGCATCTATAGGTCTGGAACCGTGCAAGGTGTGCACTTACTGCTTCAGCGGTAAAGAGTAGTATTTCAGCAGAATGCCCGACAGATACAGATCCACGCTGTTCTGCCGGGCAAAACTGCGTCCGATTTTTGGTGTAAACGGGGGATTTGAAACATGTTTGGTTCAATAAGAAAAGAGAATGATCTGGGAATCGACTGGAGAGCATTTTACAAAACGGTCATAGGACTTGTTGTGCCCATGGCGCTCCAGAATCTGATCAACGTAGGGGTCACGGCGGCAGATGTCGTTATGCTCGGTGCGGTGGGAGAGACGGCGCTCTCGGGAGCTTCTCTCGCAGGACAGGTGCAGTATATTATGACGCTTTTCCTTTTTGGGCTAACTTCCGGAGCTACCGTCCTGACAGCGCAGTACTGGGGGAAAGGCGATCGGGTGACGATCGAGAAGATCCTGGGGATGACAGTGAAAGCGGGGATACTTGTGACAGCCCTCTTTACAGTGGCAGCGCTTGCCTTGCCGGAGCTTCTGATGAAGATTTTTACTTCAGATCCGGCTGTGATCGCAGAAGGAGTAAAGTATCTGCGCATTGTTGCGTTTACTTATATTATGATCGGAGTGACGCAGGCATATCTCTATGTGATGCGAAGCGTGGAGCGTGTGGTAGTAGCGACAGTGGTGTATCTCTGCTCTCTGCTCTGCAACATCGTGATGAACTCCATCTTTATCTTCGGCCTGTTCGGACTGCCGGCAATGGGCGTTTCCGGCGCGGCGCTGGGCACTCTGTGCGCGCGTATACTTGAAGTGATATTGACGGCGGGATATGCCCGGCTATTTAATAAGGAGATCAAGCTGCGGCCGAAATATATCCTGCACACGGACAGGGCCCTGTTCCGTGATTTTATGAGATATGCCCTTCCGGTCGTCGCAAATGAAGTTATGTGGGGCATGGGAACCGCTGCAAATACCGCGATCCTCGGGCATCTCGGAAGTGCAGCAGTGGCGGCGAACTCTGTGGCGCAGGTGGCAAGACAGCTCGCCACAGTCGTATCTTTCGGCCTGTCCAGCGCGGCGGCGATCTATCTGGGCAAGACCATCGGAGAGAAAAAGCTGGAGCACGCCCGTGCCTATGCGAAGCGCTTTATTGTGCTCAGCCTGGTCATGGGAGTGCTTGGCGGGCTGGTCATCCTAGCGGTATCAGGCCCGGCTGCAGCGTCGCTCTCGCTTACAGATACGGCGAAAGGATACCTGAGAGTCATGTTTTATGTCATGTCCTATTTCGTGGCCGCACAGGCATTTAACACGACTATGGTGGTAGGGATCTTCCGTTCGGGAGGAGATACCCGTTTCGGGCTGATCATGGATGTGAGTACTATGTGGGGATGTTCCATCCTGCTTGGATTCATAGCGGCGTTTGTCTTGAAGCTGAGTGTGCCGGCTGTATATATGATCCTGATGAGTGATGAGATCATCAAGATTCCAATCACACTGTGGCGGTACCGGAGTTATAAGTGGCTGAAAGATGTGACAAGGACGGAAGTTCAGGAGACAGCAGGATGAGTGTATATGATGTCGGGGTTAGTCTATGATCAGAAGGGAGAAAGCTATGAATCTGGAGCAGCTGAAATATTTTAAGGAGAAGAACGGATACACATTTGCACAGCTCGCTGAGCTCTCAGGCGTGCCTCAGGGAACGATTCAGAAGATATTTAACGGGGAGACGCGGACGCCGAGAAATAAGACCCTCCGGGCTCTGGAGTTTGTTATGAAGAACGAGCAGCAGAATCATATGGCGGAGGGCAGGAAAGACCCTGAGGAGGAGCCATTGGGATATACTTACGGCAGGGAGTTTGATAGCTCGGATCTCGTATGTGAACCATCTACAGTGTATAAGGCAAAACCGGGCGGGTATACGCTGGATGATTACTATGCGATCCCGGATAACAGGCGGGTGGAACTGATCGATGGCGTGATCTACGATATGGCTGCGCCAAGTATGATCCATCAATATATTATCATGCGTTTATGCAGTGAACTTTACGGGTATGTCGAAAAGAACGGGGGAGACTGCGTAGTTCTTCCGTCTCCTCTTGATGTCCAGATCGACTGTGATGATCGGTCAATGCTTGAGCCGGATCTTGTTGTGGTCTGTGATCCGTCGAAACGCACCAGAAGATGTATCATGGGCGCCCCGGATCTGGTCGTGGAGATCCTTTCCCCGTCATCTACCCGTATGGACACGAAGATTAAGCTTGGCAAGTATGCAACAGCAGGAGTCAGAGAGTACTGGCTGATCGATCCGGACATGGAACGCGTATGTGTGTACTGGACTCCTGAGGAGGATATTGCGGCGGTATACGGGCCTCAGGACGATGTGCCGGTGGGAATCTTCGGCGGGGAGTTTTGCGTGTCGATGAGCCGGATTTTTGAACAGATCAGGTCGATGGGAGCATGAAAACGACAAAAGTCGAAAACCTCATTTAAAATATGTACAAAAGCAGCCGTAATGTGGTATACTACCTCATGTGGCGGATTCTGACAGGTTCTGTCAGAACAAGTCTTAGAAAGAAAGAAGGTTATTAATCATGGCAGAAGAACAGAATACAAATGAATGTACGGAAGAATCCTGTGCCGGCTGTGCACATGCAGATTCATGTCCAAGCAAAAAAACAGATTTTCGCGAACCTGCGAATAAATATTCTTCGATCAAGAAGGTGATCGGAGTTGTAAGCGGCAAGGGTGGAGTCGGAAAATCGCTTGTAACTGCATCTCTTGCAAGGATGATGAGAGAGAAAGGGTATGCTGTCGGTATCCTTGACGCTGATATCACAGGGCCGTCTATCCCGAAGATGTATGGAGTCCACGCAAAAGCAGGAGCGACAGAAGAAAACATCATCCCATGTACAGCGAAAGACGGTACAAAAATTATGTCCGTCAATCTGCTTCTGGAAGATGAATCTGCTCCTGTTATCTGGAGAGGACCGATCATCGCAAGTGTTGTAAAACAATTCTGGACAGACGTTATGTGGGGAGATCTGGACTATCTTTTTGTAGACATGCCGCCTGGAACAGGTGATGTTCCGCTGACGGTATTTCAGTCTCTTCCGGTTGACGGCGTTGTTATCGTTACTTCACCGCAGGATCTTGTTCAGATGATCGTGAAGAAAGCTGCAGGAATGGCGGAGCAGATGAATATTCCTGTGCTCGGTGTAGTGGAGAACTACAGTTATGTAAAATGTCCGGACTGCGGCAGAGAGATCAAAATATTCGGAGAGAGCGATATTGAGCAGGTCGCAGCGGAAATGAGGGTTCCGGTACTTGGAAAGATGCCGATTGATATGGATCTGGCAAAAGCAGTTGAAGAGGAGCGCTTCTACGAAGTGACAAACCCGTACATTTCTGATACAGAGCTGTAAGCTGTGGAGGAATTATTTTGACGGGAGAAAAGATAATACTGTGGCGGGAAGATGAGTATGCTTATCCTGATGCATATGGATTCGTACCGTTCCTGACCAGTTATATTCATGAGGACAGTGATATGCATCCGGCTATGATCGTAGTGCCGGGAGGGGCTTACCGGAAAGTATCTCCATCAGAAGCACAGCTTCCTGCGATGGAATTCTACCGCGCAGGCTACAATGTATTTGTGTTGACATATACGATCAATCTTCTGGATGAGCCTCTGGGCTTTCAGCCGCTCAATGATATCGCCCGTGCAGTACGTCTGATTCGTGCGCGCTCGGAAATATATTTCATAGATCCGGACAGGATTGCTCTGTGCGGTTTTTCGGCAGGAGGACATCTCTGTGCAGCGTTGTGTGTGCATTATATGGATGTTGCGGACAAGGATTCCGGATATCGGACGGTATCTGCAAGACCGGATGCAGCAGTCCTCTGCTATCCTGTGATCACATCAGGCGTATACGCCCATAGAGATTCTATAGTTGCACTTCTGGGCAACAGCCCTGATACAGAGGAACTTAAGTATATGTCTTTGGAGTATTACGTGACGAAGGATACTCCTCCCTGTTTCTTGTGGCAGACTGTGACGGATGCAACGGTACCGGTGGAGAACAGTTATCTTTTTGCCATGGCCTGCAGGAGAGCGGGGGTGAAGTATGCCCATCATGTTTTCTCAGAGGGAGTGCACGGGATGTCCGTAGCATCGGAAACCTGGCTTGAAAGAGAGTTCGGGGTTCCCTATACGCTGGAACAGATTCGGCGCCTGGCTGATGCTGTTGCAGCGGGGAGGACAAAATATCCTCCGGAACAGGGGCAGCAGATTGCCCGGGATTTCGGTCTGTCGGGGCAGAAGAAAGAGAAGTGGACGCCCCAGGTGAAAGAGCAGATCAGAAAAACGCTGGGAGAAGTGGAAATATGGCCTCGCATGGCGGAACGCTGGCTTGCGAATATATGGCGGGAAGCCTGAACTTTTATAGACAGAGGTATTAAGCTTCATACAAAAGGAGAAGAAAAATGAGATTATTATTTATCCGACATGGAGATCCGGATTATGTGAATGACACGCTTACGGAGAAAGGTCACAGGGAGGCGGCATTGCTTGCAGAGCGCGCATCCGATCTGAATCTCGGCACCTGCTATGTCTCACCGCTTGGCAGAGCGCAGGCAACGGCGGATTACAGTTTGAAGAAACTGGGGATCACGGCAGATATGCTGGAGTGGCTAAAGGAGTTCCCTGCAAAGATCGATCTCGGGAAAGTGACCTGGCTTCGCAGTGCGTATCCGAATACATTATCCCAGTACGGGGAATATACATCCAGGATCGTGTGGGATGTGGCGCCGTCTTATTGGGCGGAGCACAGTGAATGTATGGATCCGGACAAATGGAGAGAATCAGACATCTGCAGGAATTCGGATACTGTAGAGATATACGACCATGTGACGTCGGAATTCGATCGTCTCCTTGCCGGATACGGATATGTAAGAGAAGGAAAATGCTATCGGGTGGATAAGGAGAACAGGGAAACTGTCACATTCTTCTGCCATTTTGGCATTACATGTGTATTTCTGGCTCATTTGTGGGGAGTTTCTCCATTTCTTCTGTGGCACTGTCTGGCGCTGGCGCCTACATCGGTAACCGAGGTAGTGACTGAGGAGAGGGAGAAAGGGATCGCATGTTTCCGTGGACTGAAACTCGGCGATGTGTCACATCTTGTACTCGGAAACGAACCGGCTTCTACATCGGCAAGATTCTGTGAAATATACAGTGATATGGATCAGAGGCACTGAATAATGCAACATGCATACTATAATAGAAAGATTAATAAGAGGAGTTCTTTCTGTTATGGCATATGAAAGCTTTGAAAAAGTAGAGGGAATTATCCGGGAGATCAACAGAGGGGATGATTGCTGTGCTATGATGGTTTCTGTTATCAGTGATTCTAATATCGTAAATGTAGTTGTATCAGGGGATACGATGGTTATTGACAATGTACGGCTTCGTCCGGGAATGCGGATAGCGGCGTTTTATGATACAAACCTTCCTGCGCCGGCAGTATATCCTCCCCAATACCAGGCTGAGATTATTACTTCACTGAGAAGAGGACAGCAGGTTCTACTGGATTATTTTAATGATGAACTCATATCTGCGGACAATTCTCTTCAACTCAATATCGGTCCGATGACAAATGTAGTGACTCAGAACGGTCAGCCATATACATGCAGACCGGAGAATTCGGAACTGCTTGTATATTATACAGCGACCACTTTCAGTATTCCTGCACAGACGACACCGCAGAAGGTTGTCGTAATGTGCAGATATTAGTAAACCGTATATAAGAAAAAGAGTTCCTGGACATACAGCATTGTTTGGGAACTCTTGCTTTTTCACTTCATTTGATCATTCTGGATAATCTTACATAGAAAGCACTCAGTGCAGCGCAGTAACTGTTTGAAATCGGACATACGACAGGAATATATCTGTCTGCGATTTGTACCTCGCTGCCTGCCTGCATGATATAGTCATACATATATTTCAGAAATTCTTTATTCGTCGGCTTTTTGTTCCGGTTTGTCCTGTTAAAAATGATTTCCAGAAGCTCTACGTTATGTGAATTCCATACGCAGTTTACGATCGTACGCATATTCTTTTCTACGCAGGTCCAGTTTGTATGGAAGTACTTTGCAATATCCAGATATAAAGTCTTTGTAATACATTCGATGCGTTCGTCATCTTCAAGGATGAGAAGGAGTCCGTGCACTACATAGTTGTATCCTGTGTAGGAACGGCTGACTCCAAAGGAATCCAGAGTATTGATTATAATTTTTTCGTAATTCATTTAAGTGTCCTCTCCAATCTGAGGCGCCTGTTCTCTGGAACACCTATAATATCGTAAAATGTAAAATTTTGTCATACAAGCCGAATTATTCGACTATTTTCGACCAGTAAAGTCGAATATAGAAATGGAAGGGGCATGAAATAAACAAAGAACAGATAAAAATATGAAAGAAATTACACGTTTGACATACAATCCCAAACCATATATGATAATTATCATGACTTGGAGGAAGGAGAATATCAACATGATTTATTTTACTGCGGATACCCATTTCGGGCATGAAAATGTCATCCGCTTTTGCAGCCGCCCTTTCTCCTGCGCCGCAGAGATGGATGAAGCCTTGATAGAAAACTGGAACAGTCGTGTAAAGAGTAACGACACTGTATATATCCTTGGCGATATGTTTTTCCGGTCAGTCAATTTTGAAGAAATCCTGAAGCGGCTCAAGGGGAAAAAGCGACTGATCGTGGGCAATCACGACGGCTCATGGATGACAAAGGCGGATATTTCGAGATATTTTGAAAGCGTTGACAAGTTTCTTGAAACCACCGACGGGCAACACGCCATTACCCTGTGCCACTATCCAATGGTTACATGGAAACACGCTCAAAGATCCTATATGATCCACGGACATATTCACAATGATACAAGGGCGGATTACTGGTCCTTGTTGGTGGATCGAGATAATGTGCTCAACGCCGGAACGGATATTAACGGTTTTATGCCGGTTCCTTTTGACGAGCTCGTGGAGAATAACAGAAACTTCAAGCGGATGCACCGGAATGGTATATACGGGGTAGAAAATGTATGAAAAAATCCAGAAACCTGCTTGGTTACCGGATTTTTCGATAGCGGAGACGGAGGGATTCGAACCCTCGTGCCCCGGAGGGCAAACGCATTTCGAGTGCGCCCCGTTATGACCACTTCGATACGTCTCCATTCTATATGAGCTGTGGACATCTGTGAATATCCACAGCTTTTATATTATACCAGAGATGAGTGTAAATGAAAACCCTTAAAATTGAAAAATTAGTCATTCTCTTCTGTTTGTACAGAGTATGTCTGTCTCTTTCTAGCCATCTCGTCGCTTTCAAGATACTCGTCATATGTTGTGATCTTGTCAATGAGATGACCGCCCGGTACGATCTCCATGATACGATTGGCTGTCGTCTGGACTATCTGATGGTCTCTTGATGTAAAGAGCAATACTCCCGGGAATTTGATCATTCCGTTGTTAAGAGCGGTGATGGCCTCCATGTCAAGATGGTTGGTCGGCTCGTCGAGAAGCAGGACGTTTGCGCCTGAGATCATCATCTTGGAAAGCAGACAGCGCACCTTCTCGCCCCCGGACAGTACCTTAAGCTTTTTGACTCCGTCCTCGCCTGAAAAGAGCATACGTCCGAGAAAACCGCGGACATATGTCACGTCCTTCTCTTCAGAATACTGAGTGAGCCACTCGGTGATATTGTAGTCACTGTCAAATTCTCCGCCGAAATCTTTTGGGAAATATGCCTGTGAAGTGGTGACTCCCCATTTGTATGTTCCCTCGTCCGGCTCCATCTCACCGATCAGGATCTTGAAAAGTACGGTCTTGGCAAGCTCATTGCTTCCGACAAACGCAACTTTATCGTCATGCCCCAGAGTGAAACTGATATTGTCCAGAATTTTTTCTCCGTCGATTGTTTTGGAGAGACCTTCCACTGTGAGGACTTCATTTCCAATCTCACGGTTAGGACGGAAGTCGATGTATGGATATTTTCTGCTGGATGGCTTGATCTCATCTAACTGAATCTTTTCAAGTGCGCGCTTCCTTGATGTAGCCTGTTTGGATTTGGAAGCGTTGGCGCTGAACCGGGAAATAAATTCCTGCAGTTCTTTGATTTTTTCTTCCTTTTTCTTGTTGGCTTCCTTCATCTGACGGATGAGAAGCTGGCTGGACTCATACCAGAAGTCATAATTTCCGGCATAGAGCTGGATTTTTCCGTAATCAATATCCGCGATCTGAGTACACACCTTATTCAAGAAGTAACGGTCATGGGATACTACAATAACGGTATTGTCAAAATTGATCAGAAACTCTTCCAGCCATGCGATGGCGTCCAGATCCAGATGGTTCGTCGGCTCGTCGAGGAGCAGAATGTCCGGATTCCCAAACAATGCCTGAGCCAGCAGGACCTTTACCTTTTCCGGACCGGTCAGATCTTTCATATATTTATAATGAAGCTCTGTGTCGATTCCCAGGCCGTTTAAAAGAGAAGCGGCGTCAGACTCGGCCTCCCAGCCGTTCATCGTAGCAAATTCTGCTTCGAGCTCACTTGCCTTGATCCCGTCTTCATCCGTGAAGTCTTCCTTGGCATAGATGACTTCTTTTTCTTTCATGATCTCGTACAGTCTGGCGTTTCCCATGATAACAGTGTCGAGAACCGGATATTCATCATATTTAAAATGATCCTGTTGCAGGAAAGACAGTCTTTCCCCGGGGGTAATGGCGATTTCACCCTTTGTAGGTTCAAGCTGCCCGGACAGAATTTTCAGAAAAGTCGATTTTCCTGCACCGTTGGCACCGATGAGTCCATAGCAGTTGCCTTCCGTGAACTTGATGTTGACATCCTCAAAAAGCGCTTTCTTACCTACGCGCAGCGTCACATTGTTTGCACTGATCATACTGATATCTCCTTAAACATTAAAACTGAATCTATGAAACTGGTTAAGCATCACCGCATATATTACCATGGATAAGCATAAAAACGCAAGGGGTTTCCGAAACCGTAAAAACGGTATATAATATATGAGTAACAGTTCACCCATGGACATAACTGTGAGAGAAAATCATGCTTGCATGATTTTTCGAACAGTTATGTCCATGGAGTGAGCGCCTGTCTACGAGCAAAGAAGCGGCGATAGCCGCAGTAAGCACGTAAGTGCGGCTTTGCGAGTGGCGCGGGTGAACTGTGACCGCACAGGGAGCAAAGAAGCGGCGATAGCCGCAGTAAGCACGTAAGTGCGGCTTTGCGAGTGGCGCGGGTGAACTGTGGAAACACAGATTAGTGAAACAAACAGATTATTTATTATAGAAGAGAGGTTTGACATCATGGCGATAAGAAAAGCAACACTTGTCCTGGAAGGAGGAGCAACCCGTGGAGTTTTTACATCGGGTGTCCTTGATTATATGATGGATCAGGATCTTTATATGTCACATGTAATTGGAGTTTCGGCAGGGGCCTGCAATGCTGCCGGTTATGTGTCAAAACAGCCGCGCAGGACGAGAAACTGCATGATACCTGAGGATAAAAGCGGAAGTTATTATTACGGGATCCGGGAATTCGTGAAGGAAAAGAGTGTCATGAACATGGATCTTATCTTCGACAAATATCCAAATGAACTGATCCCGTTTGACTACGATACGTATTTTGGTTCAGAGATCACGTGTGAGATTGTGACGACAAACTGCATAACCGGAAAAGCCGAGTATATGACGGAGGATCATGACAGGGAAAGACTGATGAAGATCTGCAGGGCGTCTTGCAGTATGCCTCTTCTGACTCCCATTGTAAATGTAGACGATGTTCCGTACCTGGATGGCGGACTGGCGGACTCCGTTCCTGTAAAACATGCACAGAAGATTGGAAACGAGAAGATTATCGTAGTTCTAACCAAGAACCGGGGCTATCGAAAAAAAGTGATTTCCCCTGCGCTTCAGCGAGTATACAAAAGAGCCTATAAGTCATATCCGAATCTGATTCGGACTATATTCCGCAGGAGTTTTGAGTACAATAAGATGATGAACCATATCGACCAGCTTGAAAAAAACGGTGAGATCTTTGTTTTGAGACCTCAGATAAAACCGGTCTCAAGACTGGAACGTAATAAAGAGTCACTGGAGGCATTCTATGAGCATGGATACAGCTATATGGAGCGCAGGATGGATGATCTGATGGCGTATCTTGAACAGGGAACGACCGCGGGCGATCACATGTAAGGGAGAAGGAGCTATGGGGAAACAGGAGATACTGGATTATACGCAGAACAGGGAACTGTCATGGCTGCGGTTTAACCAGAGAGTACTTGAAGAAGCGAGGGATGAGACAGTTCCTCTGATGGAACGGATGAAATTCGTAGCCATCTTTACAAGTAATCTGGATGAGTTTTTTATGATACGTGTGGGAAGCCTCTATGACATGGCTGCCGTAGATAATAAGAAACTGGACACAAAATCGGGCATGACTCCTATACAGCAGATGGATGCGATTTACCAGGCGGTGGCGCCGCTTTATAAAGAACGCGATAAAACCTACGCCGAGATCAAGAAACAGCTCAAACCATACGGAGTATGCGGACTGGATCTGAAAGAACTGGAACAGCAGGAAAAGAAATATGTAAAGAAATATTTTAAAGAACAGGTCCTGCCGGTCCTGTCTCCCCAGATTGTAGATGCAAACCATCCGTTTCCGCATCTACTGAACAAAGAAATTTATGTTGTGGCTAATTTGAAGCAGGGGAGCAATACGATGCTGGGGATAGTTCCGGTTCCCCAGTATATTTCAGACATTCTTTATCTTCCGGGCCATGATATCCGCTATATCCGGATGGAGAAGGTCATTATGGAATACCTGGAACTGATTTTTGATAAGTATGAGGTTTCAGACAAAAACTATATCTGTGTAACAAGAAACGCAGATATTTCACCGGATGACGAGGCATATGCAGACAATGAAGACTTTCGTTTTATCATGAAAGAGACATTGCATAAGAGAAGAAGAATGGCTGTTGTCCGTCTTGAAACAGCTTCTCCCCTGAGCAGAGATATGGAAAAGTATTTCTGTGACCGCTTTAAGATTACGCCTGCCTGCATCTTCCGAACGAAGATGCCGATGAAACTGGGATTTATCTTTGCTATTGCGGATAAGATCCCGGATTCCATGAAGCGTGCCCTGATTGATGAACCTTTTACTCCGCAGCCGTCTGCAGCACTTGCTGACGGCAGTGTGATGGAGCAGGTAAAGCATAAGGATGTTCTCCTGTCCTATCCGTATGAGAGTATGGATCCGTTTCTCCAGCTCATCCGGGAGGCGGCGTATGATCCAGAGGTAATGACTATCAAAATTACGATCTATCGCCTTGCGAAAAAAGCGAGACTGGTGGAATATCTTTGTGCAGCGGCGGAGAATGGCAAGGAAGTTACGGTTTTGATCGAGCTGAGGGCCCGTTTCGACGAGC
>DWXI01000052.1 GCA_019119265.1 Candidatus Mediterraneibacter intestinigallinarum | reverse complement strand
GCGGCGTCTGTGCTTCAGCCTGTCACGAAGGTGCGATCGGTATGGTAAACGGAAAAGCCCGGCTGCTGCGGGATGATTACTGTGACGGACTGGGAGACTGTCTGCCGGCCTGCCCCACCGGCGCCATTACTTTTATAGAGCGCGAGGCTGCGCCATACGACGAAAAAGCCGTACAGAAAAATATGAAGAAGAAAGCGCAGACAGGAGCGCATAATACAGTTCAGCATACCGGTTGCCCCGGTAGCCGGATGCAGCACTTTAACCGTGCTTATAGCAGTACACAGCCGGCTGTAAACCACATCGCTTCTCAGTTAGGGCAATGGCCCTGCCAGATCAAATTAGTTCCTGTCAATGCGCCTTATTTTGACGGAGCCAAGCTGTTGATCGCCGCTGACTGTACAGCTTTTGCCTATGCAAATCTTCATCAGGAATTCATGAAGGGGAAAATCACACTGATCGGCTGCCCGAAGCTGGACGATATAGACTACAGCGAAAAGCTGACACAGGTCATCACAGGCAATGATATTCAGAGCGTAACCATTGCACGAATGGAAGTTCCCTGTTGCGGCGGATTAGAGGCTGCGACGAAAACCGCTCTGCAGAACAGTGGAAAATTTATCCCGTGGCAGGTGGTCACCATTTCAGTAGACGGAAATATATTGGAATAATAGCTATTCCTGTTTTTTCGCACTAAAAAATCTCCCAGAGCAAATTTCCGGGAGATTTTTAAATTCCAAATAATCTGATATTTATTTAAACGCCAGTTCCAATAACTCAGCTGCAATTTTTTTATCCTTCACCCGCATAATATTATCTTCGACTTTTTCTTTACCCAGCAAATGAATATTTCCATACCAGATAATTTCCTGATCTATAACCGCAAAATTTTCACAGGAATCTTCCACTGTTTTAATAAAGAACCCAGCCTGGCGCATATCCTCATGCAATTGCATCCAAAATGCAGCGTCACCAAAGCCATAGCCATCAGGTTCCCAGGTAACGATTGTCATTTCTATCCCCAATGCCTGCTTTTCTTTCAATATATTTATAGTTTCATAGACCTTTTTCGCACTGATGACATTACTGGATATCACGATCCTGTGTTCTGCCTCAAGCAGATCCCTCTTAAATACTTCTTTATAATTTTCTCCGTCAAAAATAGCATTCGCTTCCTGCTTTTCATAATTCAATCCAGAACATATTTCGTATCCGATCTGCTTGTATGCTTTCAGCCTTTTTCCATACATTCTTTCAAACATTGGAATATGACTGTCAACATAATCAAATACGATTACATCTTTCTTTCCGACATAGTCCCGGTTCAGACGTCCGGCATACTGTTCAACTACACTTCGGAACGAAACCGGTGTCGCCATGATCAATGTATCCAGGCGCGGGAAGTCAAAACCTTCTCCGATCAGACTGCCTGTGGCAACCAGCGCCAGCGTTTCCTCCGGAGCGGTTTGCTGTAACTGTTCACGGATTTGCTTATGTTCTTTCTTTGAATTGTTTCCCGTCATCAAAAAGACATTGTCCGCATACCCTTTCATCTGGTCATACAGTCTTTCTGAGTGATCCTTATATTTAGATAATATTACCGGCGTTCTTCCTGCCGCAATGCAATTTTTTACATCCGAAAGGATCTGTTCATCTCTCGCTTCATTATGCCGGAGCATTTCATAGGCTTCATTGGGATGCATCTTTTCTGCTGTAACACCTCTGGGAAGTACTGTCCTTGTAAATCTTGGGTACACCAGATGAGGGATTCCCTGCGCTTTTACTTTTTCTTTTGCAGAATAACTGTATCGGATCGGGCCAAGCAGCATATAATTGATCTTTTCCAGTCCATCCGATCGTTTTGGTGTGGCTGTAACACCATATACATATTTCGCAGTGACTTTTTGCAGTACTTCTGCGATCGTATCTGAAGCCGCATGGTGGCATTCATCAACAATGACCATTCCATATTGATCAAGCAGCGGATGCCATTCGCCTTTTTTACATAATGAGCCTGCCATAGCAATATCTACAATCCCTGTCATGGAATCATGTGCTCCCTGCAGTTTTCCAATCAGACTTTTCCTCACTCTGATCCGTCCGGTTTTTGTTTTATACTCTGGAAGTTTTTCATCTATATCAAGGAATTTCTCCAATGCATCTTTCCACTGTTCCAGCAGAGCAGAATATTCAAGGATTATCAGAGTATTCACTTTCTTCTCTGCGATCATTGCGCTGCATACAACTGTTTTTCCAAAGGCTGTGGCCGCCTGAAGAATTCCGTTATCGTATTTCATCATCTCTTCCAGCGCCGGCTTTTGTTCCTGCCTTAGTTCTCCTGCGAATGTAACATTAATATGTCTGCCACACTGACGTTCATCACTTATCTCGAAGGGAATGTCTGCTTCTTTTATCTTCTCAATCAGTCTGTCATACAGGCCCCTCGGGATTTCAATATACCCGCTCAGATGATCCTTTCCCAGATATATCCACTGAGCGGTAGCAAAGTTCGACATACCGATTGCCGCATTTTTATAAAAAATCGGATTTCTTATCGCTGCCAGCCGCCTGATCTGATTTTGGAGAGCCGCTTTCAGATTCAGGCTGTCTATATAAATACCATTTGATAAAACGAGACTTAATTTTCCATTCACGTCCTCACGGCGAAACGGCTTTTCTTTTTTCCACGGTTGTTCCCGCTCTTCTGCATTTTCATTGTCATCCGCCGCTTGTGTAATATCCGATGCCGCCCACTCCTTTATTTTAGCTTCTATAAACTCAACAGAAAGCCGCGGCTTGCTCCAAAGCACATCCCACTGATTCGGATAAGCATTCCAGCTACTGTCAATAAAAGCGCTGTTTCCTTTTTGTAAAGCCTGTCCCTGCAACGGAAGAGCGATCAAATTGCCCAGACCTCCTTCCGGAAGAATATCCTGAGCCGGAAGCATTCTGTCATAATATTTAAATGATTTCAAATTAACCTGCTCCGCCCCTTTTTCCAGCAAAGCAAAGCCAAACCTTCTCGCCAGCGCTGCCGGAATCGGTTTATCAAAGAAGATCCACAAATGTGCCCCTCTTCCGGATCTGGAGCGTTCGACAAGAGGATCAATCCCGTTTAATCCGCAGATAGTCCGCATGGCTTCTATCTCTTCCAGCCACGTCTCATTCGTATTTGCAAAGTCCTTCTTTTCAGCCCCCTTCTCATGGTTGTCAAAATCGAACACAAGGAAACGACAGGTCCCATTTTTCAAAAGAGGATAGACACCGATTACATCTGAGCCATTATATGATCTTCCCTGCAAATGCGCACGTATGTCTTTTATAGTCAGCTGTTTATATGCCTGATGTGGACAGTCTTTACAGTTCATTTTCTCATGGCGCATTTTAGGACAGATATTCTCCCAGCGATTATGACACTGCGTATAATATCCCGCTTCCCCTGTGCTTTTCTTCTCACTTCTCTTCGCATAGACATCCTGCCGCCCCCAGAATCTGGCATAAAATAAATTTGCCATTTCGTCCGTAATCTGTCCCGGATGGATAATCCGCGCCCCCTGATCCGGATCATACTCCTCTGTGTTTTCTGGCTCACTGATACGGGAAATTTCATGTGTATATGAAATACCAGAACGTTCCAGAATGTTTTTCAGTATTTGATTTTCCAGCTGCAGATCATTGATCTGCTTCTGCAGTAAACTGATATTTTCAACGGATTTTCTCATTTTACCTTGGAAGTTTTCGTGTCTCCTTCTTTAATCTGGCTCTTCCATGCCCTAAAATCTTTTATTTAATCGTAATATATTTCTGATTTTTGCTGTTTGGCTTATCTGGTATCGTCATAGATATCCGGCCTTCTTGAAGAAGCGGAGATAAATATTTACGCACAGTTTTTTTGTCGCGATATCCAAGATGCTCCATAATTTCTTGTATATTCTTTGCTTCAGCGCAAAATCTTAGTATACGTTCCTCTATACCTGGTTCTTTAAGTAGAGGATTTTCGCTTCTATCTGGGGGAATTTCTGTTCTAACTAGGGGAATTTCTGCTCCAACTGGGGGAATTTCTGTTCTATCTGGTACATTTTCATCATCAACTGGTGCATACGCCTTTGTCTCTAACCGTTCAAAA
>DWXI01000051.1 GCA_019119265.1 Candidatus Mediterraneibacter intestinigallinarum | reverse complement strand
AATTTGCATACAACATCCTGCGCCTGGCAATGTACGAGACAGGTCTGACAAATATAATGACAGAAATGATGGACTGCTTTTGTGACAATGCCACCTTGCGAGAACAGTATGTATTTCAAGGCATAGCCAGTCTGTATTGACTATATATAGAGAATACCTCTGAAAAAAAGTCTTGTAAAGAGATAGAGAGATAGTTTGCATTTTTTTACGTGATCAGCTTACCAGAAACGATATGGGGATGTAATTAAGATTATAAAAGGTAGTGCTGCTCATGAATAGTTCATGAAACAACCCTGGTTTTTGGCTGAATAGTGTGGATATTCCGAACTCTCTCTGGTAAAATATTGACAATAGAGAAAAATGTTCGATCCTGAGTAATATGTACGGAAAATAAAATAACAGGAGGATGATAAGATGCAGGTCATTGATTTTAAAGACGCCAGATGCCGCCACTGCTACAAATGTGTCCGCCACTGTGCGGTGAAGGCTATCTCAGTCCGGGATGAACAGGCCCGTATCATGGTGGACCACTGTATCAACTGCGGTCGCTGCCTGGAAGTCTGTCCGCAGAATGCAAAGACATTTGCAAGTGATATGGAGCGGGTGAGAGGATATCTGGAACAGGGGTACAAGACAATCATATCTATTGCCCCGTCCTATGCCGGAGTACTGGATTTTGACCGGCCGGGGCAGGTAGTGGACGCCCTGCAGAGGCTTGGATTTTACGAAGTGAGAGAAACGGCAGAGGGAGCAGCGCTCGTGACGGATGAATATAAAAAACTCGTCAGAGACGGAGACATGCCTAATATTATTACTACATGCTGCCCCAGTGTAAATGATCTGATCGAAAAATACTATCCGGACTGTGCGAAGCTGATGGCTCCGGTAGTCTCTCCGATGATCGCCCACGGCCGCTATATCAAAAAATTGTATGGTCCGGAGGTAAAAGTTGTCTTTCTTGGCCCATGCATTGCGAAGAAGCAGGAAGCCATCGGCGATGAGAGAGTGCGGGGAGCCATCGATGCGATCCTGACATTTGAAGAGCTGGCGCTTTGGCTGAAGGAGTCCGGAATTGATCTGCACTCCTGTGAAGATAAGCCCATGGGAAACCCGGATCCGAAGATCAATCGTCTGTATCCGGTCAGCGGCGGTGTGATTCAGTCCGTGGTCACTGAGGAAGATGCAGACGGATATCACAAAGTGTTTGTAGACGGACTTGAAAACTGCATGGAGATGCTGGAATGTCTGAGAAAAGGAGAGCTGGATCACTGCTTTATCGAAGCAAACGTGTGTGAGGGCGGTTGCGCCAAAGGCCCTGCCTCTGCGCACTGGAATACCTCCTATGTAAAGACAAAGGTAAAGATCGAGAATGTGGTTTCTTACAAAGCGGCCCGGGATCTGCCTCATATGAGCGATGAGGAAATGTATAAGAAGTTTGGCGACCGCAGTATTTCAGATCTTCGGCCGTCAGAGGAACAGATCGCCAGGATTCTGCGGTCCACCGGAAAATATACGCCGGAAGATGAATTAAACTGCGGGGCGTGCGGATATTCTACCTGTCGGGAGAAAGCGATTGCCGTGTTCCAGGGAAAAGCCGAATTGTCCATGTGCATGCCCTATGCGCTGGCACAGGCAGAGTCCATGTCAAACGTGGTCATGGATGTGACGCCGAATATGATTTTTGTCATCGGAAACGATATGAAGATACTCGACTGTAACAGGAAAGGTCAGGAGCTGCTTGGAGTCGGCCACGAAGAAGCGATCCAGAGATATATTTTTGAATTTATCGAGACGGAAGATATTGAAACGGCACTGCTTACAAGAGAACCTGTTCTTCGCAAGAAAGTAAAGCTGGACAAAGGAAAGATCATTGCTGAGGAGACCATCGTATACATAGAGAAACTGGACGCTGTCCTTGTGATGTTCAGGGATGTGACAAGAGAGGAGAAGATAAGGGAACAGCATTATAATCTGAAAATGGAGACCGTGGAGATGGCCCAGAAAGTTATCGAGAAACAGATGATGGTGGCTCAGGAGATTGCAGGTCTGCTGGGTGAGACGACTGCGGAAACAAAGGTGACGCTGACGAAACTCAGAGATTCGATCCTGAATGAGGAGGACTAAATTATGAGTGTGAGCATCGATGTGGCGTGGAAGAGCCTGAATAAACATCGTGAGGAACTCTGTGGAGATAAGGTGGAAGTGCTGAAGACAGACGATTCAGATATTGTGATCCTTGCAGATGGTATGGGGAGCGGCGTCAAGGCGAATATACTGGCTACACTGACGTCCAAAATTCTTGGAACCATGCTATATGAGGGTGCACAGATCGAATCCTGTGTAGAGACGATCGCAAAGACACTCCCTATATGTAAGGTGAGGAAAGTGGCCTATGCAACATTTTCTGTTCTTCAGATCTTCCATAATGGAAAGGCGTACCTGGCTGAATTCGATAATCCGTCCTGCGTGTTCATCCGTGATGGACGCATCGTGGATTACCCTTATGAAGTGCGGGAGATCAGCGGAAAAAAGATCCATGAATACAGATTTGCAGTAAAGAAAAACGACTGTTTTGTCCTGATGAGCGACGGGGTTATTTATGCGGGCGCGGGATCCATCCTGAATCTTCAGGGATGGACATGGGAAGCAATGGCGGAATATACATTGAAATGTACGAAGAAAACATTGTCTGCATCCAGACTGGCCGTTATGCTCAGCAAGGCATGTGAGGAGCTGTACGAGGATAAGCCGGGAGATGATACTACGGTTGCGGTGGCGCGTGTCATCGAGCGGCGCGTGGTCAGCATTTTTACCGGTCCGCCGAAAAATAAAGAGGATGATGAGCGTCTGATGCATGATTTTATGCATTCCGAAGGGAAGAAAGTAGTTGCAGGAGGAACAAGCGCAAATATCGCTGCGAGGGTGCTTGGACGCAAAATTACGACGAAAGTCGGCAGCCGCAATCCTGATGTTCCGCCTATGGCAGTAATTGAGGGGATCGATCTTGTAACAGAGGGAGTTCTGACGCTTAGCAGGAGCCTGAAACTTTTGAGAAGATATCTCAGAGATGAGTTCGACGCTGAATTTTTTGATGAGCTGGATGCGGACAACGGGGCGTCCCGGCTCGCCAAACTTCTTATAGAGGAGTGCACAGAACTGAACCTGTTTGTCGGAACGGCAATCAATGAAGCGCATAAAGAATCCGAATTGAGCTTTGATCTGAGTATGAGACAGAATCTGGTGGATCAGCTAATCCGGACGGCAGAAGAGATGGGGAAACATGTGAGAATAAAGTATTATTGAAATTCGTGTTACATCTTCAGCACTTTCCGCGTCAGTTTTCTGTCATCTTCTTCAGCATTTCTGTAATGTGTCAGAAGTTCAACCTCTTCTTTTGTGAGATAGATCATATCTGCGCTTTCAATTTCCATTCCGATATAGTACGGACCAGAATTCTGATTGATGACGCCGGCGCCGGAACAGGGTTGAAGGATAAGCTGTTCAAGAGTGACATGATAGATATCTGCGATCCTTATCAGCAGATCCAAATCAGGGATTCTCTTTCCGGCTTCATAGTTGGAGTATGCCTGCCGTGAAATATTCAGTTTCTCGCCGATCTGCTCCTGTGTGTATTTGTGGTCAATTCTTAACCGGCGCAGGTTGGCCGCAAGTTGGATATTGGACACGGAAACACCTCCATTTACAGGGAACTACAAAATTTTTCATCATTATATCAATTTTTCCTGTAAATGAAGATGATATGCAACAGATTGGATAATTAGCATAATTTAGCAACAAAACGTTGCTAAACGCCGGATTAATCTTGTTGACGGCTGATATTCAGAGACGGTATGTCTGTGTCGGGAGAACTCAGCACGCTGTTATGATACAGGGGAGAGTACGTGACATCTTCTCCAAGCCATTTCGGCGGCTGATAAGCCCGGGCTGTCTCTTCATCCGGAAATTCGATTTCCGCAATGATAAGCGGGGCGAGGTCGCCTTCAAAAATGTCCAGCTCAAGTTTCAGATTATCTTCAAGCGGGAACACATATCTTTTCTTTGTAATGATCCGGCCGTCTGCTTTGGCAAGAAGATGGCCGTATCCTTCAGGGGTGAGCGGAAGATTATATTCTTCACGGACCAGGAGCCCCTTTGATTTATATGTCAGATAATATTCGTCGTTATCCCTTCGGATACGTACGACAGGATTCGAGCAGAGGTACCCCTGCTCGATCCGGCGGCACGGAAAATCTTCCGGGTGAAATGGAAGCTGCTCCATAAGCGGCAGAAATTTACGTTCGATTTCCATATGACATTTCCTCCTGTTTGAATATCACGGCTCGCGGACGTGATAAGTAAATGATAAGTATAGAATACATCAGTGATGACTCTGGTTACATTATAAGAAAAAAGACCGTACTCTTCCAGTGTAAATCTTTGCCTCAGTTATTTCAGAGGTGAAAATCAACCGCTTGTAACTGAAAAACAGATTCGCTATAATGGAGAAAGGGAAGAACTGGAGGTAATCAGAAATGAAAAAAGTTTGTGTTTTTCTTGCAGATGGTTTTGAGGAGATTGAGGGGCTCACAGTCGTTGACGTCCTTCGCCGGTCAGGCGTAGAGACTGAGACGGTATCCGTGATGGGAAGGAAACAGATTCACGGTTCACATGATATCCTTGTAGAGGCGGATAAGGTTTTTGAAGAAGCGGATATCGCGGCGGCGGATATGCTTGTCCTGCCTGGCGGAATGCCAGGAACGCTGAATCTGAAAGCTCATGAAGGACTGAAAGAGCAGCTCCTCGCATTTGACAGCCAGGGGAAATATCTGGCGGCAATCTGCGCGGCTCCGACGGTTTTAAGCGAACTCGGACTCCTGAAAGGGAAAAAGGTGTGTTCGTACCCGTCTTTTGAAGATCAGCTTGACTGCGGCGAGGTATTGAAAGTACCGACAGTCACAGACGGAAATATCACGACAGGCCGGGGAATGGGCGCTGCGATTCCGTTTGCGCTTAAGCTGACGGCGATTTTGTGCGGCGAAGAGAAGGCGGAAGAAGTAAAAGCGTCAATCGTTTATGAAGGCTAAGTTTTGTGGCAAAAAGTACTGGAAATATGCGGTTTTATGTGCTATACTACTTTAATGACTGCAAAGGTATGTCCTGATGTGTGTTTCGACTGAAAACGCGGACAATTCTTACTTTGCACATTCAAGGAGGAAGAAAATGAGTTTACAGGTAGAAAAATTAGAACATAATATGGCGAAGCTGACGATCGAGGTGTCAGCAGAAGATGTGGAGAAAGCGCTTCAGGCTGCATACTTAAAAGAGCGCAGCAAGATCAGCCTTCCGGGATTCCGTAAGGGCAAAGTGCCGCGTCAGATGATCGAGAAGATGTACGGACCGGAAGTGTTCTATGATGAAGCTGCGAATCATATGATATCAGAGGCATATGGAAAAGCTTACGACGAGTGCGAGCTTGAGATCGTATCCCAGCCGAAAGTTGAGATAACTCAGCTTGAGAAGGGAAAGCCGTTCATTTTCACAGCAGAGGTTGCTGTGAAGCCGGAAGTTACACTCGGTGAATATAAAGGACTGAAAGTTGATAAAGTTTCTACAAGAGTAACACAGAAAGAAGTCGACGAGGAAATCGAGAAAGAGCGCGAGCGCAATGCAAGAACGATCGATGTGACTGACAGAGCTGTTCAGGACAAGGATCAGGTTACGCTTGATTTTGAGGGATTCGTTGACGGCGTCGCTTTCGAGGGCGGCAAAGGCGAGGATTACCCGCTGACGATCGGTTCCGGAGCTTTCATCCCGGGATTTGAGGATCAGCTTGTAGGAGCGGAGATCGGAAAGGAAATGGAAGTCAATGTGACATTCCCGGAGGACTACCAGGCAAAAGAACTGGCAGGCAAAGCTGCGGTATTCAAATGCACAGTTAAGGGAATCAAGGCGAAAGAGCTTCCGGAGCTCGACGATGAGTTCGTTTCCGATGTATCCGATTCCAGCGAGACTGTAGACGACTACAAAGCTGAGGTTAAGGCTAAGATCAAAGAGCGCAAGGAGCGCGAAGGAAAACAGAAGAGAGAAGATCAGTCCGTTGAGCAGGCTGTTGCCAATGCACAGATCGATATTCCGGAGCCGATGATCGATCTTCAGGCAAGACAGATGACGGATGATTTTGCACGCCGTATCATGCAGCAGGGAATGAGCCTGGAGCAGTACTTCCAGTTCACAGGTCTTACAGAAGAGAAGATGATGGAAGAGTTCAAGCCGCAGGCTGAGAAGCGCATCCGCACAAGACTTGTGCTGGAGGCGGTTGTGGCTGCAGAGAATATCGAAGTGTCAGATGAGCGTCTGGACGAAGAACTTCAGAAGATGGCAGATTCCTATCAGATGGAAGTTGACAAGCTCAAAGAGTTCATGGGCGACAATGAGAAGAAACAGATGAAAGAGGACATTGCAGTCCAGGAAGCAGTGACACTCATTGCAGACGCGGCAGTAGAGGGTTAAGCAGGAAAGCAGGAAAAGGTGTGCCGCATGGTGCACCTTTTAGTGCTGTAAAAAGAATTTAAGAAAGAAGGAATCATACATGAGTTTAGTACCTTATGTCATTGAACAGACGAGCCGCGGTGAGCGGTCCTATGATATTTATTCGAGACTTTTGAAGGAAAGGATCATTTTCCTCGGAGAGGAAGTAAACGATGTGTCCGCAAGCGTTGTTGTGGCACAGCTCCTTTTCCTTGAAGCGGACGATCCTGAGAAGGATATCCAGCTTTATATCAACAGTCCGGGAGGATCTGTGACGGCAGGCCTGGCGATCTATGATACGATGCAGTATATCAAGTGCGATGTATCTACCGTATGTATCGGTATGGCTGCCAGCATGGGAGCGTTCCTCCTGTCCGGCGGTAAGAAGGGCAAGAGATTTGCACTGCCGAATGCAGAGATCATGATCCACCAGCCGTCAGGCGGCGCCCAGGGTCAGGCTACTGAGATCCAGATCGCAGCGGAGCATATCCTCCGCACAAAACAGAAATTAAACGAGATCCTGGCTGCGAATACAGGCCAGTCTCTCGAGACGATCAAAGCCGATACAGAACGTGACAACTTTATGTCCGCAGAGGAAGCGAAAGCTTACGGTCTGATCGATGAAGTGATCGTAAAACACTAATTGTCGGTATGAGGTGAAGAATATGGCAGGAAAAATGATGGATGATATCGTGAGGTGCTCTTTCTGCAACAAGACGCAGGCACAGGTGAGAAAACTGATCGCCGGGCCAAACGGCACATACATCTGTGACGAGTGCATCGCCATCTGCTCTGAGATCATAGAGGAAGAACTGGATTACAATGAGGGCGGAGCATATGATGATATCAATCTCCTGACGCCGGAGGAGATGAAGGAATTTCTGGATGATTATGTGATCGGACAGGATGAGGCGAAAAAAGTCCTCTCGGTGGCAGTGTACAACCATTATAAGAGGATCATGGCCGAGCAGGACCTCGGCGTGGAGCTCCAGAAGAGCAATATCCTCATGCTCGGGCCTACAGGATGCGGCAAGACGCTGCTGGCTCAGACGCTTGCAAAGATCCTGAACGTTCCGTTTGCGATCGCAGACGCGACAGCTCTTACAGAGGCCGGATATGTGGGAGAGGATGTGGAAAACATTCTCCTGAAAGTCATCCAGGCCGCGGACGGAGACATCGAGCGGGCAGAACATGGGATCATTTATATTGATGAGATCGACAAGATCACGAGAAAGTCGGAAAATCCGTCGATCACAAGAGACGTATCCGGCGAGGGCGTACAGCAGGCTCTCTTGAAGATCATAGAGGGAACCGTTGCTTCCGTACCTCCTCAGGGAGGAAGAAAGCATCCTCACCAGGAGCTGATCCAGATCGATACGACAAATATACTGTTTATCTGCGGCGGCGCCTTTGAGGGCATTGATAAAATTATCGAGACACGCCTTGACAGAAAATCCATCGGATTTAACGCAGAGATCGCGGAAAAGCACGAGTACGATATGGATGTGCTTCTTCACGAAGTACTGCCCCAGGATCTTGTGAAGTACGGTCTGATCCCGGAGCTGGTAGGAAGACTTCCGGTTACGGTATCTTTGGATCTGCTGGATAAGGAAGCTCTGATCCGCATCCTGACAGAACCAAAGAGTGCGATCGTGAAGCAGTACCAGAAACTGCTGGAACTTGACGGTGTGAAGCTGGAGTTTGACCGGGATGCGCTTACAGCCATCGCGGAGACCACGCTGAAACGCAAGACAGGAGCAAGAGGTCTGCGCGCCATTATGGAAAAGATCATGATGGACACAATGTTCCGGGTGCCGTCGGATGAGACGATAAAAGAGTGCCGCATTACAAAAGAAACAGTGCTCGGAACCGGAGAACCGCTGTATCTGCGCGACGGGGAGGAAAGGAGATCATTCCTGACGTCCGAGAGTGCATAATGACGGTGTTATAGAGAGAAAACGGCGCGTAGTATACACGGCGCAGACGTGATATACCGGGCCGATCAGGCGGGTACAATGGCATACTTCCATATGTACCCGCCTTTTGTCTTAATGGAGGAGGAAATTGAATGGACAACGAGATAAAGAGCCTGCCTATGGTCGCGCTCAGGGGAATGACCATCATGCCGGAGATGGTGGTCCACTTCGACGTGAGCAGACAGCGTTCCATCGCTGCAATTCAGGAGGCAATGACAGAAGAACAGAAGATATTTCTGACTGCACAGAAATCCATTGACACAGAGGATCCGGGGATCGACGATGTGTATGAGATCGGTACGGTGGGAACGATCAAGCAGATCATCAAGCTTCCGAAACATATCGTCAGAGTCCTTGTGGCAGGAGAGACAAGAGGGCGACTAAAAGAGATTGAATTTGCAGATCCCTATCTCCGCGCAAATATCGAGATCATTGATGAGTCTGATCAGGATACGCCGGATGATACGAACAGTGAAGCCATGGAGCGAAGCCTGAAAGACATGCTCATAGAGTATGCTGCCAAGAATGGCAAGATGTCAAAGGAATCCGTTACACAGCTGCTGGATATCAAAGGGCTTAGAAAGCTGGTGGACGAGATTGCGGCGAATATTCCTCTGCAGTATACAGATCAGCAGGAGATCTTAAACGAGACTGACATTCAGAAACGCTATGAGAAACTTTCATTCCGTCTGGTCAATGAAGTCCAGATCATGAATATCAAGGAAGAGATCCAGAAGAAAGTCAAGGAGCGCGTGGATAAGCACCAGAGGGAATATATCCTGCGGGAACAGTTGAAACTGATCCGGGAAGAGCTGGGCGAAGACTCCACCGTATCGGATGCCGAAGAGTTTGAGAATGCCCTGAAGGATTTAAATGCGCCGAAAGAAGTGAAAGAGAAACTTCAGAAAGAGATCAACAGATTCAAGAGTTCCTTAAATTCTCCGGCCGAGAGCGGCGTGATCCGGACTTACATCGAGACACTGCTGGAGATGCCGTGGGATAAAGCATCAGAAGACAATAATGATATTGAGTATGCGAAAAAAGTGCTTGATGAAGATCATTACGGACTGGAGCAGGTGAAAGAACGTATCCTTGAGTTCCTTGCAGTGAGGACGCTGACAAAGAAGGGAGACAGCCCGATCCTCTGTCTGGCGGGACCTCCGGGAACCGGAAAGACTTCCATTGCAAAATCACTTGCCCGTGCGATGAAGAAGCAGTATGTACGCATTTCGCTGGGAGGCGTGCGAGACGAGGCCGAGATCAGAGGGCACAGGAAGACCTACGTGGGGGCCATGCCGGGAAGGATCGCAAACGGGATCCGCATGGCAGGAGTGAAAAATCCGGTCATGCTCCTGGATGAAATCGACAAAGTGAGTACAGACTATAAGGGAGATACATTTTCAGCGCTTCTGGAAGTGCTGGACAGCGAACAGAACAGCAAATTCCGCGATCATTATCTGGAAGTTCCGCTGGATCTGTCCGAAGTCCTGTTCATCACTACGGCAAATACACTGCAGACCATTCCCCGTCCGCTTCTTGACCGTATGGAAGTGATCGAGATCAGCAGTTACACAGAGAATGAAAAACTCCATATCGCGCAGGAACATCTGATTCCGAAAGAGCTGGAGAAACACGGGCTGACGCCGGAGCAGCTTACATTCAGCAAACACGCGATCTGGAAGATGGCTCGCAACTATACGAAAGAGGCAGGTGTGCGTCAACTTGAACGGGAGATCGGCAATGTGTGCAGGAAAGCGGCAAAAGAGATCCTGACTACAGACCGCAGTAAGATCAGCGTGACAGATCGCAATATTCACAGATTCCTTGGGAAAGAGAAATATACATACCAGATGGCGAATCCGGCCCCCGAAGTCGGAATCGTGCGAGGTCTGGCATGGACAAGCGTGGGCGGTGATACCCTGCAGATCGAAGTCAATGTAATGCCCGGCAGCGGAGACCTGATGCTGACAGGTCAGCTGGGCGATGTGATGAAGGAATCTGCAAGAGCCGGGATCAGCTATATCCGTTCTGTAAGCAGCCGGTATGACATCCCGGAAGATTTCTTTGAAAAACATGATATCCACGTTCATATTCCGGAAGGAGCGGTGCCGAAAGACGGGCCGTCCGCCGGTATTACCATGGCTACGGCCATGCTCTCTGCAGTGACGGAGAAGAAAGTGCGCTCAGACCTTGCCATGACAGGCGAGATCACTCTCCGGGGCCGTGTGCTCCCCATCGGAGGACTCAAAGAGAAGCTTCTGGCCGCTAAGAGCGCAGGTATAAAGACGGTGCTTGTTCCGAAGAAAAATACAGTGGACGTAGAGGAACTTTCCGCAGAGATAACGAAAGGCCTAGAGATCATCCCGGTAGAAAATATGGATGAAGTGCTGGGAGCTGCACTAACGGAATAAGATCAGAGATCAGGAGGGTATATGATAATCCGAAGTATAAATCTGGAAACGGTATGCGGGGTGACCAGCCCCCTGCCGGTGAACGACAAGCCGGAGGTGGCGTTTGCGGGGAAGTCGAATGTAGGAAAATCTTCCCTGATCAACGCCCTTATGAACCGGAAGTCCTATGCGCGCATCTCCGCGACGCCGGGAAAGACGCAGACGATTAATTTTTATAATATAAACGACGAACTTTATCTGGTGGACCTGCCAGGTTACGGCTATGCCAGAGTATCCGAGAAAGAGAAGGAACAGTGGGGCAGGATGATCGAGAGATATCTGCACAGCTCCAAACAGCTTAAAGCAGTGTTCCTGCTCATCGACATACGGCATGAGCCGTCCGCCAACGACAAGATGATGTACGACTGGGTGATCGAACAGGGGTACCAGCCGGTCATCATCGCGACCAAGCTGGACAAGATCAAGCGCAGTCAGGTTCAGAAGCACGTCAAGATGCTGAAGACAGGACTGGCCCTTGTGCCCGGAACAAAGGTGATCCCTTTCTCCTCTCAGACGAAACAGGGGAGAGATGAAATATGGGAACTGATCGAATCAGAATGTTTTGGCATGAATGGAGAGGAACAGGATGGAAAATAGACGCCCTTACTGGCAGGTGGCTTTAAGGCTCATGTTCAGCATCCTTGCCACCGTCGCATTTGTAGTCATAGGTTGGAATCTGCTGCGGTTCCTTGCGCCCTTCGTGGTGGGATGGATCATTGCGGCTATCGCCGCTCCTCTGGTTAACTGGCTGGAGAAAAGGCTTAAGATTGTTAAGAAACTGGGATCCGCCCTGATCGTGATCCTGGTTCTGGCTGCGATCATACTGGCGCTTTATTTCGGGATCAGCCGTCTGGTGGCGGAGATCAGTTCACTGATCCAGAATTTCCCGGAGATGTATGCACAGCTGGAAACCGGGCTGAGACAGATTGGAGACACACTCTCCGGAGTATTTGAGAGGCTGCCGTCGGGTATTCAGAACGGCTGGAATGCGGTAGTCCAGAACCTGGATGAATACATGGGCAATCTGGTGTCCGGAATCAGCGAACCGACGGTGACTGCAGCGGGAAATATCGCCAAACAGGTGCCGTCCTATTTGATCGGATTCCTCGTATCCGTTCTGTCTGCTTACTTCTTCATCGTACAGCGGGAAGAAGTGCTTGGCTGGATGAAGAAAGTGGCTCCGCAGTCTGTGCAGAAAAGGATGACTCTCGTGATGGATAATCTGCGGTATGCTGTAGGCGGATACTTTAAAGCCCAATTCAAGATCATGGGAATCGTGTTTGTAATCCTGCTTGTAGGACTGGGAGCCCTCGGAACAGGGTATTTCGTGCTGGTGGCGTTTCTGATCGCTTTTCTGGATTTCCTGCCTTTCTTCGGAACCGGAACGGCGATGATCCCGTGGGCTGTCTATAAATTTTTCATGGGCGACTACAAAATGACCGTCGCTCTGGTCGTAATCTATGTTATTACCCAGGCTGTCCATCAGCTTCTACAGCCGAAGATGGTGGGAGACAGCGTGGGCTTAAATCCTCTTGTCACACTGGTCCTGATCTACATCGGGTACCGCATGGGCGGCGTGCTCTGGATGATCCTGGCAGTGCCGATCGGTATGGTGCTCATCAATATGTGGCAGGCGGGAGCCTTTGACTATATCATAGATGATGTGAAGATACTTGTGGCCGGAATTGTAGGGCTGGGGAGAGATGATGGGGGAGGAAAAGAAGGTTAAAGACCAGCTCATAACCTGTTGCTTTATAATCGTTACCATCGGAGTACAAGTGAATGAAATGTGGTATACTGCTGTACTCACGATCCTACAAAAGACGAGAGGATGGTAAAAAATGAACAGGAACAGGTTAGCAGCAATTTTGGACAGGGTAGCGGGGAACAGTCAGGTAAACCAGCTGGAGACGATTGCGGAGCAGTGGCTGGAGAATTCACGGATGAGGGTCAAGGAGTCTTCCTATATAAAATACAGGAATCTCCTGCAGAACCATATTCTTCCGTGTATGGGAAAAACGGATGTGGCTGAACTGACCACGGAGTATATAGGGAATTTCATCAGGCAGAAGATCTCTGAGGGCAGAAGAGATGGAACCGGCGGGCTGTCAGAGAAAAGCGTGAAAGACATGATCACGGTGCTGCGGAGCATCTGCAGTTATGCAGGACGGCAGGGGATAGAGGCACCCTGCCATTTTGAACTGCTGAAATTCCGAAAGAACAGCGATGAAGTCCGGATCCTGGACAGGAGTGAGTGCGCAGTACTGGAACAGTGTCTTTTTCAGGATGACAGTCTGATCAAGACAGGGATCCTGCTGAGCCTTTTCATGGGGCTCCGCCTGGGAGAAGTGTGTGCGCTGCAGCGGGGAAATATACTGTACGATGAAGCAATCCTGCAGATCCGCTTTACAATGCAGAGGATCCAGACGACAGGTCAGGGAGAAACGAAAAAGACAAAGATCATCGTGACTTCGCCCAAAAGCGGAAATTCTGTGCGGGATATCCCGATCCCCGAATTTATCCTTGAGAGACTGGAGATGATAAGGACTATGCCTCAGGAGGCATACATACTGACGGGGCGGTCGGACAAATTCGTAGAGCCAAGATCAATGGAAAATCTTTTCAAACGGTGTCTGAAAGAATGCCGGATGGAAGAGATCAACTATCACGCGCTGAGGCATACATTCGCTACACGATGCATAGAAGCGGGGTTTGACGTGAAAAGCCTGAGCGAGATACTGGGGCACGCCAATGTGAATATTACACTGAATCGATACGTACATTCCTCTATGGAACAGAAGCGCGTGAACATGGGAAAACTGCAGTGCAGCGCGGAGAGAGTGCAGGCGCGGGGCGCGTAAAAACAAAAGGTTTCGTAGAGTTATCTGCTCTACGAAACCTATATTAGTATAGCGCATCTTTTTTAGCGATTCAATAGAAATTCTTACTAATTTTTAAGTTCTTTTACCTTCTATATCCAACATATATCCATAGTATTCTGAATTTTTACCATATTTTGTTGATATGCAGATAATTTTCTGTCTGTTTTCATTACTGTATAAGCCATTTTTTGCCCTGTATTTTCGTAGAGCAGATAACTCTGCGAAAGACAAGGGAGTTGATTTTATGTGGTGCGTACTGAAATGCCATCCCGGAAAGGCCGAGGAGATCATGTCTTCCTGCCGCCGGAATATACCGAATGATGTATTGCGTGACATTTTTGTATTCACATATGACCGGATGAAACGATATCAGGGAAGCTGGCATGTAGAGAGATACCAGATGTTTCCTGATTATATTTTCATGGAGACCGGAGATGCGGCTGCCTTGTCTGAGCATCTGAAACCATACCGGGAATTCGTCCAGGTACTGGAAGGAACGGACATGCTGTGGAGGATACAGCCCGAAGAAGAGAAGTTCCTGAGGGAGCTGTGCGGGCAGGATCACCATCTGGAGATGTCAGAAGGATATATCCGCGATGGCATCACGCATGTGATCCGGGGACCTCTGGTAGGAATGGAACGAAGGATCCGGAAAATCGATCGACATAAAAGAATCGCAAGTATCGTAATCCCGGCGGGCGGCATGGAGAGAGCCGTACCTGCGGGGCTGGAGATCACAGCGAAAAGCTAGGAAACTATAACAGTTCAGCTCGTTAGTTCCTGATGGCTGAACTGTTAAAATCAAAATACCGGGATCGTGAACCTAGTCTGTAGTGTGTGCTATGGAAAAGGCGGGTGCCGGTAATATTTTGTAAAAGTTCAGCTATCATGACAGGGGCAGGCTGATTTATGCTTGCATAAGAATCAGACTGTTCCTGTCGTGATAAATTGAGCGCCAGTATATGAGCAAAGGAGCGGCAGAGCCGCAGTAAGCACGTAGTGCGTCTTTGCGAATGGCGCGGGCTGAACGAATGCGCATGGCAGTCCGGAGTATTTGTCATATACTGCGGAATGGCGAAGCATACCCTGAATACGGCGGTCTGCGGATAATCTGTTGTGAAAACGGACGGTTTATCGGTAAAGCGCTGGGGGAATTGTGCGCAAAAAATCTTAACAGTTCGGCTCGCGCCATTCGTAAAACCGCACTTCGTGCTTATTACGGCTGACGCCGTTGTTTTACTCATTGACGGGCGCTCAGCTCATCAGAAACGGAGTAAGCCGATTCTTATGCAAGCATAAATCGGCCCACTCCGCTCCTGATGGCCGAACTGTTGCGCAAAATGTAAGCGCTGAGAGGGCAGGGTATTATGTGGTACGTGATCCAGACAGTGACAGGGCAGGAGGATGTCCTTAAAGATATGATGCAGAAGATCATTCCCGAGGAATACTACCGGGAATGTTTCTATATTAAGAGAGAATGCGCCGATAAAGAAGGCGACGGATGGAGAGTCTATCACAGTGTCCTGTTCCCCGGATATGTGTTCGTGGACACGGATATGCCGGACAAGGTATATTACAGTCTGAAAAGCGTTCCGAAACTGACGAAACTTCTGAAGAATGAGGAAGAGATCTTCCTGGGAGTATCCGAGGAGGAAAGAGAATTCCTGGAGAATATCCAGAGCGAAGGGCATCTGGTCAGACGCTCCCTGGTGAAGCTGGATGAGGAGAAACAGATCATCGGGGCAGAAGGGGCTGTAGGAAAGTATTTCGATCATATCGTAAAACAGAGGGTGAGAAAGAGATACGTGCTGATCCGGATGAAACTGCTGGGGAAAGACAGGAAGATACTGCTGGGGATAAAACTGGAAGAGGATGAGGAGGAAGAGACAAATATGTGAATGCCTGGCGGTTGAAAAAATAGAATCTAGAAGATAAATGACAGAAAAGGATTTCCAGAGATGGAAGTCCTTATTTTTATGGGGAAACAGAGGTAGGAAAGATGAAAGAGTATATGGATATTCCATTTTCGCCACCGGACATAACGGAAGCGGAGATTGAAGAAGTGGCGGATGCGCTGAGAAGTGGATGGATCACTACGGGACCCAAAACGAAAGAATTTGAACGCAGGATCGCAGAGTACTGCGATGTGAATAAAGCGGTGTGTCTGAATTCGCAGACTGCCTGCGCTGAGATGGCTCTGCGGATACTGGGAATCGCCGAGGGAGATGAGGTGATCGTACCGGCTTATACCTATACAGCGACAGCATCCGTCGTCTGTCATGTGGGGGCAAAGCTGGTACTTGTAGACGTTCAAAAAGACTCCCTGGAAATGGATTACGATAAGCTGGAAGCGGCCATTACAGAAAAGACTAAGGTTATCATACCGGTCGATCTGGGCGGAGTTCCATGTGATTATGACAGGATTTTCGAAATTGTGGAGAGAAAGAAAGGTCTTTTCCATCCGGAGAATGAGATCCAGAGAGCCATGGGCAGGATTGCGGTAAATGCTGATGCCGCCCATGCTTTCGGGGCGGTCTGGCACGGAAAAAAAGTGGGGAGCATTGCCGACTTTTCATCATTTAGTTTCCATGCTGTAAAAAATCTTACAACAGCAGAGGGCGGAGCACTTACCTGGAGGACGATACCGGGGGTCGCCGATGAAGAAATCTACCATCAGATTCAGCTGCTTTCCCTTCATGGACAGTCAAAAGATGCACTGGCCAAAACAAAACTCGGGGCATGGGAATATGACATTGTAGGCCCCTGGTATAAGTGTAATATGACGGATATCATGGCCGCGATCGGTCTGGCACAGCTGGAACGATATGAGGGGATGCTGAAAAGGCGGCGAGAGATCATCGAGAAATATGACAGTGTACTGAAACCGCTGGGAATTGAGGTGCTCAGACATTATACGGAAGAATACAGTTCTTCAGGACACTTATACATAACAAAGATACCAGGGATCACGCCGGATCAGAGACAGGAAGTTATTACGAAGATGGCGGAAGCGGGTGTTGCATGTAATGTGCATTACAAACCGCTGCCAATGATGACGGCATATAAGAATATGGGATTTGATATCAAGGATTATCCCAATGCATATGAATGGTTTGTGAATGAAGTGACGCTACCGTTGCATACGAGGCTGACGGATGGGGAAGTGGAGTATGTGATAGAAAAATATTCGGTAATTAATAATATATATATATATGAGGAAAATTGAATGACAAATACAATTCTAATTCTTGGAGCCAATACTCTCCAATTACCATTAATCATTAAAGCAAACGAGTTAAAATATGATACGTTGGTTGTTTCTCCGGATACTACAGAACCCGGACATGATATAGCTACATTCTCTGAAAAATGCGATGTCACAAATGAAGAAGGAGTCTTAGAATTAGCCAGGAAATATGATGTTTGCGGTATTATTACAGATCAAACGGATTTAC
>DWXI01000050.1 GCA_019119265.1 Candidatus Mediterraneibacter intestinigallinarum | reverse complement strand
TGGAGCGTCAAGGCCGACCTGGCTCTTCCCGGCGTCACCGTGGAAGCTGGAGAGAAGTACTACTACACCATGACCGTCACCGCCGCCAGCACCCATATGGACGGAAGACCGACAGAAGCGCCCACAACTTTCGGGTAGATCAGATTTCCCTCGATCTGCTGCAGGATAAGGAACATGATCACGAAGATCAGCGCCTGGAGCGGATCTACCATCAAGATCAGGAAAGCTCCTATTATGCATCCGATGAAAGCTCCGAAAATCGGAATCAGTGCCGTAAATGCGATCAGAACGGCTACGAGCAGCGTATACGGCATATTCAGGATACTCATAACAATGAAGAACATCATTCCCAGAATCAGCGCCTCCACACACTGTCCGGTGAGAAAGCTTGAAAATGACTTTGCAGTCAGAGAACACACTTCAAGGCACCACTCCACACGTTTCTCCGGCAAGAACGCATACATCACTTTTATCACCTGAACACGCAGTTTTTCTTTCTGCAACAGGACATAGCACGCGAAAACGAATGCGATCACAAATGTTGTCACTCCACTTACGATGGAACCTATAGCTGACATCGTCGAATTCAGCACGTCTCCGGCTCCGTTCTGGAAGAATGCCACGGCGCTTTCTATAATTCTGTCCGCATTCAGGTTCAGACTGCTGAGCCATTGATTCACTTCACTGTTATCTGTAAACAGATCATTGAGGAAACGCTGTGCCTCCGGCACAAAATCACGGATTGTCTTTCCGAGCGAGATCAGTGTTGTAGTCAGTTCGGGAATTACGACAAACATAACCAGAACTACTACGCCGATCACAATTGCGATCGTCAGAACAAGACTCACCGGCCTGGCAATCCGATTTGCAATCTTTTTATCTTTCAGATACCTGTTACGGAATATCTTTTCTTCCAGAAAATTCATTGGAACATTCAGCACAAATGCGATTGCTCCTCCGAGCAGAAATGGAAAAATAATCCCGAATGCAAACCTGATCCAGCCGAATATTATCGCATAATTCCACAACGCGATCAGTATAATGATAGTAAACAGGATCAACTGTCTTATTTTTTTAATACTTTCATTGTCAAGATTCATATTGCCTCCTCTGCAGGATGTCATTTACATAATTAAGTATTAGCATTTTTAATGTCAATTTATTCTATCACGCCTTACCAGACACAACAAGACTGCCGGCAGATTTTTAATAAAATCTCTGCCGGCAGTTCCGTAAAACTTAAGAAGTCCTTTATTTTTCACTGTAATGATGCGCATCCTCCAGCATCATATCCTTCACCTTCATCAGCCGGATCTGGGTGCTCCTCTCATTTTCATCCAGCTTCATTGTAATATACTTGATGCTCTCCTCCGTCTCCGGAATGATCACGTGCTCCAGTGCATTGACACGTCGTCTCGTCTTCTCGATCTCAGCTGCCATCAGCTGGCACGCCTTCTCACATTCCGCAAGGCGGATCATATCGGGCAGGACATCTGCAAGAGACTTTACCGCCCCGTCCAGATCGCTGGACGTAAAAGCAAATCCGTAGGAATAGATATCATTCTCATCCGCTGTCCTTGTCTTATACTCAAACGTGGGGATATCCACACTCATGACGTTTTTTTCTCCCGCCTCAAGCTGTATCTCCTGTTTAGGAGCCATAAGCGCCGTATTAAGCGCTGCTTCTGACATTCCCGCCTTGGCAATGACAAAGTTACGGTTCGCAGACCTGATGCCGGATTCCACTCTTTTGCGCACTTCCATATTTTCACGGACCAGATCAAGATACTGACGCATCAGCTCGTCACGCTTGTCTTTTAAAAGCTTGTGACCGCGGATCGCGGTAAGCCGTTTCTTTTTGAGCCGTGTCAGCTCCATTCTGGTCGGATTTACCTGTTTTGACGCCAAAACGCCACCTCCTTAATTAATCTGCCTGAATACCAGTACTGCCTCCGGCTTCCGGAACAGGCCCGCTGCGCTACGCTTCGGGGCCAGTCATTTTCTTGCCTCCGGCTTCCGGGACAGGCCCGCTACGCTTACGCTTCGGGGCCAGTCCCGTAGTACATATCCAGATATTTGTCGTCGATTCGTTTTAATTCGGTGCGTGGCAGCATACGCAGCAGTTTCCAGCCGATATCCAGTGTTTCTTCGATGCTGCGGTCGGTATTGTATCCCTGTGAGACGTATTCCTGCTCGAATGCGTCTGCGAATTTTGCATACATCAGGTCGATCTCGGTCAGGGCCGCTTCTCCTAAGATGACCATGAGTTCTTTCGCGTCTTTTCCGCGGGCATATGCAGCAAAGAGCTGGTTCATGGTATTGGAGTGGTCTGCGCGGGTCTTGCCCTCACCGATTCCCTTATCTTTCAGACGAGACAGGGATGGCAGCACGTCAATAGGCGGCGTAACGCCCTTGCGGTAGAGCTCACGGCTTAAGATGATCTGCCCCTCTGTGATATAACCGGTCAGGTCAGGGATCGGATGGGTCTTATCGTCCTCGGGCATGGTCAGGATTGGGATCATGGTAATGCTTCCCTTCTTGCCTCTCTGCCTCCCTGCTCTTTCATAAATGGAGGCAAGATCCGTGTACATATATCCCGGGTAACCGCGGCGTCCGGGCACTTCTTTCCGCGCTGCGGACACTTCGCGGAGCGCGTCTGCATAGTTCGTGATATCTGTCAGGATAACAAGCACGTGCATATCCTTTTCAAACGCAAGGTACTCTGCCGCTGTCAGCGCCATCTTCGGCGTTGCGATACGCTCGATGGCAGGATCGTTTGCAAGATTGATGAACAGGACGGTACGGTCGAGAGCTCCTGTCTCGCGGAAACTCTCTATGAAAAAGTTGGATTCCTCAAATGTGATACCCATTGCCGCAAATACAACGGCGAAGTTCTCATCCTTTCCAAGCACCTTTGCCTGTCTAGCGATTTGTGCGGCAAGCTGTGCATGGGGAAGACCGGATGCCGAGAAGATCGGCAATTTCTGACCGCGGACCAGTGTGTTCAGTCCGTCGATAGCGGACACGCCGGTCTGGATAAACTCTTCCGGATAGCTTCTGGCCGCCGGGTTCATGGGCAGACCGTTGATATCCATGCGCGCTTCCGGCAGGATCTCCGGTCCATCGTCAATAGGACGACCCAGACCGTCGAAAACGCGGCCCAGCATATCCTCTGATACGCCCAGTTCCATGCTCCGCCCAAGGAATCGTACTTTACTGTTAGATAAGTTGATTCCCGTGGAGCTCTCAAAGAGCTGTACAAGGACGTCGCTTCCATTTACCTCAAGCACCTTGCACCGTCTCGTCTCACCGTTTGCAAGCTCGATCTCGCCCAGTTCATCATATGTCACGCCTTCCACGCCGCGCACGAGCATCAGCGGTCCGGCTACTTCCTGTATGGTTCTGTACTCTTTTGGCATTTAGCGGCCCTCCTTTACAAAAGCGTCCGCGATCTGAGCGGTCAACTCTTCATCTACCTTCTTATATTCCTCGTCCAGTGCATCCTCATGCACATATTTGAATCGTCCGATCTGCTCCCTCACCGGCATTGAGATCAGTTTCTGCAGGGATGCTCCCTCTGAGAGAGCCTTTACCGCCCTGTCGTAGAATGCATTTACAAGGAGCATCATCATGTGCTGTTTCTTGAGCGACGTATAGGTGTCGATCTCATGGAAAGAATTCTGATGGAGGAAATCCTCGCGGATAGAGCGGGCCGCTTCCATTTTCAGTCGGTCGCCCGGCGAAAGCGCATCCATACCTACCATTTTCACGATCTCTTCCAGTTCTGCCTCTTCCTGGAGAAGTGTCATCATCTTCTGACGTCCTTCCATCCAGTCCGGAGCCACATTCCCATTAAACCACTTCTCCATATCATCCAGATACAGGGAATAACTGTTCAGCCAGTTGATAGCCGGGAAATGTCTCTTGTACGCAAGAGCCGAATCCAGCCCCCAGAACACTTTAACGATACGAAGTGTCGCCTGGGATACCGGCTCGGACGTATCGCCACCCGGCGGAGATACCGCGCCGATAACGGAGAGTGCTCCCTCACGTCCGTCTTTTCCGAGAGAGATCACGTGGCCCGCACGCTCGTAGAACTGTGCCAGACGGCTGCCCAGATATGCCGGGTAACCTTCCTCTCCGGGCATCTCCTCGAGACGTCCGGACATCTCTCTCAATGCCTCTGCCCAGCGGGATGTGGAATCTGCCATCAGTGCCACCGAATATCCCATGTCTCGGAAATATTCCGCGATCGTAATTCCTGTATAAATAGATGCCTCACGGGCAGCCACAGGCATATCTGAAGTATTTGCGATGAGGACAGTTCGCTGCATCAGAGGCTGCCCTGTCTTCGGGTCTTTCAGCTCCGGAAACTCATTCAAAACATCCGTCATCTCATTGCCGCGCTCACCGCAGCCGATATAGACGACAATATCGGCCTCCGCCCATTTTGCGAGCTGATGCTGGATCACGGTCTTGCCGCTTCCGAACGGTCCCGGCACTGCCGCCACACCACCCTTTGCAATGGGGAAGAAGGTATCGATGACTCTCTGGCCTGTCACAAGCGGCATTTCCGGCGGAAGCTTCTTCTGGTACGGACGCCCGCGGCGTACCGGCCACTTCTGCATCAGTGTCAGTTCCTTGTCGCCCTCCGCAGTCTCAAGGATGGCAACCACTTCCTCAACTGTAAATTCTCCTGCTTTGATTTCCTTTATGATTCCCTTCATACCATACGGAACCATGATCTTCTGCTGTACGAGTACAGTCTCCTGTACTGTACCGATCACATCGCCGGCTTCCACCTCATCGCCGGCTTTCACCGTGGGAACGAACTCCCATTTCAGATCTCTCTTTAAGGACGGCACTTCAACGCCGCGCTTTAAGTTATTGCCCGAGATCTTCATGATATCGTCGAGCGGTCTCTGGATACCGTCATAGATACTTGTGATCAGTCCCGGTCCAAGTTCGACAGACATCGGAACTTCCATAGATTCGACTGGTTCGCCCGGTCCCAGTCCCGATGTCTCCTCATATACCTGGATCGATGCTTCGTCTCCGTGCATCTCGATGATCTCACCGATCAGACGCTGATTCGACACACGGACCACATCGAACATATTTGCATCGCGCATTCCCTCTGCGATGACAAGAGGTCCTGCGACTTTCTTAATTACTCCTGTGCTCATTAGCTTACTCCTCCAAACAGAATATCTGATCCGACTGCCTGTTCCACCGTCTTCTTTACACCCTCGACGCCTGCTCCGGTGTTGCCGGATACGCCCGGTATCTGGATGATCGCCGGCAGAGTCTTCTCACGATACATTTCCAGTTCATCACTCACTTCGGCTGCCGCCGCTTCCGTGATATAGATGATCCCATATTTTTCTTCCGCAAGACTGCGGAGTCTGTCACGTATTTCCTCCCGGTTCCTCACAGGGCAGATGCTAAGCCCCAATGTGGCGAAACCGTAGATACTGTCGTAATCGCCGACCACTGCAATCTTATACATACATCTCCCTTATCCTTTCCCGGATCGCGTCATCCGTGAATCCGTTTTGTTTCCCGGTCAGAATGATCCGCACCGTCTTGATCTCATTCTCTCTTGCGATCAGATACCCCAGCAGGGGGCCGACTGAAAATGTTTCATATTTCTGAGACCGCAATGTCTCGATCATACGGTTGTCGCACCAGCGCTCAAAGGCTGACGGCGATTCCCGGAGAGCGTCCGCGCCGCCGGCATAGGATGTGCCCTCCAGATACTGTGCGATCTCCTCCATCCCGGAGAGTGCTGCCCGGATCAGCTGATCGATACTCAGGCTTTCGCACTCCGCCATGGCGCTTCTCATGAAATCCGCACTCTTTCCCGTCTTCTGAGAACGCACCGCAATCTTAATATTTGCTATAGCGACCGTTGTATCCGCGTAGTTCTCAATGATCGGTTCTCCCGATTTCTTCCCTGCTTCTTCAATCGCATCCAGCGCCGCCCTGTCCACGATAATGTCACAGAGCTGTCCGTCTCCGCTGTGGAGCAGCGTGTCCAGCGCCTCCTGTGCCGTCCGTGACATATTGCCCGGGAGCCGGGAAAACTCTCTGTTCTCTATGATCCGGTACATCTCTTCACCGGGAATAGAGCAATCATCGTAGAACATGGCCGAATTCTTCACGCCTGTGCTCACCTCTTTGACCGCCGCTTTCAAATTGTGGTATAACTTCGGGTAAGAAAGCACATCGAAAACACTCATATCCGGAGCCACATCCCGGATCACGGCCCACGCTTTCTCTTCTTCACGCTTCAGCACAGCTTCGGCATCTCCACCGGAATCCATATCCCCCCAGCCCTTTTCGATCACGGACTGCAGGACCTGATCCGCACTTTTGCACGCCAGCAGCTGCTCGATAAATGCGTCTGAGAACAGGGATACTTCCAGTGCGCGGATGCGCGCCACCGCATAAGTATATTTTGTATTACTCAAGTTAACCCTCCTAACGTCTGCGCTTTATCCGAACAGCAGCCTGTTCACCTGATCTGACATTTCTTCCCTTCTGGAAGCAAACACCGCGCTGATCGTGCAGTTTTCCTCAATACCTCCGTAGACAAGCAGGAATCCGCCGTCTATCTTCTCCGGTTTCTCGGAAACTGTAAGGCTCCCGCCTTTTGACGCGGCAATATTCTTTATCTTGTCCGGAAATCCTGCGGGCATCCGCCCCAGGTCTTTTGCCGAGAAGCAGATCGCTCCGGCTTCAGGCAAAGCGTGTTTCTCCAGCAGCTTCTCCAGCATTTCAAAATATTTTGCATCGTCCAGATTCATTATCGTCTCGTACGCCGCCTCCAACACGCCGCCGATCACTTCCTGCTTTGCGGCAAGAATGGCCTGTTTCCTCTGCATATCCATAGAGGAATCTACACGCACCCCATAATCCGCCGCATCGCGCTTCGCACGTTCCAGGATCTTTGCCGCTTCAGCTTCCGCCGACTCTCTCGCAGCCTGCACGGCCGCATCTGCATCTGCCTTCGCCTTGTCAAGGATCTCCTGCGCGGTACTCTGCGCTTCTTCGAGAATCCGGGCTTTCATTTTATCCAGTCCACTCATTTCCTCGCTCTCCTTCTTAATCTTATACCTGAATGTCTTTTATACCTGAATACCGCTGACAGCCAGGAATGAGATCAGAAGCGCAAGGATCGCATACGTCTCAACCATCGCCGGGAAGAGCATCGCCTTACCGAACTGATCCGGTTTCTTCGCAACAATACCGATGGCAGCCGCAGCTGTCTTGCCCTGGGCGATCGCCGAGAGAAGTCCTACCACACCGATCGGCAGACACGCCGCCAGGATGAGAAGTCCGGTCTGAACGGAAAGATCTGCAAGACCGCCGCCGAGCACGCCGATCTTGGACAGTGTGATAAATCCGATCAGAAGTCCGTACAGCCCCTGTGTACCCGGAAGAAGCTGGATGATCAGCACTTTTGCGAATTTACTGGGATCTTCGGTCACAACTCCCGAAGCCGCCTGACCTGCGATGCCGACACCGATGGCAGAACCTGTACCTGACAGAAGAACAGCGACAGCCGCTCCAAGTAATGCATACACAATTCCTAATTCACTCATGATAAAGTTTCCTCCTTAATCTCTGCATATTTTGTATTTTCTCTAAACGGGTGGAACGGCCGTCCGCCGCCCTCATAAAACTTTCCAAAAAATTCTACAAACTGCAGGCGGTTTGTGTGTACATACGCACCCAGCAGGTTGATCGCCAGATTCATAGAGTGTCCGACGATGAAGATCAGGATGAAGAAAATGATCCCGATCACGTTGTTCGGCAGCATACTGCCCATCTGGTTGATGACCGAAGCGATAACACCTGTCGCAAGCCCTAATGCCAGCAGACGCGAGTAAGACAGCACATCGCTGAGCCATCCGGTAATATTGTAAAGATCATATGCGCCAAGCGCGATCCTCAGCGCCGGATTCTTATTTGACCTTCCAGACATCAGGACAATTCCCACAGCTCCGATGATCGCAAGCGCCTTTGCCAGAGTATTGAGCCATCCCGGAAATACGATCTCCATCTGGGCGATCGATGCAAACAGATCACTCGGGAGCAGCATCAGGAGCAGGCCGATCAGGAGCATGAACCAGAGCACGACATCACAGAAGAAATCCATGATCTTTCCGTCTCTGATACACAGATACCCTTTGATCGCAAGCCCTGTAAACAGGTGGATCACTCCGAAGAGCAGGGAATACAGTAACAGTTTCATGGGCTCGTTGAGGGGTACAAACCACAACGCCGGCGGCGTGATCGTCGTACCGAAGAATTTTCCTGTCACGATATCCACAATATTTCCGAAATATCCGCCGAAGAGCACGCCCCACACAATGGTTGAAAGTCCGCAGTAGAAGAACAGCTTCAGCGATTTCTTCATCCCCTGTGACATTCTTGGGAATTTCAGCACCAGTATTCCACACACAATGGATACGATCACTCCGTATGCCGCATCCGAGAGCATCATGCCGAAGAAAAATACATAGAAGAATGACATGATCGTCGTCGGATCGATCTCTCCTTTTACCGGAAGTCCGTAGGACTCCACAACGCCCTCCATATTGGCGGAGAATGGGTTATTCTTTAAAATGACCGGAGGCTCCTCATCTTCTTTTAGCTCCTCTACTTCAGCCATGCAGTCATATTTTTTCATCAGATAGTCTGCCGTCCTGTCTGCCACAGCCGCCGGTATATAGCCGCTGATCACAAATGTCCGCTCTGACTGTGGCAGAGTTCCAAGTATTTCATACTTATCGGCGCGAACTCTGTAATAGTCTGCAACGATCTTCAATCTATCCCTATCTGATGCAAGCGCCTTTATCTTCTCTTCGATTTCTGATATGTTATCTCTGCAATCTGCAATCTTCTGTTCTAATATCTCTTTCTCCCGGGCAGGCACTTCGTTCCACGACTGGGATGGTCTGGCAAATCCCTCGCTTCTGAGTGCGTCCTCCACTGCGCCCGCCTCTTCTTTCAGGCATATCACCGCCAGATAGACCGTACTCTGTTCTTGTGAAATGATATACACGCCGGCACTTTCCGCTTCCGGAGCTTTCTCATCCAATATCTCATACACTTTCTCCGCTGTAGTACCTCCCGGCATTGTTCCCGGAAAGAATACGGTCCGCTCTGTCTTCATGACCTTCAGCGGAACGTCCAGCGAAAGCCATGGCGTCAGGCTCTCGATGCTGTTCGTAAGCTTCATAACAGACGCCAGCTGCTCCGCGTGCTCCCGGTCCAGATCATAGATCTGTTTCGCCGTTTTTAAAAGCTCCCGGCGTTCTTGCTGAACTTTCATTCCATCGTCCGCGGAAATCAGTTTCTTACCCTCCAGAGCCGCAAACATGGATTTATCTTCCGGCGCATATCTTTCCAGAATATCCAGCGACTGGTCCACCGCCGACGCCGCCTTTTCAAATCCCTGTTTCTTTCCCACGGTGTCCATCTTGTGAAAATCTTCATCCTCTTCAAGAATGTGATTCACTTCAAGCACCCCCATGCTCTGAAGCTTTTCAAGGATCGCTTTACGGTCTTTCTTTAAGGCGCAGATGCTGATTCTCTGCATCTTAAGTACCGCCATTCATTTCTCCCTCCTTTGCTATGCCAGCATGGAGATCACCATCTCCACTGCCTCTTTTTCTTTCTCGCCGGCAGAAATCTTAAGCTTCGCTGTCTCCGCCTCGTATCCGGCTTTCGCGCTGATTTCTTTCTCTGCTCCTGCGAGATGTGCCTTCTCATCTGCGGCTTCTGCCTCAGCCTGCGCATTACGGATGATCCCGTCTCGGATCTGAGCGGAACGTTCCTCTGCCTCTTTTCTGATGCGCTCACTCTCCCGGCGGGCATTCTCCACAATCTCCTGCGCCTCTCTCTCGGTCTCGCGGATCGTCCGGATCGTCTCTTCTACCATATTTTATCCACCACCTTTCCGGATCATATCTGTTTTCTTAGTTTTTCCATTCCTTCCTGCTTCATGCAGAGAATAGAATTTCATATGTTTTTAACACAGCATTTGGTAATATTATACATGATGTTATGAATTATTCAAAGTATTTATTAGCAAATTTGATAATTATTTATTAGTTTATCGCTATTGTTCATTTGTTCTCAAACGTCCGCCATAACGATGCTGTATTGCCCCGGCGACCACGCTCGCGCTCGGAGCATAGCGCAGCGGACACATAAAGCCGCAAAAGACGCGGCTTAAATGCCGGCGCTCTGCTACGGGTCTTCGTGACAACACAGCTCCGTTATAGCTGGATTTTGAGGTACGTCTGACAAGTACCTACTTCATTAATGCTCCGAAGGACATGGACCTTTTCTGGGCAAAAAAATCCCCGCCTTGCTGCGATGGCTTAGCGGGGAAAAAGATTATTGTGCCTGAGCTGCCGGAGATTTTTCCAGGGTGTCTTCAATGTAGCTGTTTAAAAATATATTGTGCGCAGTGGTGTAAATAACTAAACGCCTGTGGAGTTCTGGTGAAATGCCAGATGAAAGTTTTTGAATAGATCCAATTATAATACACTTTTTAATTCCAATTTAAATAGTGCAGATGCCCCTCCTTCTCCATCCCGGCAAACCCGTTCTGCCGCAGCGCCTCATACAGCACGATCGCCACCGAATTTCCGAGGTTCAGAGAACGGATCTTCTCCATCATCGGGATCCGGATGCAGTTCTCCTGATTCTGAATGAGGATTTCTTCAGGGATGCCTGCGCTTTCTTTGCCGAACATGATATAGCAATCCGGTTCGTAGGATACTTCCGTATAGATTTTCTGCGCTTTTGTGGTTGCCATGTAGATCTTTGCACCGGGATTTTTATCGAGGAAATCCTGATAGTCAATATAGGTAGTAACGTCCAGATCTTTCCAGTAGTCCATCCCCGCACGCTTTAACGCCTTTTCGCTGAGGCTGAACCCCAGCGGCTCGATCAGATGGAGTCGGGCGCCGGACGCAACGCACGTCCTCCCTATGTTTCCTGTATTTGCCGGGATTTCCGGCTCAAGAAGTACGATATTTATCATTATCCTTATCTCCCGTCATTTTCTCTCAGCCGGGTAATGAATCTCTCCACACGGCTCAGCGCTTCTTTCAGATCTTCCAGCGAGTAAGCGTACGAAATCCTCAGGAATCCCTCTCCGCACTCTCCGAAAGCTGTTCCTGGAACGACCGCAACCTTCTCTTCCTGAAGGAGCCTTGTCGCAAATTCTTCCGAACTCATTTTGAACTCTTTTATACTCGGAAATACGTAGAACGCCCCGAACGGTTCGAAGCACTCCAGCCCCATCCGCTTGAATTCATGCATAAGGAACCGGCGTCTCTGGTTATAGGACCGCCGCATCTCTTCCACTTCATCTTCACAGTTCTTGAGACCTTCTACCGCAGCGTACTGGCTGGTCGTAGGCGCGCACATGATCGCAAACTGATGAAGCTTTGTCATCTGTTCAATGATCGCCGCCGGTCCGCAGCAGTAGCCCAGCCGCCAGCCGGTCATGGCAAATCCTTTGGAAAATCCGTTGATCACCAGCGTCCTCTCCCGCATGCCCGGCAGGCTTGCGATGGAGACATGTTCTGTCTGATAAGTAAGCTCAGAGTAGATCTCGTCCGACATCACATACAAGTCATGTTCTTTTGCAAATTCCGCCACAGGCTCCAGGTCTTCTTTTGTCATAATGGAACCAGTCGGATTATTGGGGAACGGCATGATCAGGATCTTTGTCTTCGGCGTCGTATATTTCTCCAGATCTTCCACTGTCAGCTTGAAATCATTTTCATATTGGAGGGGAACCACCACCGGCACACCGTCCGCCATGATCGTACATGGCAGATAGGACACATAGCTCGGCTGCGGGATCAGCACTTCATCCCCCGGATCCAGCATGCAGCGCAGCCCCACATCGATGGCTTCGCTTCCGCCTACCGTGACCAGAGTCTCCTTCATCGGATCATAGCTGACGCCGATCTTCCGCTCCAGATATCTGCCGATCTCTTTTCTCAACTCTTTCAGACCTGCATTGGACGTATAAAACGTCCTCCCCTTTTCAAGGCTGAAGATTCCCTCTTCCCGGATCCGCCACGGCGTATCAAAATCCGGCTCGCCGACTCCCAGCGAGATCGCGTCTTTCATCTCATTTGCCACGTCAAAGAACTTGCGGATCCCCGAAGGCTGTATATCTACGATCTTCTTTGATAACGGATTTCTCATCACGGCGTCACCAGCATCCTTTCCGACTCTTTCCTGGGTATCATGATTGTGCCATGGTCCTTATATTTTTTCAGAATAAAATGTGTGGCGGTATTAAGTACGCCCTCGATGGGAGACAGCTTTTCCGAAACGAAACGAGACACTTCTTTCAGACTTCTGCCCTCAAGTGTCACGAGAAGATCATAACCGCCGGAAATCAGATAAACTGCATATACTTCAGGATAGTTATAAATTCTTTCGGCGATACGGTCAAATCCTCTGTCTCTCTGGGGAGTCACACGGACTTCGATCAAAGCTGTCACCATCTCAACGCTGGTTTTATCCCAATCGATCAGCGTGTGATAGCCGCAGATGATCTTCTCCTTTTCCATCTCCGCCATCTCATTGGCAACTTCTGTTTCCCCCGTTCCCATGAGTGCGGCGAGCTCGCCTAAATCCACTCTGCTATGTTTCTCCAGATATTTGAGTATCTCAATTCTCAGTGCCTCTTTGCTTTCATTCATCTTTTACTCCTCCATATTTCCAGCTCATCCGGCGCCGGCCTGTCCAGATATCTAATCTCTTCACCATTCCGGATCACCCTCGCATTCTGTTCTCTTGCCGCGCCCAGCCTGACCGTCTGTGCGCCTGCCTCTTCAAGCGCACGGATCACATCTTCGCCCGCATCGGTCAGAATGAGATAACTGCCGGCAGACGTCATCAGATACGGATTCAGGCGGTAAAACTCACAGATTTCCACCGTTTCCTGCTTCAACGCGATCTGCGGCATATTGATCTCAAAACCGATATGAGCCGTCTCCGAGAGTTCCCACAAAGCCGCCATGATTCCGCCGCTTCCGATCTGGTGCGCCACTGCTTTTCTGTCACATCCATATACTTTCAGGATCTGCTCCGGCTTTACCAGTTCCCCAATCAGTCCTTGCGCCTGTTCAAGGAAAGCGGAAACAAACCTTGTTTCCAATTCCGTCTGTGCTTCATCAAGAATACGCAAAGTTCCTTCAAGGCCCGCATATCCACACATAATGATTTCCTTGTGAGCCGAATTCTTTTCCGGAGATGTTTCTCCATTGTCTTTTCCTCTGTTATCGATCCGTATCTTTTTCTGTATAATATTCTGGTCCTGCCGTACTCCCGCGGCACTTACAAACACAACTGTATGTAGGACAGCGGCTGACACCTCCCCCTGAAAACTTGTCACCTGGATTCCCAGTTCCCTGCACGCACAGTCCACACTGGCCGCTATTCCTGCAAGCTGCTCCTCCCGACTTTCCTGCGGGAACAGGACACGCACAGCCGCTCCCCGGACACATACATTGCGTGCTGCAAGTTGGCCGGCCGCATGATATACGGCATAATATCCTGTCCTGACATTATCTCCTGTGGCATGAGCGTCCGCCCACACGCATCCATCTCCTGTTTCCGTCCGAAAACCGGAGCACGTCTCCCACGGCGATGCCGCAAACAGCATGTTTTCTTTTCCTGTATGCAGCTGCTTTCTGACAGACCGCTGCCATGCAGTCTGCGTGATCTTCCCAATCCTCATAGTATCTTTTCCGGACATTGCCTGCTGTTCTCCTCTGTCTTTTCAACATGTTCCTGTTTCTTTGTCATATGATATACGGCAGTACCATAGTCAGCACCATCGCCGCTATCAAAACAAGTATAATTATAGACACGATACGTCTGAATTTTTTATCGTGAAAATTCATTTTCAACAGTCCTTTCTTTAATCTCATACACTTTTGCGTCTCCGCTGAGCGGGTCTCTCTCCCGGTAATCAAACAGGATCATTCTTCCGAAAATACGTTCCAGATGCGTCATTTTGCGCATCTGCCTCCTGTCATACCCCGCATAATTTTTCAGATACCGTCGTTCTTCCTCCTCCATTTTATAGAAAACTGCTGCTTCATCTGAGCTTATCTTGTTCTCTGGAAGGAACGAAGGACGGTTTCTCACATTATCCCTCAGATACAGGTCCAATGTCAACCATGCCGTATACTCAGCCATCCTGTCCGCTGCGGATTCAACTGCGGACTGATGCCTGTTCTCTGCGGATTTGGCAGCCGGCTGCCGTCTGTCCTCAGAGTTGTCCGGATACACCCCCATATGCTCTTCCAGAAAATGAAGCAGGATCTCATATCTTGCAATCCTGGAATGGCTGATCCGGAAAAGATCGTTTCTTTCATAATAATCAGCCAGGGCGCTGTACATGGCAAATGCCCCTGAGAATTCTTTTTCCGCATGTTCCATTGTATTTCCGAACTGTCCGCTGTTGTAATAGACTTCTACCATCTCCTCAATCTTTTTGAGGCGGATCACATCAGCGTAAGGCAGCCATTTCGTAGAAAGCACTTCATAGGGCGGGCGATCCTGATACACAAGCCCGTATTCCTGTGTCTTCTCATGCATCAGAGCCCCCTTCAGCACTTTTAAAAACCCCAGCTGTAATTGATCCGGTCGCATCGCGTACACCCGGTCAAAAGATTTTGCAAAACTGTCGTAGTCCTCATAGGGAAGACCTGCGATCAGATCCAGATGCTGGTGCACGTTTCTATTCTTCCGTATCTCCGCCACTGTGCACTCCACTTTTCTCAGATCCATCCTTCTCTTTATCTCAGATATTGTCTCGCTGTTCGCAGACTGGATACCAATCTCAAGCTGAATAAGCCCCGGACGCATACTGCGGATCAACGCGATTTCTTCTTCATTAAGAAGATCCGCCGCTATCTCAAAATGAAAGTTTGTCATGCCTTTGTCATGATCTTTGATATATTTCCACACCGCCATGGCATGGTCGTGCCGGCAGTTAAACGTCCGGTCTACAAATTTTACCTGCGGCACCTCATGGTCGATAAAAAACTGAAGCTCCTGTTTCACAAGTTCAAGATCACGGAACCGGAGACATTTGTCAATGGACGAGAGGCAGTAACTGCACGAAAACGGACATCCTCTGCTGGACTCATAATAAATGATTCGGTTGCGGAAGTCCTCAACGTGCTCATATGCAAACGGAACCCTGCTCAGATTAAGCACCGGTCGGAGCTGCGTCTCCATGATACTTCCATCACTGTTTCGATATACGATCCCCCGGATTTCTGAAAGATCCGTGACCATCGATTCGCAGCAGTCCGTGTCTTTTCTCACTGCTGCAAGCTCTATTCCAGAATGATAGTAGTCCATGAGCTCCAGAAACGTTTCCTCGCCCTCCCCGCAGATGATCCCTGTCAGTCCGGGATACTTCTCCAGCATTTCTCCGGCATTATAGGAAACTTCCGGACCTCCCAGCCATATCTTCGTATCGGGCAGCACTTTCGGTATTTCCCGGATGAGTTGCTCCACATAGCTGATATTCCACAGATAGCAGGAAAAGCACAGGATATCCGGTCTATGTGTATAGATGTCCATGAAGATTTCATCTATGGGCTGGTTGATCGTGTACTCTTCAATCTCCGTTTCTTGGATAAACTTGCGGGCATATGCTCGCAGGCTGTACACTGCAAGATTGGAGTGGATATATTTTGCGTTTATCGCTGCTAAAAGAATATTCATATTAAATGCTCCGTTTCTTTATCGCACAAATTTTACACCGGCCGTTATAGCCGGTGTATACATTAAATAGTTTCTTTCATCAAAAAACTTTATAACTTTTCCAATATTCTGCGAATAACTTTTTCGTCCTCTTCTAATTCATCTGCAATCTCCTGCACGGATTTACCTTTCGCATGTTTCTTTGCTACCTGCTGTGTAAGAAGCTGTTCTTTGCCTTGTTGTATTC
>DWXI01000049.1 GCA_019119265.1 Candidatus Mediterraneibacter intestinigallinarum | reverse complement strand
AATGATCCCAGAACGTATCCAGTTCGCTCAGGTCGTTCAAGACAGATGCCCTGCTGATGTAATATTCTTTCGCGAGCGTCTCCATGGATATGTAGTCATTCTGAAACAGAAGTTCTACTGCGAAATGATATTTCCTTATCTCAGGGAGCAGATATGTGTTTGATTTCCTTTTCAGGAGTTCCTTCAGATATCTTTCTCCTTCGGCATTATCATACTCGATCCACAGTCCGACGCCCTGCTGGCTGTTGATCCGGCAGAAATGGTTGTCCAGCTGCTCATTGATTTTTTTTACATCTGCCTTTATTGTCCTAGAACTGACTTTAAGTGCGTCCGCAATCTGTGTCGTCGTCAGTTTATCCCCGTTTTCCATAAGCAGATCCAATATTCTTTTTTCTCTTGTCAGCATCATTTCCGGTTCCTCACCTCGCTTCTGTTCATCTGCTGTCTGAGCATATTATACATGCCAAAAAACCTTTTCTACAAATCAGATTATTTCCTCTTTTCCTTTAAACTTGGTGAAATAAATAGTAGATTTATATATTATTTGACAAATTTGTCATGTGTTTTTTGATATATTGCACATATGTTTTTTACTTATATTTCTGCTTTTCTTCTGAAGATTCCGATCTTTTTGTATTTTGATACGTTTCAGCACCGCCAGGATGTTTTTTATACGATTTATTTCACTATTCTGGTGCATTTTTCTCATTATTCTTTTTTTTGATTTGTTCCTATAATAAAGCCAAAACATTATTTCAAGGAGGAATGACATATGATCAATTTCGAATTCTATAACCCTACCAAAGTCATTTTCGGCAAAAATGTCGAAGCCGAAGCCGGAAAAGAGATCAAAAGGCTGGGAGGGCACAAAGTACTTGTACATTTTGGCGGAGACTATCTTCAGAAGAACGGCACATTAGACCGCGTACATCAGGGGCTTCTCGAAGCCGGACTTGAATATGTGGATCTGGACGGAGTTGTTCCAAACCCGCGGCTTAGTCTTGTAAAAGAAGGAATTAACATATGCAGAAAAGAAAATGTGGATTTCATTCTTCCGATCGGCGGCGGAAGCGCTATTGATTCTGCAAAAGGAATCGCTTACGGACTTGCCAACGATTTTGAGTTGGAAGAACTGTTGATGGGTAAAGTAACCACTGATAAGATCGCGCCGATCGGCTGCATTTCCACGATCGCTGCAACAGGCTCCGAGACGAGCAACTCCATGGTTATTACTATCGAAGAGTATGAAGGCCAGAAAAACCTGAAGCGTTCTTACAATCATGACTGTGCCCGCCCGCTTTTCGCATGCATGAATCCTGAACTGACCTACACACTTCCTGTATATCAGACAGCCAGCGGAGCGTCTGATATCATGATGCACACGATGGAACGTTATTTTACCAATACGCAGGATGTAGATCTGATCGACCGCATGGCAGAAGGCCTTCTTGTATCTGTCCGTGAAGCAGCCATAAAAGCCGTTGCTTCCCCGGACGATTATGAGGCTCGCGCCACACTGATGTGGGCCGGAAGCCTCTCCCACAATGGTCTCACCGGAACGGGCCGCCAGTCTGACTTCGCGTCCCACAAGATCGAGCATGAACTGGGCGGTATGTTCGATGTTGCTCACGGCGCAGGGCTCTGCGCTATATGGGGAAGCTGGGCAAGATACGTGTATAAGACAAATCCCGCACGCTTTGCTCAATTTGCAGTTCGTGTATTTGATGTAGCAGAAAACTTCTACAATGTAGAAGAAACTGCCTTAAAAGGCATCGGGGCATGGGAAAACTGGTGTAAAAAAATAGGTATGCCAATTAGTCTGAGAGAACTTGGAATTTCTCCTACAGACAATCAGATTGAAGAAATGGCTGAAAAATGTGTTGCAACCGGCGGCGGTACTGTCGGATTCTTTCAGCCGTTGAACAAAGACGATGTCATCAATATTTACAATATGTCAAAATAGCTCTGTTGAAAAAAGAGCGCAGGAAAACGGTACATCCGTTCTAAAAGTTTTCCTGCGCTCTTTTTCACTTCCGATAAGCAAACAACGGCAGCCCGTCTTTCTCCGGCACTTTCACGCTCCCCTGTATCAGCGGCTGCGCATAATCGATAAACTCCTGTCCGATATCCGAACCGTTCCCCGTGATCCACTCAAGCGGAACTGTCTTCTCCTGATTACAGATCAGATTCACATCTTCCGCCACGTAATCCACCCGATATTCCTCACCCGGTACGCGTGTGAAACCGATCATCTTTCCTGTCTCTCCTTCGATCGCGCATCGCACTCCGCACGCTCCGGATTCTACAGCTTCTTTCTGATCTGTACCGGACAGCATTGCGGAGGAACATCTCTGCGATACATTAAGTTCCACCGATCTTACTTTGACGCCAATCTTCTCTTTCACTAAATTTTCCAGATATTTCCCTGAGCCTGTAAGCATCTTATGCCCGAACGTATCCACGCCCACATCGCTTGCCAGTTCGCAGATAAATGTTCCTTTTCCGTCATTTATCCCTTCTGATATACACACGACGAGATTCTGCACCTTCTCCAACGCTTCATTAACGTCAGAGATAAATTTGTCGGAATCAAAAGCCATCTCCGGCAGATAAATCAGAACCGGATTATCCCCTTCAAATTTACGCGCAAGAACACTGGCTGCAGTCAGCCATCCCGCGTGCCGCCCCATGATCTCCACAATGGTAACCGACTTCTTATTGTCATACACCGATGCGTCGACAGCGATCTCCCGCACCGTCGAAGCGACATACTTTGCAGCGCTTCCGAATCCGGGCGTATGATCAGTCCGTACCAGGTCGTTATCAATCGTCTTCGGGATTCCTATAAACCGAATATCGCTGCCTGTCTTCTGTGCATATCTCGAAAGCTTGCTAACTGTATCCATGGAATCATTGCCGCCGATATAGAAGAAATACCCAATGCCATACTGTTTTAACTTTTCAAACAATCTTGGGTACACTTCATCTTCCAGATTCTCCGGAAGCTTATACCTGCAAGATCCCAGATAGGATCCGGGAGTCGTCCTGATCAGCTCAAGATCTCCCGACTGTTTCAGCGGTTCCATATCCATAATCCGATCATTTAGAAACCCTTCGATCCCGTTGATCATTCCGTATACTGTTCCACATACATCCGGTCTGTCCAGAGCCTCTTGTACGACTCCGTACAGACTTGCATTGATCACGGCAGTCGGACCGCCGGACTGTCCTACGATTACATTCTTCTTCATTCGTTTCCTCCTTAAATATCAAAACCAATACCATTACTATATCTGATAAAAATAGATTTTACAATATACAATAAACAATGGTATAATGAATCAGAATCAGAAAAAACATCCTATAATGGTCATACAATTCTGCGGGGAGGGAAAATATGAAATACATCTCATTTGCAATACCATGCTATAATTCAGAAGCCTATATGGAAAAGGCGATCAACTCTATCCTTGTCGGAGGCGAAGACGTGGAAATCATCGTGGTCAATGACGGATCAAAAGACGGCACCCAGGCCATCGCCGAACGTTACCAGGAGAAGTATCCCACCATTGTCAAAGCTGTCAATAAGGAAAACGGCGGACATGGAGACGCGGTTAACTGCGGACTCCAGCATGCCACCGGCAAATACTTTAAAGTTGTTGACAGCGACGACTGGGTAGACAAAGATTCACTTCTTAAGATCCTTGATGCCATCAAGGGGTTCGCAGACTCGGACACTCAGGTCGATATGGTGATTTCCAATTACGTATACGAAAAGGTAGGGATGGAACACAAGAAAGTCATTCGCTACGACAATGTACTGCCGGAGAATCAGATTTTCCGCTGGGATGATATCGGACGCTTCAGACTTGATCAGTATATCCTGATGCATTCCGTCATCTACCGTACGGAAATGTTAAAGCTCTGCCAGCTCGAGCTTCCGAAGCATACATTCTATGTAGACAATATCTATGTATATTATCCGCTGCCTCATGTGCGCACGCTATACTATCTGAATGTAGATTTTTACAGATACTTTATCGGCCGCGAAGATCAGTCTGTAAATGAAAAAGTCATGATCAGCCGGATCGATCAGCAGCTCTTCGTGACAAAGACAATGATCGCCATGTATGAGCTGCGCATGATCACCAGCAAAAAGCTGAGAAAATATATGGTTAATTACCTGGCTATCATGATGACTGTTTCTTCCATCCTGTGCATCCGCTCAAAGAAGCAGGAAAATCTGGTAAAGAAAAAGGAACTCTGGAATTATCTGAAACGAAAAGACTATAAGACCTATGTAAAGATCCGCTACGGCATCCTCGGTCAGACGATGAACCTGCCCGGACGCTCCGGAAGGAAAGTCTCCTCTCTTGCCTACAGCGTGGCGAGAAGACTGATCGGATTCAACTAAATATGTATAAAATTGACAGCCATGGCACATACTTTCCATTAAATGAAAAGGAGTGTGAACCATGGCTGTTAATTTTTCTGAAAGTATTACAAAAGAAAATCTGATGCGTGCCTTTGCAGGCGAAAGCCAGGCGAGAAACCGGTATACTATCGCTGCGGAGCGGGCGGAGAAAGAAGGAATGCTCACCATCGCTGAAATATTCCGGTACACCGCCGATCAGGAGCGGGCCCACGCGGAACGCTTCTATGATCTTCTAAAAGACCTGGCCGGAGAAACGATCCACATCGACGGCGCCTATCCGGTGGATCAGCAGGATACCCTGCCGGAACTGCTCCGCGCTGCCGAACACAACGAACATGAAGAATTCGCCGATGTCTATCAGGCTTTCGGCAATACGGCGCGGGAAGAAGGATTCGCAGAAGTGGCGTCCGCCTTCCATCAGATCGCGGAGATCGAACATGTCCACGAACAGCGTTTTGCAAAACTGGCGGAAATGCTGGAATCAGACACATGGTATCAGCCGCAGACCGAATCCAGGTGGATGTGCACCAACTGCGGGTATATCCACGAAGGCAACCAGGCTCCGCCTGTGTGTCCGGTCTGCCGCCACGCACAGGGATATTTTATTCCCTATGACATGGCCTGTTATAAAATCGACTGATCCGGGAACCGGGGAAGGGAAATCTCCCTTCCTCAATTCCCGGATCTTATTGATCATTGACGCATCATTCTGTCAAAGCCGCCGCTTACAGCCTCTCGCTGCTCTCATTCATAAACTTATACTCAGCCACTGAGCGGTCAAATCCTTTGATGTGGCGGTACAGCCACTCGATCACATTTCTGTTCACCTGCTCTACGAACGCATCCGACGGTCCTTCCTCTTCCTCCAGCATGTTGTAGAGATCTTTCACTACCTGACGCAGCTTGTCATGCTCTTTCTTGTGCTCTGCGATTCCCGGATAATTAATAGACTCCTGCAGTTTCTCCTCCTCGCTGAAATGGAACTCCGTATAATCTGCGAGATAGTCCAGCGTCTTCACTGCAACCACCTTATCCTTGCTTGTCTCACAGCTGTCCAGAAGTTTATTGATCTTATCGATCAGTTCCTTATGCTGTGTATCGATCATCTCATTGCCTGTTACCAGACTCTCGTCAAATTCTGCTCTCATGAATCAGTACCTCCTGTTTTACAATCATATCAGTAATTAAAATATTTTTCTCTATTATACCTCAGACAGCGCCATTTTTAAACTGTATTATCATTTCATTTGTCAGACTGTCTCTGGACGGCTCCACAGGAATCTCATCACGCTCAAACCATTCGGCAAGGGCAAGCTCATTCTGATCCAGCGTGATCTTGTCTTCCCCGTCAAGATCGCAGTAGAATCCCATAAGCAGCGTGTCACTGAACGCCCACGGCTGACTCTTGTAATAACGGATATTCTTCACTTTCAATCCAACCTCTTCCATGACCTCCCGGGCAACGGTCTGTTCCACCGTCTCGCCAATCTCTGTAAATCCTGCAAGAAGCGCGTATTTCTTATACGTTCTTCCTGCATATTTGGACATCAGGATCCGGTCGCCGTCCGTAACTCCGATGATGACTGCCGGACATATCTTCGGATACTCCATATTGTGGCAATCCTCGCAGTACAGCATGCGTTCTTTCTTATCCCTTTTCATCATCCTTCCGCATCTGCCGCAGTATTTGTGATTTTTATACCAGTTGTAGAGCTGGTAACCCGTAATCCCGGCAAAGGCATGATACTGCGGATCCGCATTGCGGAATATCTCAGTATTTTCCATTACAAATTCCGAGAGAGGCTCTCTGTTAATCTCTTTGACCAGATAGTATCTCTCGTCATCCACGGAAAAGAGATATATGTAATCTTCATATATTTCTTCATTAAGTCTCTCGATTTCCCTGAATCTCGGATATGTAATGCCCTCGTCTGTCTTTTTCAGGAGCACCGCGTGATCCTCGTAGTACAGTGCATAACTTTCTTGGTCCGGCGGCACTGGTTTATACTGATTGTCCAAATGCCGCGGTTCTATATCCTGAATCATCTTTTTCTCTCCTTCTCTGCATGCTTCATCAGAGGTTTCTCACCTTGAAATCTCTCTGTGCCTCTCTCTTCTGATCTTTTTTCGCAATATCCGCTCTCTTGTCATAGAGCTTCTTTCCCTTTGCCAGACCAATCTCGACTTTTACAAGACTCCCGCTGAAATATACCTTCAGCGGAACGACCGTGATTCCCTGCTCTTTCATTTTTCCAAAGATCTTCAGTATCTCTTTCTTGTGCAGGAGCAGCTTCCGGACTCTGAGCGGATCCTTATTAAAGATATTTCCCTTTTCATAAGGTGAAATGTGCATGCCATAGATGTACATCTCGCCGTCTTCTACGCGAATAAACGACTCTTTAATACTGCATTTCCCCATGCGCAGGGATTTCACCTCTGTTCCGTGCAGTACGATCCCCGCTTCATATTTCTCAAGGATGAAATAATCATGATATGCTTTTTTATTATTGGCGACAAGTTTTGTCTCTGCCTTACTCATATATTTTACTCTCCTTTTCAGGATATGATCTCAAAATTAACTGTTCTCTGCAACTTATCCGCATCCGTAACCCGCACCCGTACAGTCTGTCCGAGCTTGTATCTTCTTCCTGTATGTTCACCGATCAGTTCATAGCTCTGCTCAGAGAGTTCATAGTGATCATCCCTCATGTCAGCCACATGGACAAGACCTTCGACTGTATTCGGAAGTTCCACATACGCGCCCCATTTCGTCACTCCTGAGATTACTCCCTCATATTCTTCACCTATACGTGAACGCATGTACTCCGCTTTCTTCATCCTGATCACTTCACGTTCCGCTTCCTCGGCCCTGCGTTCCCGGTCACTGCACTGTGCCGCCACTTTCGCCAGAATTTCCTCGTAGTGGGCAATTCTGTCCTCATTCAGACGGCCTCTGAGATTTTCTTTGATGATCCGATGGATCTGAAGATCCGGATATCTTCTGATCGGCGAAGTAAAATGCGTGTAATACTTTGCCGCAAGTCCGAAGTGCCCTGTATTCTCTGTCGTATAGCGGGCCTGCTTCATGGAGCGCAGCGCCAGACGGCTGATCAGCGCTTCCTCCGGCGTTCCGTCCACACGGTCGAGCAGCTTCTGGATTTCCTTCGGCCGAACCTCATTACGCACGTGAATGTGATACCCGAAATTATTGATGAAAGCGGATAACTGGCGTATCTTCTCCTCATCGGGAACTTCGTGGGTACGATAGAGGAACGGAAGTTCTCTCCAGTAATACTCCTCCGCCACTGTCTCATTTGCCATGAGCATAAAGTCCTCGATGATCTTCGTCGCATCATTTCTCTCATACGGCCTGATGTCAACCGGACGACCTTCATCATCCAGAATAACCTTCGTCTCCGGGAAATCAAAATTGATAGAACCTCTCCTGCCCCGGCGCTCACGGAGGATATCCGACAACTGCTTCATCTGCCGGATCATGGGAATGATCTTCTCCATATCTCTGCCTTCTCCATCCCCGTCTTTTCCGGCGCTTTTCGTCTGTACCTCCTCTGTATCCTCAGACCCTTCTTTCAATATTTCGGCAACACCGTTATAGCTCATTCTGCGATCTACGTTGATCACAGTCTCTGCAATTTCATGATCGATCATCTCCCCTGACAGATCAAAAGTCATGATACACGACAGCGCAAGCCGGTCCTCACCGGCATTCAATGAGCAGATGCCGTTGGACAGCTTATGGGGCAGCATCGGGATCACCCGGTCTGCAAGATATACGCTGGTTCCCCTCTCAAGAGCCTCCCGGTCCAGAGCGCTGTTCTCCTGTACGTAGTTCGTCACATCTGCTATATGGACCCCGAGAATATAATTGCCTTTCTCTATCTGCAGGGATACGGCGTCGTCCAGGTCCTTTGCATCTTCCCCGTCTATAGTCACCATGAGCCAGTTCCTCAGATCTTTTCTGCCTGCACGGTCAGCCTCGCTGACAGGCTTGCCGACGCGCACCGCCTGATTCAGCACCTTTTCAGAAAATTCCGAAGGAATCCCCGCGTCCATCACAACAGACAGGATATCCGTACCGGGATCATTTACGTGACCGATGATCTCGACGATCTCTCCCTCCGGTTTCATGTGCTCGCCGCCGTAAGAAGTCAGTTCCACGACCACTTTATGTCCGGTCATTGCTCCCTTCTCTTTCCCGGCAGGAATATAGATGTCTTTCAGATATCTCTGGTTGTCCGGACGGACAAATCCGAAACTCTTGCTTTTCTCGTATAATCCCACTACCCGTGCAACACCGTGTGAAATTATCCTGACGATTTTTCCCTCACGGCGTCTTCCGGAAGGCGCCGCCGTGATGATATATTCAACCTCGTCGCCCTGAAAAGCGCCTGTTATATTCTCCTCCGGGATAAATACGTCCTCCGTGCCGTCTTCCGGCGTCACGAATCCGAAGCCTCTTGCATTGGCCTGGAATGTGCCCTTCAGACGCACTGCAGTGCCTTTACTGTACTTTCCCCGTTTTGACAGTGATATCTTCCCCTCATTCACAAGAACGTCAAGCACTTCTTTTAACTCGCCGCGCTGCTCCCGGGGGATCTGCAGAACAGCAGCGATCTCTTTTATTTTCATCGGCACATAAAGGTCGTCGCTGATAAAATCCAGTATGACCTTCTTTCGCTTGTCAAATGTCTGATCCATATCTCTTCTCCATCTCTGAAAAGTCGTCTGCCGGGCGTATCGATCTCTGCGATACCGTACAGCTCACGCCGTTCGCTGTACCGCTCAGCTCGGGATTATATCCCTCGCTGACCGTTGCCCGTCGAATGCCCGCTTGGCCGTCCAGGCCAGCCTGGCCGCCATGCGGTCGCCCTCCGGGCGTATCGCACAAAAACATAAGCACTCTATATCGGTTATAGAGTGCTTACGTGATTATTATCTTCTGATATAGTGCATTTGATACCAGTACGGTATTAATTAAAAACTTTAAGATTAAGGACTACAGCCAGCACAATAAAAAGTACTGCTACCACGCGGGTAACTTTCACAAGTGTTCCCTCCATGGAACGGCCTTTATTATGCCCCCAATATGTGTCTGCTGCTCCGCTGATCGTACCAAGTCCGGCCGACTTTCCCTCCTGAAGAAGAATGATCGCAGCTAATGCAATGCAGTCTATAACAAAGATGATCGTTATCACGGTCTTTAAGATATCCATCTCTACACCTCCTGCGGATAAACCACGATTATTCTAACACAGTTATCCGCTCATTGCAAGACGAACTTCTTGAGTTTCCGCAGAACGAAGAACCTCTTATGTTATTTCCCCGTGATTTCTTTCACATACTTCTTATTGAGACTGCTGTTGCGGAAGAATCCTCTTATGGTGCGTCCAAGGCCCCGGAAGAGATGTCCGTTGACCATGGTCACGATTCCTTCCACCATTTCCATGCTCACCATGCCTCCCGTCATCTTGGCGATGGCGCGGAACGGCATGTTATAGATAAAGAGGATGTTCAGATCCGGTTTTCCGGCATCTTCGCTCTTCTTTTTCATCTGGGTCAGTTTCTTATATGCAAACCGCGCAATTGCACTCTTCGCGTAGTACATCTGGCAGATTGCGTCATTGACGGTCAGATCCCCGGTCCATTTTCCGGACGGGATCGGCGTTCCGAGCAGTTCTTCAAACTCTTTGTCGTCGACCTGCTGGATCAGTCCGGAATAATAGGACGGCATGCGGTTCGTATAGTACGGGAACTCTTCCGTTGTGCCCGCAACATCTGCTTCTGCCTCAAGACGGATATCCGCACAGCTGGCGCCAACCATGATACAGTATACGCCGCCTTCGATCTCCCAGCGGTCTGTCCGCACATTCCAGTAGCGGAATGTCTTATCATCAAAGGTGATCCGCACTTCTTTGCTCTCGCCGGCTTTCAGGAATACTTTCGCAAAGCCTTTCAGTTCTTTCTCCGGGCGGTATACCTTTGCATCTTTCATACCTACATAAAGCTGCGCCACTTCCGCACCGTCCACAGCGCCTGTGTTTGTCACTGTAAATGTAACGCCCGCATCGTCGACTTTGATATCGCTGTACTCGAACTCTGTGTATGACAGTCCGAATCCAAACGGATACATTACCCGCACCTTGCTTGTATCATAATACCGGTACCCCACATAGAGACCTTCCCTGTACTCCGAATTGCGCTCCTCACTGGGGAAGTAGCGGAATGCAGGTGTGTCCTCATACCGCACAGGATATGTCTCGTTCAGTCTTCCCGACGGATTGGTCTTTCCTGTCAGGATGTCAAGCATCGCTCCTGCTCCCGCCTGACCGTACAGATAGCCGTGGAGCAGACCTTTCAGGCAGTAATGCCATGGCATCTCGATAGCAGCGCCGGCGCTTAAGACTCCAACAATATTTTTGTTCACTCTCGCCATTGCTTCCAGGAGAGAAATCTGATTCTGCGGTATTCTCATATGAGTCCGGTCTATACCCTCAGACTCGCTCAGCTCATCCAGACCGAAACAGTACAGTACCACATCTGCAGACTGGGCCAGATCTACCGCCTCTTTTGCCAGAACTGCGTCCTCCTCGCCGGTCCTGACATACCCTTTCGAACTTCCGACCGGTATCAGGTCGTATTCTTTGATCAGTTCGACCATCTTGTCCAGAGCAGTCGCATTTACCATGGAGGATCCTGCGCCCTGATATCTGGGCTCGAACGCAAAGTCTCCGATCAACGCTACTCTTGTTCCCGCTTTCAGCGGGAGGATATCGTCCTCATTTTTCAAGAGCACCGCACTCTCTGATGCCGCTTTTCTCGCCAGCGCATGATGTGCTTTCTTGTCAAACTCTTCCGGTATCTCTCTTTCTTTTGTCAGTGTAAGGACAGCTTCCAGAAGACGGTCGACACATTCATCCACAACCGCCTCCGACAGTTTCCCGTCTTTCACGGCCGCCACAATCTGCCTTGCCGAATCCAGTCCGGGAGTCGGCATCTCCAGATCCGATCCTGCCTCTACGCCTTTGATATGATCATTGGAACCGCCCCAGTCCGTGATCACGATTCCGTCATACCCCCACTCGTTTCTCAAGATATCCCTGAGAAGATGAGTATTTTCATTGGCATAAGTTCCGTTGACCTGGTTGTAACTGGTCATGATCGCTTTTGCGCCGCCTTCTTTAACAGCGATTTCAAATCCTGTCAGATAAATTTCCCGCAGAGTCCTCTCATCCACCACTGCGTTCATGGCCATCCTGCGGAGCTCCTGGCTGTTCACCGCGAAGTGCTTCGGGCAGGCATATACGCCCTGGCTCTGGATTCCCCGGATATAACCCGCCGCCATCTTTCCCGCAAGATACGGATCCTCGGAGAAATATTCAAAATTACGGCCGCACAGGGGGCTTCTCTTAATGTTGAGGCCCGGACCGAGCACTACGTTAACTCCCTGTACGCTGGCCTCTTCGCCCAGCGCCTTCCCAATCTCTTCTCCGAGTTCCGGATTCCAGCTGTTGGCTACCGTAGCCGCCGTCGGGAAACAGGTTGCCGGAAGAGACGGGTTCAGGCCCAGATGATCCCCGGCTCCTGCCTGTCTGCGGATACCGTGAGGTCCGTCGGAGCAGAACATGGACGGAATTCCCAATCGCTCAAAATCCCATGTCTGCCACTCGCCCTTACCGCTTAAGAGGGCCGCCTTTTCTTCCAGTTTCATTTTATCAATAATATCTTTATGTTTCACAACGCTCCTCCTGTTCTGCCGTTTTCCGGCTTATTTCGCCTCTTTCTTCTCCGGCTCACCCTCCGGGAAGATAATCTTGAATACAAAGAAGAAGATGATCATGGACACACCGCCTGTGATGAATGTAACGAGCAGATTGTAAATCGCCGGAGCCACATACTGCTGCGCGATCGGCATCCACAGATTGTTGAATCCGTTGCAGATCAGGGAGATAACTACCCACGCGATAAAGTACCACATCGCCTGCCAGACCGGATTACCCTTGCTCTTGAATGTAATGTTTCTCTGAAGTGGGAAGTTGATACACTGGGCAAGAAAGGAACCGACTTCATAGCTGATGAAGTAACCAAGACCGCCTCCGATCAGCACCTCGCCTGTCGTTTTATCCTTCAGCACTTCGTATCCGAGAAGGCTCCAGTCAAAATCAACACCGAAAAGGTTCATATGTACCTGTGGCCACATGAACTCTGTGCCTGCAAGCCCTTTCCCGAGAATATGCGGCATAAATGTAAATACAAGATACTGAAAAATCGTAACTCCCATACTGAATACAAAGAAGTAAAAGATCTGATATACCCATTTCGACAGCTTCGGATGCTTCTCGGCAAATGCACCCCATTTATCCAGCCACCAAGTCTTTAAATTGCTCATAAAACGCCTCCGTTCCTGTTAAATGAGGGCGCCCAGGCTTGTCCAGGCCGGGCGCCCTCAAAACTTACTTATTATTTTGAAGTTTCTATTTTTGCATTTCCTGCTTTTCTTTTGAGGAATTTTTTGATTGCTACAACTTCAAGCACAATGATAATGGCTGCGCATACAACATCGATCACGATGGCTGCAATCTGCCAGCCCATCATTCCTGTCTCAAGGTTGGCTGGATCATACGCATGGCTGTTTACTACTGTGTACAGAATATTCTTGCATGCCTGTCGCATAGCCTGAACACCTGTCGCGCTCTCCTGATCTTTCACATGGTTCGTCTCTGTGTCGTAAGCAACCAGCATACAGTCTGTACCGTTTCTGATACCCTGATCGGAATTCATGTATCCGTATACACCGAAGTAGTCGGTAAGTACAAATCCCTGGAATCCCCACTCGTCGCGGAGTACTGTGTTGCAAAGCGGTGCATATCCGCCTGCCCACTCTGTGCCGATGTAGTTGAAGGAAGACATTACTGCATCAGCTCCGCCCTCTTTCACTGCAAGCTCGAACGGTTTCAGGTAGATTTCACGGATTGCCTGCTCGTTGGACCATGTACAGATCATGCTGTTACGGTTTGTCTCCTGATCATTCAGTGCGAAATGCTTGATATAAGCATATACGCCGTACTCTTCTGCTCCCTGGACTGCCGCTGCCGCGATCTTGCCTGAGAGGAGACTGTCCTCTGAGTAATACTCAAAATTACGTCCTGCAAATGCGGAACGGTGGATATTCATAGCTGGTGCATACCATCCGGATACCCCCATCTCGTCAGCCATCTTTCCGATACTCTCACCGAAAGCTGTCGCGATGTCTTTGTTCCATGTGCTTGCGATCATTACCGCTGACGGGAATCCTACGGAACCTGTTCCTGTAAAGTTATTGTTGATGGAAGCCGGTCCGTCACAGTCGATCGTCTGTACTTTGTTGATACTGGACACTGCCACTGTCTGATACCCGCCGAGAGCAATAAGCTGATCCATATCAGATACTGTCATCTGATCCAGAAGTTCATCCCACTGAGCATCATCATAGTCAACGCCTCTGAGGTCTGCCAGTTCAAGTCCGTTGTCCGCACCTGTTGTCGGCATCTCGTCATCTTCGTTATTGTAGTTTTCCGGATCGTAATTTCCTTTATTGAGGAACGTCGCTTTGTGCTCATCTGACATAGACAGAGAAGCCGGAGCTGCTGTCGCCTCAGCATAGTTTGCAAATCCGTCTGCACGTGACAAGTATGTAACGTCACCTGCTGCCGCGTCAAACTGGTTTGTCACTTCCGTCTGGTCTGTGGAACGTGTGTTGTCACCGCTGTATGTAATCGTCTCATCTACAGTGTATGTCTGTGAGTCGATCACATTATGAGAGTCGCTGTTGATGCTGATCTCATAGTCGCCCGCCTCAAGTACATAAGCCTGTGCGTTCTGATAATCGTAGGAAGCCATATCCTCTGTATTGAAAGTAATCGTGATTGTCTCGGAAGCTCCCGGCTCAAGCGTCTCTGTCTTCTCAAATGCGATCAGATTTGCTGATGCCTTCTCGATACCGCCGTTTGTGTACGGAGGATTGTAATATACTTCTACAACATCCTTACCTGCCACATCACCTGTGTTGGTTACTGTCACGTCAAAGGAGATCGTTCCGTCAGATTCTGTGATCTCGCCCATCTCCTGAGTGAATGTTGTGTAGGAAAGTCCGTATCCGAACGGATATAAAACTGACTCGTCATAGTTGATAAGTCCTTCAGCTGCCGCCGTCTCCCAGAAACGATATCCTACATAAATACCTTCTACATAATTTACAAAGCTCGGAGCCACAATCTCTGTTTCTCCTGAGAAGCCTACCTGCTCCATATTGAATTCTTCTGTATTGTCATAGAAGAAGCTTCCAAAATTATTTGCTGTCGGAGTTGCTGTCAGATCTGCAACAAATGTGTCGCTCGTCTTGCCGGACGGGTTCACCTCACCGCTTAAGATCCTGCCAAGGGCGTTGAATCCTGACTGACCTGTACCCGGGCACCACAGAGCGCCTTTGATCTGGTCATACTCATTAAGGAATCCGAGCTCCATTGCATTTGCTCCGTTGTATACAACAACGACATTGTCAAAGTTCTCACATACAAGAGCAAGCATATCTTCCTCTGTCTGGCTTAGCTGGAGATAGTGTTCTCCCGGCTCGAAGTCATTGTACTCATCTGAGTTGTTTGTGTAAGTAACCTGGCTTACATCTGTCGGAAGGTCTGCGCCTTCGCCGCCGACACGTGTGATCACTACCATAGCTGTGTCTGAGAACTCTTTTGCATTGTTCATCATATCATCGCTGTATGTATCAGCTGTCGGTTCCGGAAGTGTCCAGTCCTGCTCCCACATTCCGACTTCCGGACGATCCGCACGATAGTCTGTATAGAAGTCAGAGAGCTCTGTGTTCAGCTCAAATCCTGCATTCTCAAGACCCTGAAGAAGAGTTACTGTCTCATAAGCATCGGACAGGGATCCTGATCCTGTTCCGCCGTAGCACGGATTCGTGGACGCCCATCCAAATACGTTCAGCTTATTGGATTCATCCAACGGCAGGATATTGTCCTCATTCTTGAGCATTACGATACCCTCTTCCGCGATTGACTCTACAAGATCTGTCGCCTCTGCAGAAGTCTCCTCGCTGATCGTACCGTTTCCTGTTGCCAGTGAGATCATGCTGTTCATCGGTCCGAAGCAGATCATATTCACTACAATGACCAGTGCCAGCAGGATTGCGATGCCCGCCTCAGAGCGGACTAGTTTTCTCTTGACTTTGTCCATCTTGAACGCAGCAATAATAACGATCAGTGCGATTACAAAGACGATACCAAAGCCAATCAGATATGGTCTGCATGTATTTAACACGTTTACCACATCCGCCATGTTAATTGCTAACATAGTTTGTTCCTCCCTTTTCCATTTAGTTCTCGACGGTATGTCCGTCAACTGGCGTTATTATACCAGCGATTAACTGATAATTTACGAAACCTTCACAAATTGTTCATTTTCTGCATAAACTGTTTTGTTATATAGCAATATATAACAAAAACACGCACATGAAATTGTAAAAAATACACAATTTCATGTGCGTATTCATTATTTGCTTTTATTTTATATATGCCGGAATCCCTTTTCCACTCATATCTGCGGCAGCTTTCCTCCTGTCATTTCAAGCGGTATCAGTATTCGGAGACTGAACCAGTTATCCCGTGCATCAATCTGTACTTCTCCATTATATTTATGGA
>DWXI01000048.1 GCA_019119265.1 Candidatus Mediterraneibacter intestinigallinarum | reverse complement strand
AGAAAGACGAACTCTGGCGATCTTTCTAAGAGCTGAGTTAGGCTTCTTCGGTGTAGCAGTCTTAACAGCTGTGCAGACACCTCTCTTCTGCGGTGAAGATGTGTTTGTAGCACGTTTTCTCAGAGAGTTGTATCCTTTCTGAAGTGCCGGTGCTGTAGACTTTTTCTCAGAAGTCTGACGTCCTTTTCTAACTAACTGGTTAAATGTTGGCATTCCTTTTCACCTCCTATGAATTATTCGTTTCCTCAAGACTTATGTCCTGAGGGGCTGCGGATAATCTTGTCATTATCCTTTTAAGCGCACAAAAAGAACAATGCCTTTTCGTGCACGCTAGACTAGTTTATTACGTTTATATTGGAAAGTCAAGGGATTTTACAAGAATTTTGTACAAAACAGTTCAGCTATCTGATGCCAGGAGACGGATTTATGCTTGCATAAGAATCCGGCGACTGGCAGTCAGATAAGCTGAGTGCCTGTATATGAGCAAAGAAGCGGCATTGCCGCGGTAAGCACGTTAGTGCGCCTTTGCGAATGGCGCGCGCTGAACCGCTATACGAATAAGCAGCTTTTCACCGTCGTATGATAGCCAGAGCTGTAACCAGTGCCAACATAACAGTAGTAAGAATAGTCGACACCCAGATCAGAAGATCTCCGTCTGCCAGTATCTGTACGATAGACAAAACAGACGCCAGAATGGATACAATTCCGAAAATAGTTATAAGATTTATGATCGTCTCACTCCGCGCATGTTCCACAGCCTCCTGATGCGCTGTAAGAATGTTGAGCTTTGTGCTTATATCTTCAATAGCCGCCGGAATATCATTAACCTCCAGCAGATTTGCATAAATTTGTTTTACGTTATGCCATCGGGAAAGATTTGCCGGAGTCACCGTGCCGAATGCCCGGAAATTAAGCATCAGATCCTTGAGTTCCTTTATCTTTCCCTTATTCATTCGTGTCAGCTCAGCAAAACGAAGGCAGGTATACTTCTCATACAGGGCCAGAAGCACTACCGGAAGCCCGTCAGATGCCTGAGCGCTTCTCTCCGCCTCAAAATCCATCGCCTCGTCCGCCACTATATACGAGATTGTCTGTGATGTAACACAGCACCCCCAGCGGTATGCATCCTTGTCCTGATTTCTGGCCGCATAGACATAACGGATATCTTCCTCTGCCTCATCCTCTGACTCCGTGCCAAGCGGCATCATTTTATGCAGATTAAATACCGGTTTCCTCATCTGTTCAAGATTATCAAACCATTGGGGTACTACTGTAAAAATATATGTATATGCATCCAGCAGATAAGATGATTCACCGTCGAAAAACTTTTGAATTCCCAGCGGAGACAAAAAGTCCGACAGCCACTTTTCTACAGAAAAAGAATGCCGTTCCCCTACCGGATCGTTCCAGAAAAACTCAGCCGGATTATACGCCCACCCGGGATTACAGATTGCCTGCAGCGTCTCTATTCTGTCAAAAGAAAGATTAAGACACAAAAAAGCAACCCGCGTATGGAATACGTACAGCCATGAATCGCTCAGTTCAAAAGTAAACTCTCCGCTTTTATCGATAACCCGGAAATCCTTAATGGCTTCTCCATCGTTCCCGGATACTATCTGCGCTGTCAGCGCATCCCGCGGGATGACATATCCCGCTCCTGCCGCCGTCTCATCGCCCGGCGACAGCATGGCTTTGATATTTTCGTTCAGATCCATAGTAGTAACAGGTATGCTTCTGCCAATCTGTTCCAACAGTGGCTGCTTGAAAGAATCTCTTTCATATTTAAGTGGAATTATAAGAAAACACCCATACCTTATCGCTGCATTCTGTATTTGATTACCCATAACAAATCCCCCGTGATAAAATCAAACTTCGTTCTCGTTTCATTTTATCACGGGGGTGCTGCAACCACAATTATTATATCGCTCTGTAAGCATTTTTACACAATATTTTCTTGCGTTCCTCAGCAGTCTTACTCCTCAAACAGTGGTGTAGAGAAATACCGTTCCGCCGTATCCGGAAGAACCGTCACCACAGTTTTTCCTTTGCCCAGCTTCTTTGCCAGCTTCAGCGCCGCAGCCACATTGGTTCCGGATGAAATACCGCACATGATTCCTTCCTTAGAGGCAAGGTCTCTTGAAGTCTGGATTGCCTCATCATCCGTCACGATACAGATATCGTCATAAATCTGTGTATTCAGAATCGCCGGGATCAGGCCGTCTCCGATGCCCATCTGGATATGGGTTCCGATAGAACCACCGGAAAGGATTGCCGCGTGCTCCGGCTCTACCGCCCAGATCTCTATATCCGGATTTTTTTCCTTGAGCACTTCCCCAATTCCCGTGATCGTTCCGCCTGTTCCGATGCCCGAGCAGAAACCGTCGATCTTACAGTCTGCCTGCTCCAGAATCTCAACAGCCGTCCGGGATCTGTGCACTGCCGGATTGGCCGGATTTTCAAACTGCTGAGGTACGAAGACTCTCGGATCTTCCTCTGCCATCTTCAACGCCGTGTTCAGGCATTCTTCAATACACTCACCGATATTTCCGGCGTCGTGGATCAGAACCACCTCAGCGCCATAATGCCTCATCAGTTTCCTTCGCTCCTCGCTGACAGAATCAGGCATAATGATCCTCGTTTTATATCCGCGCACCGCCCCGACAAGAGCCAGACCAATCCCCTGATTTCCGCTGGTAGGTTCAACAATAATGGTGTCTTCTCTAATGAGTCCTTTTTCCTCGGCGTCCCTTATCATATTATAAGCAGTCCTTGTCTTAATGGAACCGCCCACATTGAGGCCCTCAAACTTCACAAGAATCTGAGCGCTCCCTTCCTCTGTCATACGTTCCAGCCGAATCAGAGGTGTATTTCCCATTGCTTCAAGAATATTATTATAGATCACTGTTGTTTCCACGCCTTTCTGAAAAACTTTTAACTGATCACATTATTATATTACGTCATACAAAAGACCTCTGTGCAATTTCATCCGGTTGCACAGAGGTACTCAGGCAGTTTTAATATGCTCTTCCCCAGTAAACCATATGTTTCGCCGGTTTGCCACAGCACACACACACATCGGAGAGATGTTCTTCTTCCATAGGAATGCATCTGGACGTCACACCGCCCGCCTGGGCTTTGATCTCATCCTCACACGCTTCCCCACCGCACCACATTGCTTTGACGAATCCTTTTTTATTCTGGACAGCGTCCTTCATCTCTTCGATCGTCGTCGCTGTACTGATATGCTCATCAAGGAACGCTTTTGCTTTCGCATAAAGGTCTTTCTGGATCATCTCGAGGATTTCGCCAAGCTTTGTCGTAATCTCATCAATAGAAACAACAATCTTTTCTCTTGTATCACGGCGTACAACTACAACCTGTCCATTCTCGATATCTTTCGGGCCGATTTCGATACGTGTCGGAATACCGAGCATCTCCTGCTCACTGAACTTCCATCCCGGGCTCTTCTCGGAATCATCGATCTTCGCGCGGTACCCCGCTGCCTTCAACGCTGCAAGAAGCTCATTTGCCTTGTCAAGAACACCTTCTTTGTGCTGTGCGATCGGGATGACCCTTGTCTGTACCGGTGCGATTCTCGGCGGCAGCACCAGACCGCTGTCATCACCATGTACCATGATGATCGCACCGATGATCCTGGTGGATAATCCCCATGATGTCTCATATACACTGTGGAGCTCGTTATTCTTATCCGCATATTTGATATTGAATGCATCCGGGAAGGCATTTCCAAAGAAATGACTCGTTGCAGACTGGAGCGCCTGTCCGTCATGCATCAGCGCCTCGATCGTGTAAGTATCCTGCGCTCCGGCAAACTTCTCACTCTCCGTCTTGCGTCCTGCCACTACCGGGATTGCAAGATCTTCTTCCACGAAGTCCTTGTATACTTTCCACATCATCTTTGTACGTTCTTCAGCTTCCTCGTATGTTGCATGGATTGTATGTCCTTCCTGCCACAGGAACTCTCTGGAGCGGAGAAACGGCCTTGTCGTTTTTTCCCACCGCAGTACAGAACACCACTGATTCCATACTTTCGGCAGGTCGCGGTAAGACTGCACGGTCTTGCTCCACACATCGCAGAACAGAGTCTCAGATGTAGGACGGATGCAGAAGCGCTCCTGGAGCTGTTCCATTCCACCGTGTGTCACCCATGCCACCTCGGGAGCGAAGCCCTCGATATGGTCTTTTTCTTTCTGGAGCAGACTCTCCGGGATCAGTACCGGAAGATATACATTTTCTACTCCCGTCTCTTTAAAACGTCTGTCAAGATCCGCCTGAATATTCTCCCACAGCGCATAGCCGTTCGGCAGATAATTCAGGCATCCTTTTACCCCTGAATAATCACACAGCTTCGCCTCGCGTACAACGTCCGTGTACCACTGTGCAAAATCTTCGTCTCTCGAAGTGATCGACTGTACTAGTTTCTTTTCTTTTGCCATTTTTCTTCTCCTTTACCACATTCTTTTTTCAATGCGTTCTTTATAAAGAACGCCGGGACATCTCAAGTCCCTCATAACAAGGGACCGGATATCCCGGCGGTACCACCCTAATTAACTGCGCCTGCGCAGTTCACTCTTTCGTCCTTAACGCGGAACAATAACGCTGCACTTTCATGCAGAAGCTCCCGGGTCGGTTCTATACAGTCCTGCAAAAGGCTCGCACCAGCCGCCTTCTCTCTGTAACATTCTCCCGTATATACTAATCCCGTTCATCGCTGTCCGTAACTGTGATTTTAACCGAAATCACACTGCCTGTCAACCTGTCGTTTTACTATAGCAGGGTTGTTTCATGAGCTATTCATGAGCAGCACTACCTTTTATAATCTTATTATTACATCCCCATATCATTTCTGGTAAGCTGATTACGTAAAAAAACGCAAACTATCTCTCTATCTCTTTACAAGACTTTTTTTCAGGGGTATTCTCTATATATAGTCAATACAAACTGGCTATGCCTTGAAATACATACTGTTCTCGCAAGGTGGCATTGTCACAAAAGCAGTCCATCATTTCTGTCATTATATTTGTCAGACCTGTCTCGTACATTGCCAGGCGCAGGATGTTGTATGCAAATT
>DWXI01000047.1 GCA_019119265.1 Candidatus Mediterraneibacter intestinigallinarum | reverse complement strand
GAAGGCAAGTGTTCAGAGTGAAGGTGTGATTAGTCTGTTTGACAGTAAGGCGTCGGGAGAAAACTTTAGTCTCTTTGATCCGGCGATTCTTGAAGAAATTTCAAAAATGAAAGAAAAGAATATTGCAGTTGAAATTCTAAAGAAACTTATGGCTGAACAGGTGTCTTTGTATAAGAGGACAAATGTTGTGCAATCTCAAAAGTTTTCGGAGAAAATTACACGGCTGATGAACTCTTATTACAATGGATTGATTACAAATGAAGAAGTTATTAAGGAATTGCTGAAAGCAGCGCATGAAATTAAAGAGCTTTATAATACAGGAAAGAAATTGGGACTTTCACAGGAAGAACTGGCATTTTATGATGCCTTAACAAAACCTGAGAATATCAAAGATTTCTATGAAAATGATGAGTTGATTGCGTTAACCAGAGAATTAACAGAAATGCTTCGTAAAAACCGAACGATTGACTGGCAGAAAAAAGAAACTGCCCGTGCGAGTATGCGGCGGATGGTGAAAAGACTGCTGAAAAAGCATAAATATCCACCTGAAAATTATGATACGGCAATAAGTACGGTAATAAGCCAGTGTGAGATGTGGACAGACAATATGGAGATATATCAACAAGAAGAAAAAATTGTACAGTTTTCTTCTTATCAGACACATAGGGATATAGGTTTAGTTGCAGAAGAAAAGATCCCGTACGGCAGCGATAAAACGGATGAATAAAAATCACAAAATCTATAAATTATATAGTAAATTTCCTCAATAAAATTACAAGGAGGTCTCCTTATGTGCACCTGTATCACCTACACCAACAACGATTTCTACTTCGGCCGCAACCTGGATCTTGACTGTTCTTTCGGTGAAACCGTCACGATCACCCCGTGCAGTTTCCCTCTTATTTTCCGGAAAGCCGAGCGGCAGGATCATCACTACGCCATGATCGGCATGGCATCAGCTAACGACAGTTTCCCGCTGTACGCCGAGGCTGTCAACGAAAAGGGCCTTGCAATGGCGGGTCTAAATTTCCCGGGGAATGCATTTTATCAGCAACCGGATGGAAAAGGCCTGGAGATTGCCTCGTTTGAAGTGATCGCGTGGCTTCTTGGGAAATGTGCTTCTGTGGCGGAAGCGGAAGAGTATCTGGATGAAATGAAGATTGTTGATCTTGCATTTTCGGATCAGATGCCGCCAGCGCCGCTTCACTGGATGCTGGCAGACCGGGAGAGATGTCTTGTTCTTGAGGCGGTCAGAGACGGATTAAAAATATATGAAAATCCATTTGGAGTGCTGACGAATAATCCGCCATTTGAGTATCACAGGATGAATATGAACAATTATATGAACCTGACAGCGGAGAGCCCACAGAATCGTTTCGCGGATAGGCTGGATCTTAAGCCTTATGCACAGGGAATGGGCGCTCTGGGGCTTCCGGGTGACGCATCATCGGTGTCCCGCTTTGTGCGTGCGGCATTTCTGAAATGGAATTCTGTAGCTCCGGAAGAGGAAAAGGCGAACGTCTCCCAGTTCTTCCACATTCTGGACAGTGTGGCCATGGTCCGCGGATCCGTAGTGACGGAGCAGGGAACCTATGATATTACCACTTATTCCTGCTGTGCAAACACCAGGACAGGCGTTTACTATTATAAGACGTATGACGACAGCCGGGTGCGGGCGGTGGATATGCATGAGACAGATCTGGACGGGAATGTTCTGATTCAAAGATAACAGTTAAGCCCGCGCCACTCGGAAATCCGCAATGTTCCTGTTATCTTAAAATTATTGACATTTTGAGTTTAAAGTGATAAAGTGTTACCAGACCGATGAGGAAGAGCAAGTAACTTCACTGGACGCTTCACAGAGAGCCGCGGGCGGTGGGATCGCGGTATGATGGACTTGGAGTGAATGGGCTTCTGAGGGCGAGTTGAAAATCAGAGTAGGCGAGCCGGAGAACTGACTCCGTTATCAAAGAAAGCATATGTCAGTATGCATGAGTGGATGTAGTATATTACGTCAAGCCGGGTGGCACCGCAGGAGTATTTGTATGAATTACAGCTCTTGTCCCTGCAATTTTATTGTATGGGATAAGGGCTTTTTCTTTTGTGCGATACGCCCGGAGGGCGACCGCCGTGCTTGCACGAGCGGACATCCGACGGGCAACGGTCATCGAGCGGCAATGCCGCGAGAGGAACGAGGTATCGCAGTGAGTGGGTGAGGGAAGGAATCTTCCCTTATCCGCTCAAAAAAAGACTGAGTGGAAAACAACTGATATCCCATATGTATGCGATACATGGCAGCACAGAGGAAAGGAGAGATTACCATGAAACTTGAAAATTACGAAGTACACCTTCCGAATTATTCTATCGGAGATAAAATTTATGACAAGATCGGATCGGTATGTGAATCATACGGGAAGAAAGTTCTTGTGATCGGCGGGCGAAAAGCACTTGCAGCAGCATATGACAAGATCAGGTCTTATGTGGAGCAGACGAACCTTGAGATCATCGGAAAAGAAATTTATGGTGAGAACTGTACGTATGCCACAGTGGAAAAGCTGCGCGCCATGCCTCTTTATCAGGAGGCTGACATGGTATTCGGCGTAGGCGGCGGCAAGGCGCTGGACACGGTGAAGTGTCTGTGTATCACGGATGATAAGCCGGTCTTTGCATTCCCGACGATCGCTTCCAACTGTTCCGCCTGTACGTCGGTTTCTATCATGTACAATGAGGACGGCACATTTTTGAAACCGCACTTTTTCATCAGGCCGGTCATGCATTCATTTATTGATACAGAAATTATTGCCAAGGCGCCCAGCCAGTATATGTGGGCAGGGATTGGGGATACCTATGCGAAATATTATGAGGCCACGATCTCATCGAGGGATGAACAGCTGGAACATTTTACTGCTCTTGGCGTGGCAGTCAGCCGGATGTGTTGTGATCCGCTGATCCAGTACGGGCCGAAAGCGCTGGAAGACCACAAGAAAGGGCTCTGTACCTATGATGTGGAGCAGGTCGTGCTGGCAATCGTCGTGACTACGGGAATTGCGTCCATCTTCCTGACCAAGGATTACACGCCGGACTACAACAGCGGTCTCGCGCACGCGATATTCTACGCCATGACGTCCTACCCGGTCATCGAGGAGAGACATCTGCACGGCGAAGTAGTCGGATTCGGCATCCTGCTGGCGCTCCTCGTTGATCGGCAGTATGACGAATTTGAGAAGATTTACAGGCTGAACCAGGCGGTTGATCTTCCGGTTTCGCTTGAGGACATCGAGATCACGGAAGAACAGTGGGAGGAATGCATGGAGCGCATTCCGGATATGTCGGATGTAGCTCATTATCCGTATAGAGTGACAAAGGAAATGCTGACAGAGGCAATGGACAGACTAAGGGAAAGAGTGAGAAAAGATAATGAAGAAGAATAAAACAGGGGCAGTCATTCTTGGAGTGGCATTTGTATGGTTTACGACACATTTTGGAGGCGGATTCGCATCAGGAGCTCAGATATACAGCTATTTCGTCAGGTACGGCATCTGGAGCCTGATCATGCCGGTGCTTGCAATGCTCTACAACACGGTGTTCTTTGCATACAGCCTGCGCTTTGCAAGAAAACACGAAGTCTATGATTACAGATCCTATAATAATGCGTTTTACGGGAGATTTGCGCCGATATTCTCGAATCTGTTCGAGATCCTTTATATCTGCGTGATGTGTGTAGCTCCGGCGGTCGCATTTGCCACGGGCGGTGCGACGCTGAGCACGCTGACAGGGCTTCCATATCTGTTCTGCACATTCCTGATCGGTGTGTTCATATTTGTGGTTGCCATATTCGGGACAGATCTGGTGCGGAAAGTAGCTTCCGTACTGTCCATCTGTATTATCGCGGGACTGCTGATCGTGTATATTCCAAACATCATTTCCGGTTTATCGGGAATATCAGAGGCTGCGGAGAGTATGACACAGGCAGAACTGCCACTGGGGAGTGCGCTTTATTCGGCATTCCTGTACGGAACGTTCCAGCTCTCCAATATTGCGGTGTTCGTGCAGCATGCGAAATCATTTGACAGGCCGGGTGATGCGGTGAAGAGTATGGGAGTCGGATTTGTGGTAAATGCGCTGATGATGGTCATGGTTGTGCTGGGCCTTATGACGATCTATACGGATCCGGACGCTGCAGGACAGAGTGTACCGACGCTCTTTATGGTACAGAACGGCGTGGGCGCTTCTTTCATGACTCCGCTCATTTCCATTTTGATCATCCTCGGCGCCGTTTCTACAGCTGTCAATATGGTAGCGGCAATGGTGAAGAGAATCTGTGGGGAGAGAAAAAATACCTCGGGAAAATCGACGGAGAACAGGAAATTTCAGATCACACGAAAAGAGATCATTGCGGCGCTCATCTGCTGTATCGTGGATTTCGGGATAGCCCAGTTCGGGCTGCTTACCCTGATCCAGAAAGCGTACAGTTTTCTTGCTTACCTTGCAATACCGGTTATCCTCATTCCGTACATTGTTCATATGATCGCGACAAGATTTGACACAAGAAATTGACTTATAGAGCCTCACAATATATAATATCATTTGAGAAAAATTATCAATAGCAGACATACAAAGGGTGAGGCCTATTATGAAACTTAAAGAGGGAAAAAATAATCATACTTATGTGGTCGAGAAAATACAGATTGAACTGAACCTTGAGCGCAGGCTCGAGGCGCTCGGCCTGACGGAAGGATCTAAGATCACGATATTAAACAATGATAAAAAGGGCGCAATGACCGTAAAATTCCGCGGAACACGCTTTGCGCTTGGGAGACGCATTGCCGATAATATCTTCGTAAAGGAGGAAGCGGCATGAGCGGAAAAGTGATAAATGTGGGGTTCATCGGGAATCCCAACTGCGGAAAGACGACATTGTTCAACGCCTACACCGGAGCTAACCTGAAAGTGGCGAACTGGCCGGGCGTTACGGTGGAGAAGAAAGAAGGACGTACTACATACAAGGGGCAGGAGTTCAAGCTGATCGATCTGCCCGGAATTTACAGCCTGACTTCCTATACAATGGAAGAAAAGGTGTCCCGTGAGTGCATTATGAGCGATGAGGTAGACGTGATCGTTGATGTGGTGGATGCGTCCTGTCTGGAACGAAACCTGTACCTGACGTTACAGCTCATTGAGCTTGGGAAACCGGTCGTTCTGGCGCTCAATATGATGGATATCGTAGAAGAGAGGGGAATGGAGATCGACCTTCACCGACTTCCTGAGATGCTCGGCATTCCTGCGATCCCTGTATCGGCGAGAAAACGCACAGGGCTTGAAATCCTGCTCCATGCGGTGGCACATCACCAGGAATATGCAAAGCAGGGTCCGTTCATCCATCATCATTCGGATCAAACGGAACATAAACACAATCACCACAGCGAGTATGCTATGGTGTATGCCGATGAGATAGAGGATAAGATCGATGCGATCATCGAGCAGTTCCGCGAGAAATATCCTGAGATGGACAATATGCGCTGGCATGCCATCAAGACGCTTGAACAGGATGATACGGTAATGAAAAAGTATCCTGTTGATATGACAGGGATTGCTGACCGGAGTTATGAAAAAGATATCATTAATGAAAAATATGATTTTATAGAAGAAGTGATTGACGAAACCCTTGTCAATAAAAGCGCAAAGGCGGAGCAGACAGACCGTATTGACCGCTTTATGACGAGCAGATGGCTGGGACTTCCGATCTTTCTGGTGATCATGGCGCTGGTATTCTTCCTGACATTTACTGTAGGAGACTGGCTGAAGGGCTACTTCGAGACAGGGCTTGACCTCCTGACAGGCGCGGTGAGCGCAGGACTTGAGGCGGCCGGAACATCTCCGATGCTCAATTCCCTTCTGGTGGACGGTATCATTTCCGGCGTGGGCGGCATCCTTACATTCCTGCCGAATATCTTTATCCTGTTCCTTGCGTTAGCGTTCCTTGAGGACAGCGGTTATATGTCAAGGGTGGCGTTCGTTATGGATGACATCATGAGCCACCTCGGACTCTCGGGAAGGGCATTCCTGCCTATGCTGCTGGGATTCGGCTGTTCCGTTCCGGCGGTCATGGCATCGCGTGCGCTGGAGCACAGGAAAGACAGACTGAAGACGATCCTTGTGACGCCATTCATGTCCTGCAGCGCCAGACTGCCGATTTATGTACTGTTTTCTTCGATGTTTTTCGGGGAACATGCAATGCTGGCATGTTACTCCATGTATCTGCTGGGAATCGTGATCGCGATCCTGACTGCATTTATCATCTCAAAGATCGATGGCAGCAAGGCGGAACATGCACTGCTCATCGAGCTGCCTGAGTATAAAGCGCCGAATGCGCGTACGATCGCGGTATATGTGTGGGAGAAAGTAAAAGATTATCTGACAAAAGCGGGAACCGTTATTTTCCTCGCATCGATCATTATGTGGGTGCTCCTGAATTTCGGCCCGACAGGTTATGTGACAGATATTGCAGACAGCTTCGGCTCGATCATCGGAAAAGCGATCGTACCGTTCTTCCGTCCGCTTGGACTGGGCTACTGGCAGATCGTGGTTGCGCTTATATCCGGAATCGCGGCAAAGGAAGTTGTGGTGTCAAGCTGCAGCGTGCTTTTCGGAATACAGAATATTACCACATCCCACGGCATGGACAGCTTTGTGACCACGCTCGGGGCAATGGGATTCGGCGCGGCAAATGCGTATTCTCTCATGGTGTTCTGTCTGCTGTATGTGCCGTGTACAGCGACGATAGCCACGATACACAGAGAAGTGGGAAGCAAGAAGCTGACACTCGGCATTGTGCTCTTCCAGCTTGCAGTAGCCTGGGTGGTAAGCTTTATCGCATTCCATATAGCCGGATTGATCTTATGATAAAAGAAAGCATTTAATATTGTACAGATTTGAGCAGGAGTCCTTTTGCTTCGCAGGGGGAGCCTGCTTTTTCTGTCCCCTCGAAAATATGCAGTATACTCTCCGGCGCCCGCTTTCCCTGACCGATCTCCAGGAGTGTTCCAACGATCAGAGAAGGCATCCGGTAGAGAAAATCACTGGCGGTAAGCGAAAGGATAAGCGTATCTGCATCATTGTCTGTATCCTCGGACTTCCGGAAGGCGATCCCTGTCAATTCCTTCTCTGTTCCCTTTTTCTTCCGTGCACCTGAGAAGGAACGGAAATCATGGAGTCCTTTCAAATATCCGGCGGCAGTTTCCATGGCACTGATATCCGGTGCCGGACAGACGTGAGCTGTGTATGCAGCCGTAAAAATATTATAAACAGGGGCGGTACAGATCCGGTATTCATACGTGCGTGACCGGGCGTTCAGATCGGCCCGGAATCGTTCCGGCGCAGCCTCACAGTGAAGGATGCGGATATCCATGGGAAGGTAATGATCCAGATCCTGATGAAGCATTTCTATATCGGAAAAAGCATCCGTGACAAAGCTGACGGTCTGTTCCAGCGCGTGCACGCCGGGCTCGGTCTTGGCGCCTGCATAGAGCGTGACCGGGCCGCCGCTCATTTTTTCCAGAACAGAAGATAATCTGTATGAAATTGTTTTGTGATATCCGTCTTTTTCCGGGCGTGTCCAGCCCAGATAACGGGTTCCGTCGTATTGGAGTGTGAGTTTGATATTTGCCATGTCTGCCTCTCTTTGTAAAATTTATCGTACAGAATATTGTAAATGATGGAGCGTGAGTTGACAAGGATAGAGATGCGGGTTGTTTTCGGTTGGGTCAATTGTTACAATAGAGAAAACGTTTTGCACTGTTGTGAGAAACGACAGCGGTATCAAAAGTGAAAATATATAAGGATTGGAGATAATTATGATTGAAGAAAGAAAAATAGAGGAATCACGGGTGGAGATTGTACGCCTTGTGCGGCCAAATCATCTGAATTCAGCAGGAAGGCTCTTTGGCGGCATGCTTATGCAGTGGCTTGACGAGGCTGCGGGAATGGTAGCGATGCGTCATACACGTTCTAATGTGATCACCGCGTCGGTGGATAATCTGCGTTTTATCCATGGGGCATATAACGGAGAGATGGTCGTTATCATAGGACGGGTAACTTATGTGGGCCATACGTCTCTTGAAGTAAGGCTGGATACCTATGTGGAACATATCGAAGATGGTATGCGCCATCCCATTAATAGGGCATATTTTACTATGGTCGCACTTGATGAAAACGATAAGCCGAAACCCGTGCCGAGACTGATCCTTGAGACTGAATCGGAGAAAGCAGAGTGGGAAGCGGCGAAGAAACGAAGAGAGATGAGGATGAAAAGGAAAGAAGAAGGGTTCTGAAATTCGTATTTATCGTACAGGCTCATAATTGAAAAACAGCACAAAACAGATTGATACAGCACAGACAATTCACATATCCACGGACGGAGGAAGATTGATTCCGGCTCCGGTTACAGAATATAACAGGAACTAGCAAAGCAGGACGATTGCTAAATACAAATCGATCAAACGGAGAACTGCCAAAGGTCAGACACCTCCGTTTGATCGATTAACGCAATCGCCCTGCTTTTAAGTTCCTCTAATATTCTTCCAAAGTCGCCGGAATCAATCTTTCTCTGTCCGCGGAATGTGCATCAGATCGGCTGTATCTGCCTGCTTTTCTGCGCTTTCTCATCCATAAGCCAGTACGATAAATCCTCATACAAACCAGAAGAGATCGGAGCCTCATCGTAACGATTGATAGCGCAACAATTATTTACAGAATCTTTTCTGCTTATCGATAGAAAAGGAATCTTAGTCGAAAAAGATCCGGCTTTGTTCCTTCCGTTTGAAATTCGATTTTCGAGACGGGAAAGAAAGCAGCCGGGAGACAGGTATTGTGTACGCACCGTAGAGTAACGCCGGCACTTGGAGCGCGTCTTTTGCGCTCCTATGTACCGCTGCGTTACGGCCCGAGCGAAAGCGGGTGCGATAACAATACCTGTCTCCCGGCGGATACTTTGTTAGTACGGAAAATACGAATTTTTATTTCTGATGCTTCTTGAATATGGAGCTGGTCATCTTTACCGTTCTGTCAATCTGTACCTGTTCTTCTTTACTTTTCCCTTTTTTCAGGATTTCAAGGATAAGAGTCATTTCATCAGGGGAAAAACGGATTCCCTGTTTGTTTGCGCTGGTGATCAGTGCCAGCATGACGGGGGCAAGTTCACGTCCGGATTTGCCGGAAGTACGTTCAGCTGCCATTCGGATCAGATCCAGTTTCGCCGGATCTATATTTTTCATTTCCGGATTGTTCATCCATTCGTTGTCCATTGCTTTCATCTCCTTTCTCTGCGCTGTCAGAGGCATGTGAAAACATATCGCTGTACATCCTGAACATCTCCTGCTGTTCAGGCGGGAGCATTCCGGTGAGCAGTTCCATGGGATTAAAGAATGAGCCGTTTTTTTCCGCACTTTCCTGTGAAACCTGCATTATCTCCATGACAGACATCATTTCTTTTATATTGATGATCATATCGAGCATAGATGATTCATGTGGCTTCAAATACGGTCGAAAACTGTTTAATATGTCTATAGGGGAATGGGGCCCGTCTTTGGAAATCGTCTGGGCCTGCAGTTCGCCTCGTCGGTGGAATAGGCGGAGTGTTTCCTTTAATTCTATAAATTTGACCATGCCTGCCAGCGTCTGTCGCCCTGATGCAGGGGCATAGGGAATGAGCAGCTTGATTATCTGAAGTTCCGGTGTGGTGACAAGTTCATCGAAAGGCGTCATTAATCCGGGTGCATCTTTTTCCATTCCAAAGAGACTCCTGCACATAGCGTTGTAAATATATATGTTGCATAGAATAGAAATATGAGTTCTGGAAAAGCTCTATGGATGAAAAAAGTTTTGATTCTGCATGTACATTTTTGTCAAGAAAATGCAGGAATCATAAAATAATACTAGCAAAGAGAAAGGAAGGAACAGAATTGACAAGGAAACTGATCATTGACGGAAATGCGGTTTACGAGATTGATGAGGACTGCATGCTGAAAAATCGTGTGGAGAATGGTGGAAACGGAAAAGATAAACAAGATGTGAAATCTGAACATGGACGAAAAAACAGTCAGAAAAGCACAGCGGAGCATAACAAGATGAAGTAAGTGTATAAAAAGAGCGCCTGCCCATTATGAGGCAGGCGCTGTGACGTTTAAGATTAATTTACAGGGGATTCTGTCAGATCAGCATCCGCATCCGTTGTTGCCGAATCCGCCGCAGCAGAAGAGGAGCAGGATGATCCACAGGCAGCTGTCGTTTCCGCAGCCATTACCGCTGAATCCGTTTCCGCCGCATCCGCCGCAGCAGCAGAGCAGAAGGATAATCCACAGGCATGAAGACATTCCGTTACCGTTGTCACATCCACATCCACAGTTTGTAGCAGTTAAATCACTCATTTTAAATCCTCCAGTTGGGTTATTGTTTACAGTTCTATATTATGCAGGCGTCTGAAAAGTGTGATTCAGGTACATAGTCAATGTACTGTGAATATTCTGGTTAAAAAGGAAACGATTTTCAGATCATCATGAAATGGGTAAAAAAATCAGTAGGGTATTGGTGTAAAGATATATTGACGGGAAAATATACAGGAAAAGGGATATGCTCTGCGATACTTGATACCGGTATTGCCGGGCATCCTGATTTAAAAGACTGTATTGTTGCCTTCAGAAATTTTACAGGCAAAGCGTTAGAGACTGTCTGTAGCGATGGCAGCGGACACGGAACTCATGTGGCGGGTATTCTTGCTGGAAACGGGAAAGCCTCCTCCGGGTTATATGCAGGGATGGCTCCCAGCTCAGAACTTATTGTGGGAAAAGTGCTGGATCATGAGGGAAACGGTAATGTTGAAGACGTGCTGAAAGGAATTGACTGGGTCATAAAAAGCCGGGAACAATATCAGGTGCGTATCGTAAATATTTCTGTTGGAACCCAGCCGAATCTTGCGCAGGAACAGAAGCAGATTTTCCTGGAAGCGGTTGAAGAGTTATGGGATAGAGGACTTGTTGTCGTTGTTTCGGCGGGAAACTACGGACCAGAGGAAGGCTCGGTGGCGGTTCCGGGAAACAGTCCTAAAGTTATTACCGTGGGGGTGCCGGATACCGAGATACGCGCTGCTTCCTGTCGTAAGAACAATGTAAATTATTCCGGACGGGGACCGACAGGCGCCTGTGTAGTCAAACCGGATGTCTTTGCTCCTGGAACAGGAATCATAAGCTGCAATGCTAGATACGGGCATTCGGGAGAACATCCATATATAATGAAGACAGGAACCTCGATGGCGACTCCGGTTGTATCCGGGGCAATTGCCTGCCTTCTGTCAAAATATCCGGATATGACAAATGTAGAAGTGAAACTGAAACTCAGGGAATCATGTGTGAAAAGTCCGGGAACCGGAGCGGGATGGGGCCTGCTGAATGTAGAGAGATTGCTGAAAGTGTAATAAAGTAACAGTTCAGCCCGCGCCATTCGCAAAACCGCACTGATGTGCCGATTACCGCGATGCCGCTCCTTTGCTTATATATGGGTGTTCAGCATATCTGGCTGCCAGTCGACGGATTCTTGTGCAAGCACAAATCCGTTGACTAACATCAGATAGCCGGGCTGTCAAGAAAAAATCCTTGACAGCCCATCTTCTTTCGTGTATGATAACCAAGGTGACTGTGATGAATAGGATTTTAGAACAGGCTTTATTGTATGATTTTTACGGTGAACTTCTCACCACGCACCAGAAAGAGGTCTATGAGCAGTTTATCCTTGATGATCTCTCCCTGAGTGAGATCGCGGAGAGCGCGGGTATCAGCAGGCAGGGAGTGCATGATCTGATCCGGCGCTGCCAGAAGGCGCTGGAAGGATATGAGGCAAAGCTTCATCTGGTGGAAAGATTTCTCTCAATAAAGGAAAAGGTCGGGCAGATCGACGGGATTTTAGATGAGTGGGAGAAAGAAAAGAAGAACCCGGAAGAGATCGTGAATAGGATACGCAGGATCTCAGATGCGATCATTGAAGAATTATAGAGGGTAATATAAATGGCATTTGACAGCTTAACTGAAAAACTACAGAATGTATTCAGAAATCTTCGCAGCAAGGGGCGCCTTACGGAAGATGATGTGAAAGCCGCGTTGAAAGAGGTCAAGATGGCTCTTCTTGAGGCGGACGTCAACTTCAAGGTTGTGAAAGGCTTTATCAAAGATGTGCAGGAGCGTGCAGTCGGGCAGGATGTAATGAACGGACTGAATCCCGGGCAGATGGTGATCAAGATCGTAAACGAAGAACTGATCAAGCTGATGGGTTCTGAGACGACGGAGATAAAGCTTCAGCCGGGAAGCGCCATGACTGTTATCATGATGGCAGGTCTTCAGGGCGCAGGTAAGACGACGACTACTGCAAAGCTGGCAGGGAAATTTAAATTAAAAGGAAAGAAGCCGCTCCTTGTAGCGTGTGACGTCTACCGGCCTGCAGCGATCAAACAGCTGCAGATCAACGGAGAGAAGCAGGGTGTGGAAGTCTTTTCTATGGGAGATAAAAACAGGCCGGCAGATATCGCAAAGGCTGCCGTACAGCACGCGGCGAAGAATGGCAACAATATCGTGATCCTCGATACAGCCGGACGCCTTCACATTGATGAGGATATGATGGGGGAACTCCAGGAGATCAAAGAGGCTGTGGAAGTACATCAGACAATCCTCGTCGTGGACGCTATGACCGGTCAGGACGCGGTGAACGTAGCAGGAACATTTAACGATAAGATCGGAATAGACGGCGTCATCGTGACCAAGCTGGACGGTGATACGAGAGGCGGCGCCGCGCTCTCTATCAAAGCGGTTACAGGCAGACCGATCCTCTATGTCGGTATGGGTGAGAAACTTTCTGATCTGGAGCAGTTCTATCCGGACAGAATGGCGTCGCGCATTCTTGGCATGGGTGATGTTCTTACTCTGATCGAGAAAGCCGGCGCAGAGCTTGATGAAGAGAAAGCTATCAAGATGGCGGACAAGATGAAGAAAGCCCAGTTTGATTTTGACGATTATCTGGACAGTATGGAACAGATGCGCAAGATGGGCGGTCTGTCCAGTATTATGAGCATGATGCCCGGGCTTGGCGGATTCGGAGGAAAGGCTGGGAAATTGCCTGATTTTGATTCCGAGGAAAATGAGAAGAAGATGGCGAGGATGGAGGCGATGATCCATTCTATGACCCCTGAAGAGCGGAGCAATCCGGATCTTCTGAATCCGTCAAGAAAGCACCGTATCGCGCGTGGGGCGGGAGTCGATATCGCAGAAGTCAACCGTATGGTGAAACAGTTCAATGAATCCAGGAAGATGATGAAGAAACTTCCCGGAATGATGGGTGGTAAAGGTGGCAAAAGGGGCAGGTTCAGACTTCCCTTTTAACACATAGATCATGCCGGAGGCGGCCGGCTGCATATGCGGCGGGGCTGACGGCAGAAGCAACAAACAATAAGAAAAATATATTTAAGAGGTGAAAGAAATGGCAGTAAAAATCAGATTAAGAAGAATGGGACAGAAGAAAGCTCCTTTTTATAGAATCGTAGTAGCTGACTCAAGGTCCCCGAGAGACGGAAGATTCATCGAGGAGATTGGCACATATGATCCGAACTGCGATCCGAGCGCGATCAAAGTAGATGAGGAAGCAGCTAAGAAATGGCTCAACAATGGTGCACAGCCGACGGAAGTTGTAGGAAAAATCTTCAAGGCAGCAGGTATCGAGAAATAAGTTGACTTCGCGGAGGTGCGCGTAAGATGAAAGAATTAGTTGAAGTAATCGCCAAGGCGCTGGTAGACCATCCGGAGGAAGTTTCTGTAAATGAGAAGCAGGAAGGGCGTACAACAGTGCTTGAGCTTCATGTTGCTGACGGCGATATGGGAAAAGTGATCGGTAAACAGGGCCGTATCGCAAAAGCTCTCCGCTCCGTTGTAAAAGCGGCGGCAGCAAAAGAAGATAAAAGAGTTGTTGTCGATATTGTATAAAGAATATCGAAGTAAAAAGAAAGAGGGACAGTTTTCCGATTTGGAGAGTCTGCCCCTTTCTTTTTCATAAGTGCAGGATGAAAACAGAAAGGAAGCGGAAGAAATGGAGCAGTTTCTACAGGTGGGTGTGATTTCTTCCACACACGGTATCCGGGGAGAAGTAAAAGTATTTCCTACAACGGATGATCCGGCCAGATATAAAAAGTTGAAAAAAGTGCTTCTGGACACGGGAAAAGAGCGGCTTGAGCTGGAAATCCAGTCTGTAAAGTTCTTCAAGCAGTTCGTGATCGTGAAATTCAAAGGTATTGATAATATAAATGAAGTAGAAAGATATAAAGGAAAGCCTCTTCTGGTAGCAAGAGAAGATGCGGTGAAGCTCGAAAATGACGAATATTATATCGCCGATCTGATCGGTATGGAAGTGTATACCGAAGAAGGGCGGTTCGGCGTCCTCAAAGATGTTATGGAAACGGGGGCAAATGAAGTATATATCGTTGATTCCGATGAACATGGAGAAGTGCTTGTTCCCGCGATCAGGCAGTGCATCCTTGATGTGGATGTGGAGAAAAAGATGATGAAGATCCATCTGCTGGACGGATTAGTATAAGAGGAGTGGAAGATGATGAATTTTCATATACTTACTTTATTTCCGGAGATGGTGATGAACGGCCTGAATACAAGTATTATCGGACGTGCCGTCAATGCAGGGCATTTGTCTATTGAGGCGGTGAATATCCGCGATTATGCGTTTAACAAGCATCAGAGCGTAGATGATTATCCGTATGGCGGAGGAGCGGGAATGCTTATGCAGGCGGAGCCTGTGTATCTGGCACATAAGGCTGTAGCGGAAATGATACAGACCCGGATGCGCGGCAGTGCGCAATGCGAGGCACAGCCGTCAGGAGAAAGAGAGAACAGTCCGACGGGGAGTCGTCTCCGGACTGTCTATTTATCGCCTCAGGGGCAGGTGTTCAACCAGAAGATGGCTGAAGAACTGGCGCGGGAGGAAGATCTGATTCTGCTCTGCGGACATTACGAGGGGATTGACGAGCGTGTGCTTGAGGAAATCGTGACAGATTATGTCTCTATCGGGGATTATGTACTTACCGGCGGAGAGCTGCCGGCAATGGTCATGGTAGACGCAATTTCACGTCTGGTGCCGGGGGTACTCCATAACGACGTGTCTGCAGAGTTTGAGTCCTTTCAGGATAATCTTCTGGAATACCCTCAGTATTCCAGACCGGAAGAATGGCATGGCAGGAAAGTACCGCCGGTTCTTCTGTCAGGACATCATGCCAATATAGAAAAATGGCGCCGGGAGCAGTCCATCATCCGGACATATGAGCGCAGACCGGATTTGCTGGAGAAATGTGAACTTACAGAGAAAGAGAAGAAATGGTTCCGGGAATGGCTGGAAGAAAACATGTAAATAGTACTTGAAAATGATGTGGAAATATGGTAAACTACAACAGTTGTGAAAAGAAGAGCGATGGTCCTCTGGCACAAGAAGTGTTAAGAACGTCAAATATTAAGGAGGTCACACAAAATGAACGAGATCATTAAGAAGATTGAAGCAGAGCAGTTAAAAGAGAATGTACCGGAGTTTAATGTCGGTGATACTGTAAGAGTACATGCTAAGATCAAAGAGGGTAACCGCGAAAGAATCCAGGTATTCGAGGGAACAGTCCTGAAGAAACAGGGAGGCGGCGCAAGAGCTACCTTTACAGTAAGAAAGACATCCAACGGAATCGGTGTTGAAAAGACATGGCCGATCCACTCACCGCATGTAGAAAAAGTTGAGGTTGTTCGCAGAGGTAAAGTAAGAAGAGCAAAACTGAACTATTTAAGAAAACGTGTCGGAAAAGCTGCAAAGGTAAAAGAATTAGTAAAATAGTAACCATGAGAGGGACAATTACAGATTTGTATATTGTCCCTTTTTAAATAGAGTGACAGATCTGGAGGAAATATGCAGGATTTGGATTTCCGCAGAAAAAGAAGGCAAAGTGGAAGCAAGAAAAGAAATGGCACGCGAGGGAAAAAAAGAAGGATAACACGCAGCGGGCTGCATTTTGAAGGAACACGAGCTCCACTTCATTTTGCACAGGAGAAACCGGCAGGAAACAGAATAAGTACCAGAGATGCGGTAATATGGGCTGTAGAAATCTTGATCGTCTGTATGGCTGCCGTTTTTCTGGTGGCGGCTTTCGGACAGAGGGTGAGCACGGCAGGAGACTCTATGTTCCCGGCCCTTAAAAATGGTGATGTTTTGCTGATCGATCGTGCCATGTATAAAATAAAAAGTCCTTCCAGGGGAGATGTTGTCGCTTTTCGGCAGGAAGAAAACGGCCATTATTCCGTAAAACGTATCGTAGGTCTTCCCGGAGAGACGGTACAGATTGTAGATGGTCAGATCCTTATCAACGGAGAGGAATTGAAAGACGATATTTATGCGTCTGGTATTGAATACGCAGGTGAAGCGGAACAGCCGGTGGAATTGGGAGATGGTCAATATTTTGTGATGGGTGACAACCATGCTGCAAGTGATGACAGCAGACTGCCGAGTATTGGCAGTATAAGCCGGGATGACATTTACGGGAGAGCCTGGTTTGTGGTGAGCCCCGGTGAGGATTTCGGATTTATCAGATAGAAGAGGATTTATGGACGACACTTATGTCAAGGAGGATAAACATGCATTTTCAGTGGTATCCGGGTCATATGACAAAGGCACGGAGGATGATGCAGGAAAATATAAAGCTGATCGATCTGCTCATTGAGCTGGTGGATGCCAGGATTCCGCTTTCCAGCAGGAATCCGGATATCGATGAGTTGGGAAAGGGTAAGGCACGCCTGATACTTTTAAATAAATCAGATCTGGCGGAGGATCGCCTGAACGATGAATGGATTGCATATTTTAAAGACAAGGGATATTCTGCAGTCAAAGTGAACTCGCGGAAAGGCGGAGGAATAAAATCGATTCAGTCGGTTATCCAGGAGACGTGTAAAGAAAAGACGGAAAGAGACAGAAAAAGAGGCATTTTAAATCGCCCTGTACGGGCTATGGTGGTCGGAATTCCAAATGTGGGAAAGTCTACTTTCATTAATGCGCTCGCAGGTAAGGCGTGTGCAAAGACTGGAAATAAACCGGGTGTGACAAAGGGCAAGCAGTGGATCCGTCTGAATAAAAACGTTGAGCTTCTCGATACACCGGGAATCCTCTGGCCGAAGTTTGAGGATCAGAAAGTAGGTCTGAAACTTGCATTTATCGGTTCCATTAAAGATGAAATTCTGCAGACAGAGGAACTGGCGGCAGAACTGGTCGGATTTCTTAAAGAGTCTTATCCCGGGGCGCTGGAAGAAAAATACAATATTCCGGAAGTAAAAGACGTATACGAGTGTCTGACCAACATCGCAGAGAGCAGACATTGTCTTATAAGAGGGAGCGAGCTGGACACGGAGAAAGCGGCTTCTATCCTAATGGATGATTTCCGTGGCGGAAGACTTGGCAGGATTACTCTTGAAAGACCGGAGACATAAAGCGAACAGGGAGTCGCTGCAGGAAAGGAAGGCGCATATGAAAGGCATTATCAAAGAGCTTCTAGGATGGCTCATATTTATATTTATTGTTGTGACGGCATCCTATCTGGTCATCACATATGTGGGGCAGAGGACAGAGGTGAGCGGTTCTTCTATGGAATCGACGCTATCAGACGGAGATCAGCTTATCGTGGACAAGATATCATATCGGTTTCGTGATCCGAGTCGTTACGACATTGTTGTTTTTCCATACCATTACGAAGAGAATACATATTATATTAAGAGGATCATTGGTCTTCCGGGAGAGACGGTACAGATCGTGGATGGCGTTGTGTGGATCAATGGTCAGCCGCTACACGAACATTATGGAAATGAAGTGATTGAAAATCCCGGACTTGCTGCTGATCCGATCACGCTTGGCGATGATGAATATTTTGTGTTAGGCGACAACCGTAATAACAGTCAGGACAGCAGGGCGGCAAATGTAGGTCTGATTCACAGAGATGAACTGCTTGGCCGTGCATGGGTAAGGATTTGGCCGTTCAGTGAATTTGGAGTGATCAGGCATGAGTAAGAGTATTGCACAGATAAGGGCGGAGTTTGAAAATGCGCAGGAGGCAGAGTGGAAAGTCCTGTATGAAAAGTACAGCAGTGACGATAGAACAGGAGTTAAAAATACAATTTTAAAATACCAAAAGAAAGAAGAAAGTTTACGAAAGGAACGAAGTCGACTTGATGAAATGAGGAAGTATGAGACGCAGTATAATGATTGCCGTTTTATCTGCGGTATTGACGAAGCGGGAAGAGGACCGCTGGCAGGCCCTGTAGTTGCAGGGGCAGTTATTCTCCCGGCAGACTGCGAGATCCTTTATCTCAATGATTCCAAGAAGCTGTCAGCTGCGAAACGTGAGCAGCTCTATGATGAGATTATGGAGAAAGCCATCGCCGTGGGCGTGGGAATGGCAAGTCCTGCCCGGATCGATGAAATCAATATCCTTCAGGCAACTTACGAGGCTATGCGGACGGCCGTGTTCGAACTAGGAGTGAAGCCAGATGTCCTGCTGAACGATGCTGTGACAATACCTGAGATTACAATTCCTCAGGTGCCGATTATAAAAGGGGACGCAAAGAGCGTGTCCATCGCAGCAGCGAGCATTATCGCAAAAGTGACAAGGGACAGATTGATGATGCAGTATGAAGAAGTGTTGCCAGGGTACGGATTTGCGAAGCATAAGGGCTACGGATCAAAGGAGCATATCGAGGCGATTCGCAAGCTGGGTCCGACGCCAATCCACAGACGTACCTTTATTAAAAACTTTATTTAATGGATTCGGGAATGACCGGTCATTACAAGGAGAGCTGATCGAAGGTTTATGGCAGGAGCAGAAGTAAAGAAAAATAAAAGGCAGACTGGCGCGTATTATGAGCAGGCAGCAGGACATTATCTTGAACAACTTGGATACGAGATTCTCGAATATAATTACAGGTGCAGATTGGGAGAAATCGATATTATTGCTAAAGACGGCGTATATATGGTATTCTGTGAAGTAAAGTACCGTGGGAATGGGCGTAAAGGAAATCCTCTTGAAGCAGTTGACGTCAAAAAACAGAATGTGATTTTCCGCTGCGCAATGTATTATCTTACAGAGAATCATATTGAAGGTGTTCCCTGTCGTTTTGATGTAGTCGGAATTCAGGGAAAAGACGGGATGAAAGATACGGAAATAACATATATTAAAAATGCATTTACAGGATAAATGCATGAAGACACGCGAGGTGCAGACATGAGTCTTGGACTGAACTATAAAAACCAGGAGTATATATTTAATGAAGTGGAAAGCGAGACACCCTATCTCTCCTACCCTCTGTTTGAAAAGACAGGACTGGTAAGACATGGATTTTCTACCCGGCTGGGCGGAGTCAGCAAGGGTTGTT
>DWXI01000046.1 GCA_019119265.1 Candidatus Mediterraneibacter intestinigallinarum | reverse complement strand
TTTAGGGAAAGAAACGATTGATATGAACACTTACGGGAAATCCACCGGACACTCCGGAAACTATTCCACAAACTATCAGATCACCGGGCGGGAGTTGATGACACCGGATGAAGTGCGTATGCTGGACAATCATTATGCACTTCTTTTTATCCGAGGGGAACGACCGGTAATGGATGAAAAATACGATATCCTGAAACATCCGAATGTGGCACTTTCCGCAGACGGAAAAGGAGAGCCCTACCGCCACGGAGAAGTGACGGAGGCGGTAGCTACAATCTCTATTGTGGATAGTCTGGAAGGGCTGGAGATCCCGGAAGAATTAATGAGTACAGAATATGAACTTCTATCAGAAGAAGAATTAGAAACGATGATCTATCAGGAGGAACAAGTATCATGATATGGAACAGACGTAAGAAAGAGAAGAATACAAAAAGGGATACCGCCAGAATGAGGCGGGCATGGATGGAGCGAGGAATCTTTGGAGCGTATCTTACACTCATGATTACCCTTACCTGCAGCGTGACTGTATTTGCCTCGAATGATCCGCTGGCAGTAGTGAATAACCTGTCAGAGTTTATTTTTGGACTGATCCGGGCGATTGGAATGATCCTCTTAGGGTTCGGGATCGTACAGATCGGGCTTTCACTCAAATCACATGATCCGTCGCAGAGGGCAAACGGCTTTCTGACTTTGGCGGGCGGTGTAATCATTACTTTTGCCAAGGAGATTTTGACGCTGATCGCAGGATAAAAAGAAGATCTGAACTAAAGTAAAATCCTCAAAACCAATATTTCGGTCTTGGGGATTTTGCGCCCAAAAGGAGGGTTGCGAATGGAATCAGACAACTGGGTAGTGCAGAATCTCCAAAATGCATTGGAAACATGGAATGAGAAACTCGCTGAAATCTGGCAGATCCTGACACAGTCTCCGGAAGAATTTAAGGGCGGTGCCATATGGGATGTGATTGTCAATATCCATGGTGCGTTGCAGGCAATCGGTTATGCGTTGTTAGTGCTGTTCTTTGTGGTTGGCGTAGTTAAAGTCTGCGGGAGCTTTGCAGAAGTAAAAAAGCCGGAACATGCAGTCCGGATGTTTATAAGGTTCGCTTTGTCGAAGGGCTCGATCACTTACGGGATGGAGCTGATGGTAGCCTTTTTTAATATCGTGCAGGGGATCATTTCTACGATCATGGAATCGGCAGGTTTTGGAGAGGCGGAAGAGACGGTGCTTCCGCCGGAGATTGTGGAGGCAGTAGAGGACTGCGGATTTTTAGAAAGTATCCCGCTGTGGGCTGTGACGCTGATCGGAAGCCTTTTTATCACGATCCTGAGTTTCATTATGATCATGAGTGTGTACGGGCGGTTCTTCCGCCTGTATCTTTATGCGGCAATTGCCCCGGTTCCGTTGTCCACCTTTGCGGGAGAGCCAAGCCAGAACGTGGGCAAGAGCTTTATCAAAAGCTATGCAGCCGTGTGTCTGGAGGGGGCGATCATTGTATTGGCTTGTATCATCTTTTCCGTATTTGCGGCATCGCCGCCAGTGGTGGAAGAGGGGGCGTCAGCGGTCACAATGGTATGGAGCTATGTCGGGGAGCTGATCTTTAATATGCTGGTGCTGGTCGGGGCTGTGAAGATGTCTGACCGGGTGGTGCGTGAGATGATGGGATTGTAGATATGAATTTGTGGCAAAAAAGAAAGGACGCGGTGAAGCGTCCTATTCTACGATTTCATCGGTATCGTTATAACGCATATTTCCCTGACCGTCAAAGTAGACAGAATCAAAAGGTATCCCGCGTTCCCGGGCTTGTTGGATCTGCCAGCTCATATCTTCTTCCAGTGCCTTATAGTAACTCCGGTCGGAGAGATAATTCTTCAGAGCAAAGAGCCAGCTAATGACAGACAGAGCGATCAGTCCGAAGAGGATGCCGAGAGCCAGTTTCTCGTGTGCCGCCGCCCAGGGGTTTAATACCGTGGCGATCAACAGGAAGTAGACGAGCGGCAGAGTGAGACGAAGTTTTCCTGCGATCTTAAAGATCAGGGAAAGGATCATCAGTAAAACGGTCAGTCCAAGAGAAAGAAAAAGCGCATATGTCATAGTGGAAGCCCCCTTTGCAGTTTTTTCTTTGAGTATAGCAGACGGGGAACAGAATGCAAATGTGCGAATGGAAAATATGAAATTATATAGAAACAGGAGATAAATATGGAAGTGAAAATTAACCGGGAGATCCGGGAATATACGGAGGCAATGTACTTTGGGTTGTCTCTTCGGCAGTTTATCTGCTCTGTATTCGCCTGCGGCGTTGCCGTCGGGCTTTATTTTTTGTTCCGCCCTTATGTGGGAATGGAAACGATTAGTTGGATCTGTATGCTGGGGGCGTTCCCCTTTGCCCTGATCGGTTTCGTGAAGTATCACGGGATGACGGCAGAGAAATTTGTGTGGGTATGGATCAAGAGCGAGATCCTTATGCCGAAATATCTGGTGTGCCGGGCAGAAAGTCTTTACTATGAACTGACAAAAGATAAGATCAGAAAGCAGGAGAAGGAGGCAAGAAAAGCAGATGTTAAGAACACTAAAAAGCGTCATGCGGCAGGATCGGGAGAAGTTTAAGATCCCCCGGAGTGTCCAGCAGGCAATCCCCATTCAGAGGATCTGGAAAGACGGGATTTTTCAGGTGGGGAGAAATAAGTTTGCCAAGACCTACCGTTTTACAGACATTAATTTTGAAGTCTTGTCCGAGGACGATAAAAAAGCCAAGTTTCTAAACTATATGAGTGTCCTCAACTTTTTTGACTGTGGGGCGACGGCGAAACTGACGGTGATCATCCGCAGGCTGAACAAAGAAGAGTTGAAAGAGGCTGTATTCATTCCCATGCAGGAGGACGGTCTGGACAAGTACCGGAAAGAGGTCAATGAGATGCTGATGGAAAAGACAATCGGTGCAAACGGCATGATCCGGGAATTGTATGTGACGATCTCGGTATACCGGAAGAACGTGGAGGATGCAAGAAATTATTTTCTCCGTACCGGAAACGGGCTGATCTCCCATTTCAGCACGCTCGGATCTAAGTGTGAGGAACTGGACGCACAGGAAAAACTTCATGTGCTGTACAGCTTTTACAGGGCTGGCGAGGAAAGTCAGTTCCACTTTGATCTGAAAGAATCTGCGAGGCTGGGGCACAGCTTTAAGGACTATATCTGCCCGGATACCATGGAGTTTGAACGGGATCATTTCAAAGTCGGGGAGAGGTACGGACGGGTGCTGTATCTGAAGGATTATGCCTCATACATTCCCGACAATATGGTGTCCGAGTTTGCGGACATCAATCAGGACATGATGATCAGTATTGACCTGATCCCCATTCCTACGGATGAGGCAGTACGTGAGGCTCAGACACGTCTTTTAGGCGTGGAGACCAATATTACAAACTGGCAGAGACGGCAGAATGCCAATCAGAATTTTTCTGCTACCGTGCCCTATGATATGGAGATGCAGAAAGAGGAAAGCCGTGAGTTCCTGCGTGATCTGACCACAAGAGACCAGAGGATGATGGTAGCGGTGGTGACGCTGATGCATACGGCAAAAGATAAGAAACAGTTGGACGCAGACACGAACACGATCCTGTCGCTGGCGCGAAACCGGATGTGTCAGATGGCGGTGTTGAAGTTTCAGCAGATGGACGGCATGAATACGGCGCTTCCAATCGGTGTGCGGAAGATTGACAGCATGAGGACGCTGACTACGGAGAGCTTGGGCAGCCTTATCCCTTTCCGGACACAGGAAGTCATGGACAAGGGCGGTATTTATTGCGGGGTGAATGCAATCTCCCACAACCTGATCTTAGTGAACCGGGGATTGCTGCTCAATCCGTCCGCATTTATCTTAGGTGTGCCGGGGAGTGGAAAGTCCATGCTGACGAAAATGTTTGTCCTGCTGATCATCCTGTCTACCACGGATGATCAAGTCCTGATCTACGATCCGGAGGGCGAGTATGAGCCTCTGGTACATGCGCTGGGCGGAGTCAGCCTGCCGATCTGTGCCGGGAGCGAGATCCATCTGAACGCAATGGATATGGTGAAAGGGTACGGAGACAAGAATCCGATTGTGGATAAGTCACAGTTTGTCCTTTCCCTGTATGAGCGGATCACAGATGAGACCTATGTGATTGGTCCGAAAGAGAAGAGTATCCTTGACCGCTGTGTGGAGGATGTGTACACAAAGAAAAAGCCCTATGAAATCCCGACCTTTTTCACGCTGCGCCGGCTCCTTCAGGAACAGGATGAACCGGAGGCACAGGATCTGGCGCTCATGCTGGAGCTGTTTACAGACGGTACGCTTAACAACTTCTCCCATCCTACAAATATCGAGACAAACAACCGGCTGATCAGCTTTAACACAAGAGACATGGTGGAGGATATGAAAAACCTCGGTCAGCTTGTCATTACGGATCATATGATCAACCGGGTATCACAGAACTGGGAGAGGGGCGTGCGGACGCATCTGTTTCTGGATGAATTTCATACTCTGCTTCAGCACAAGTACAGCGCAAACTTTTTTGACAGTGCGTACCGACGTTTCCGTAAGAGAAATGCATGGACGACCAGCCTGACGCAGAATGTGGAATATGTACTGGAATCTCTGAAAGCAAGAACGATGTTATCCAACTCCGAGTTTGTGATCATGCTGAATCAGTCTGCGTCAGACCGGGAACAGCTCGCGGAGCTTATGCATATCTTCGAGGATCAGTTGAAATATATCACAAATGCTAATGCAGGAGACGGTCTTGCCAAGATCGGGAAAGCGCTCGTCCCATTCCAAAACCAGATGGGCAGGGGAACAGAAATCTATAAACTGATGTCCACCAAACCGGAAGATTTTGATGGAACATGGCACAATGCAGCAAGTACAAAAGAAGAAAATGGAGGAAAGACAGATGAGTGAATTACGTTTTCGTTCAAAGGAACACAAACAATTTTTTCAGGAGATGTTAGAGAGGAGCAGATACAAGGACTGTAACCATCAGTCCTTTTTCTATTGTGTGGGAATTTCTGAAAGTGCCAGAACGAACATTGATCGGCTGTTTGATTTTCAGAGAGACCGGATCAAGACAGATGGATTACATGATGGGTGGCAGACAGGCGGAACAATCCGGCTGACACGGCTTGCCTTTAATCTGATGGAGGGATATGTGGAAAAGGGGCAAGAGAGAATGTATTCTCCGTATGAACTGTTCGATTGCGGGTATGCACCTTACTTTTTCGAGGCAATCCGACTGCGGTATCCGGATTACTGCCGGGATCTTCCCCGCAGCCGTGCTAACAGTCCGGGAGTTCATAGAAATAATCCGATAGAGCGGTAGGAAAATGAAATGAGCAGGGATATAAAAGTACGGCAGGTGAGGCGTGATGTGAAAGTGCTGGATCGGGGGCTGACAGCGGCGGAGCATATGAAACAGGGATTTGTCCGTATCAAAGAGCAGACCGGGCAGACGCCGGTTCAGAATCAGGGCAGTTCCGAATCCGTAGCTTATGCACAGGATCGGATTTCACATACCGCTGAATCTCTTGCCTACCGTGGAGGAAAACAGGCGATCCGGCAGGGCGGAAAGATCGGGCGCAGAGTAAAAGACGGGGTTCAGTCTGTGAAAGAAAACACCCGCCTGAAAAGATCTGTCCGGAGTCAGGCACAGGGGACCAACAGTACCATCCGACAGAGTGTAAAGACGCGGAATCGGAGCGCACAGACCGTAAGGACGCTGCAGAGGACTGCCGGTTCTATCAAAACCGGAGGCGCACAGAGTATCAAAGCTGGCGGGAAAGCCGTGAAAACTGCGGCGAACAGTTCACGGGCAGCGACAAAAACGACTGCGCAGACCGCGAAGGCAGTCCAGATGGCGGCTCGGACGTCCGTGATCACAGCACAAAGGGCGGCTTATGCCGCACGGATCAGTGCAAAAACGGCAATCGTGACGGCAAAAGCAGCGGCGAAAGCAACAGCCGCGGCAGCGAAAGCGGCGATTGCCGCAACCAAAGCTCTGATCAGCGCCATTGCTGCAGGAGGGTGGGTGGTGCTGGTGATTCTGATTGTGGTGATCCTTTTGGGCGCGGCACTGAGCCTCTTGGGAAGTAATTCAGAGACCTATACTCCAGTCAGCGAAGAAGTAGAGGCGTATGATCCGCTAATCCGGCAGTATGCCAATGAACACGGGATCGGTGACTACGTGGAGTTGATCAAAGCGGTCATGATGCAGGAGAGCGGCGGACGTGGGAATGATCCTATGCAGGCATCAGAGTGTCCGTATAACACGGAATACGCCAACACGCCGGGCGGAATTACTGATCCGGAATATTCGATCAATGTGGGAATTCAGTACCTTGCATCCTGTCTTGCTGAAGCAGAGGTGGAAAGTCCGATTGACATGGAGCATATCAAACTGGCGATACAAGGATATAATTACGGGAATGGATATATCACGTGGGCGAAAGAAAATTACGGCGGGTACAGTGCGACCAATGCCAGCGACTTTTCTGATATGATGGCGGCACAGTTGGGCTGGAGCAGTTATGGAGATAAACAGTACGTTGCGCACGTCCTGCGGTATTATCCTTACGGCAGGCTGATCTCTACTGGCGGGAGCGGCGATCTGGTGGAAGTGGCACTATCACAGGAGGGAAACAGCGGCGGAGAAATATACTGGAGATGGTATGGATTTGAGGAATACCAGCCGTGGTGTGCCTGCTTTGTGTCATGGTGTGCGGATCAGTGCGGATACATTGACGCAGGAGTAATCCCGAAGTTTTCTCTTTGTTCGGCTGGTGTGGAATGGTTTCAGGCAAGAGGGCAGTTCATGGACAGCAGTTACACTCCGGCAGAGGGAGATCTGATTTTCTTTGATTGGGGGAATGATGGAAGTATCGACCATGTGGGGATCGTGGTAAACGTGGAGGATGGGTTTATCAACACCATAGAGGGGAACAGCAGTAATAAGGTTCAGAGAGGAAGGTATGCGACGGGGGATAGCACAATTTATGGATATGGGGGTGTGATGTATTAAAGAATCCACCTGCGGATGCGGGCGGATACATAGAGCCTGAGAGGTAGGCGTGCAGATTCGCCGAAGATTGTAAAATTTATATATTTAGAAAAGTGGGAGATAGCAATAATATTTCTGTTTTTGTGGTGTAGATACTATATATAGATTCAGTGTAAAATCGTTGTTGCTTTTTTTAGTAGGTAGGGGTATTGAAAATTTGTAGAAAGCTATTCCACTGTCTGTTGATACAGCCGCTCTTCGTGTCAGTAAATTCAACAATTAACATTTTTTCAAATAACCACCTACCTACATATAATTACCGGATAATTGTAAAATCTAGCTGGTGAGATATTCGGTAATTACTTTGGCAGAAAGTTCAGCATTTGTCATAATAGCTGGATGTCCACCTGTTTCAAAAATATGTATTGTGCCGTTTTGTACGAGCCGATTCATATCTGTGTATTCTTCCACCAGATTCTTGCGACACATTTCATCCTCTAAACTTCCCATAAAAAGAATAGGGGGGCTTAAAGTTTCTAATGGCTTGCAGAATAAAGGTATTTGATTTACGGCACATTTTGTAAGTGCCTGTGTATTAAGGTCTACGACAGTTTCCCAATCTTCACCTTGACACCATTCATAGAATTGCTTTGCATGAATATCATGTTTAGCAGATTCTCTTTCTTGTAATAGATTTTCCGCAAAGTTTTTATGTAAAGTTCTGCCGTCAAAACTATCGGCAATAATTTTATTAATAAGGTCGGGACGCTTTAATGCTGTATTGATTGCAACCCAAGCTCCACCACTAGTTCCTAAGAGATTGACTTTCTGAATTTTCGAATATTCAATAAGTGCAATCACTTGTTCAGCCTGTGTTATCCAGAGGTTTTCTGGAAATTCTTCAATTCTGTCTGATTTCCCATTTCCTAAAAAGTCAATCAAGATAATTCGAAAGTTTTCTTGATACAAAGGTAATAAGAACTCAAACATAACAGATGAAGCCGTGTCGCCATGTAACATAACAAGAGGTTTTCCCGATCCGATTTCCTTGTAAAATATCTTTTTTGATTGATAGTTAAAATATGACATTCTTAGCCTCCTAATCATTTCTTTTTTGATTGATTAGCAAGGCGTAATAACAAAGATACACCTTGCCATTACCATGTAATAAAGATACCCATAAGGCCGCCTCCTTCCTTTGGTTTTATTATATCCCATCCAGATACTAAAGGATAGATAAACTTTCCTAAGTCTCCCTCTCCGGCTTTTCATTTCCTTCCAGCTGATCAATGCA
>DWXI01000045.1 GCA_019119265.1 Candidatus Mediterraneibacter intestinigallinarum | reverse complement strand
TGGTGACAGTGTTTTCCTTTCTTGTGGGATGCAGTGAAAAAGATGCAGATGAAAATGGCATCGAAGAGCTGCAACTGTCAGGGGAAACGAAGATGAAAGAAGCACAGTCGGATGCGGAACAGACGGACGGTGAAGTTTTGGAGAACACGGGGGATGCTACAGTTTTCGTATATGTGTGCGGAGCTGTTAATAAGCCGGGCGTATATGAACTGGACAAAGACGCCCGGGTGTATGAGGCGATACAGTCTGCCGGGGGGATTACAGAACATGCAGCGCCGGATGTCGTTAATCAGGCCAGAGTCATAGAAGACGGGGAACAGATTTATGTGCCGACGGAAGACGAAGCCGCGCAGGGCGCAGGGGTTGGAGAAAATGCAGTGACCAGAGGTACGGATAGCAAAAAAGTAAATATAAATACAGCTGGAGAAGAGGAACTCATGACCCTGACCGGGATCGGAGAAGCAAAGGCTGCGAGCATTCTGAAGTACAGGGAGGAAAACGGCAGGTTCAAGAGCATTGAAGAGCTGATGCAGATTGAGGGAATCAAGGAAGGCGTATTTAACAAAATAAAAGATGATATAACAATTTGACACAGGAGTCGTGAAAGTGGAGTATGAGTAAGAAAATTTTGGTTGTAGATGATGAAAAGCTGATCGTGAAAGGCATTCGTTTCAGTCTTGAACAGGAAGGTATGGAAGTAGACTGTGCGTATGACGGGGAAGAGGCGCTGGAGTGCGCCAGAAAGTGTGAATATGATCTGGTGCTTCTCGATGTGATGCTGCCGAAGATCGATGGGTTTGAAGTGTGTCAGCAGATACGGGAATTTTCGGATATGCCGATCGTTATGCTGACAGCCAAGAGCGAAGATATGGACAAGATCCTTGGACTTGAATACGGAGCGGACGATTATATCACCAAACCGTTTAATATACTTGAAGTAAAAGCCAGGATCAAAGCAATCATGCGCAGGACATCCAAGAGGAAAGAACCGGCCGGCAGCCCGGTCCTTATCAAAGGAAATATGAAAATAGACTGCGAGAGCAGACGTGTATTTATCGGGGAACGAGAGATCAATCTGACGGCGAAAGAGTTCGATGTTCTGGAGCTGCTTGCGACGAATCCCAATAAAGTGTACAGCAGGGAAAATCTTCTGAATCTTGTGTGGGGTTATGATTATCCGGGGGATGCAAGAACAGTGGATGTACATATCAGACGGTTGAGGGAGAAGATCGAACTTAACCCGAGTGAACCGAAATTTGTACATACAAAGTGGGGAGTGGGTTATTATTTCCAGGGCTAAGAGTCATTTCAGATTAAAGGATAAATTCTTTAAAAATATGCGGGTCCGCATTATTGTGGTATTTGTGCTGGCAGGGCTGGTGCCCTGCCTTGGCGCGCTGTTCGGTATTGTTAAGTTTTATGAGTTCCGGGCGGTGGAGTTGAGGACTGCCGAGATACAAAATCAGTGTACTATTCTGTGCAACCAGCTTGGCAATTACAACTATCTCACGGATACATCTTCAGAAGTGATCAATGCAAATCTCACACAGCTTACAAATATTTATAATGGCCGGGTTATGATCATTGACAGGGATCTGAAAGTGGTTAAAGATACATACAGTCTCGATGAGGGAAAGACAGATGTGTCAGAAAATGTGATTCGCTGTATGCAGGGGGAGACGACGAATCAGTATGACCGGAGAAACAATTACATCGAGGTAACATCCCCGATCATGGGGGTGGATAATGAAATTACAGGAGTCATGCTGGCAAGCGTTTCCACGGATAATATAGAGGCGACCATGCAGATATTATACACCCATGGCGGCGTGGTCGTAGGGATTATCCTGATCCTTCTGACTGTGTTCAGCGTATTTTTCGCAGACCGGATGGTGCGTCCCATACACAGGATTACAAGGGCAATTGAGAGTGTGACGGAAGGATATACGGACGACGTGCTTCATGTGGATACTTTTACAGAGACGAAACAGCTTAGTGAAGCTTTCAATAAGATGTTGGGCAGGCTGAAACTTCTGGATGAGTCCAGGGAAGAATTTGTCTCAAATGTCTCGCATGAATTAAAGACGCCCATGACGTCCATGAAAGTGCTGGCGGATTCTCTTCTTGAGATGAAAGAGGCTCCGGTAGAGATGTATCAGGAATTCATGCAGGATATAGCGAAAGAGATCGACAGGGAAAATCAGATTATTACAGACTTGCTTTCTCTCGTAAAGATGGATAAGACCGGTCAGAATATAAATATACAGACAGTAAACATCAATGATCTGCTGGAGCAGACGCTGAAGCGTCTCCGTCCGATCGCAGAGAAAAAGAACGTGGAGATGGTAATGGAAAGTTTCCGCCCTGTGACAGCCGAGATTGATGAGATGAAATTTACTCTTGCCATATCAAATCTTGTGGAAAATGCGATCAAATACAATCACGATAACGGCTGGGTGCATGTGTCTCTGAATGCGGATCATAAATATTTCTACATCAAGGTAGAGGATTCGGGAATCGGTATTCCGGAGGCGGATCAGCCCCATATCTTTGAACGTTTTTATCGGGTGGACAAGTCTCATTCCAGGGAGATCGGCGGAACAGGCCTGGGGCTCGCAATCGCAAGGAACGCGGTTATCGCTCATCGGGGTGCGATTAAGGTTTACAGCAATGAAGGAGAGGGAACGACTTTTACCGTCCGGATTCCTCTGATTTATGTGGCAGTATAGGAGCGTGAGGAAAATGAAGAGAAAAAAGACTGCTTTCGCCGTGACTCTTTGTATGGCGGCTTTCCTTATGGCATGCGGAAGAGACGGCGAGATTGGCGAGGGTGATTCGGTGGTGTACTGTCTGAATGAAGAGCAGACAGGACTTGTCAAAGTGGCATGCGAGCTGCCGGGCGGGCAGACTCTTGAGCTGGCGCAGGCAGTGCTTGAGGAACTGGGTACGCCGGCCGAAGATATTGAATATGTCAATCCTATTCCGGAAGAAGTGAAGGTACAGAACTGTGAATTGACGGGCGGTATTCTGGAAGTGGATTTCAGCGAGGAATATCTTGACGTGGGGAATATCCGGGAAAAACTCATGCGTGCTGCAGTAGTACAGTCTTTGGTGAGGATTGACGGGATAAATGCGGTTTCTTTTACAGTGGACGGCAACCCTTTGACAGATGGAAAGGGTGTTCCTGTGGGGCTGATGAACGACGACGATTTTGTGGAGAATACCGGATCTTCACCGAGCGCATATCAGACAGATACGATTACACTGTATTTTGCAAATGAGAGCGGAGACAGGCTTGTTGAGCAGCAAACAGACGTCAGATACAGCAGTAATATATCCAAGGATAAGCTGATCGTAGAAAAACTGATGCAGGGGCCTTCTGAAACGGGGGTTTACCCGACGATCAATCCGGACACAAATCTGCTGAGTGTGACTACGAAAGATAAAATATGTTATGTAAATTTTGACAGTACCTTCCTGACAGGAGCATATGATATCCTTCCGGAACTTACTGTATACTCCATTGTGGATTCTCTGGTTGAGGGAACAGGGGCCACGCGTGTGCAGATCACCATCAATGGGGAAACAAACGCTTCGTATATGGAGACTGTAGATCTGTCTCAGCCTCTGGAAGCGGATATGGATCTTGTTGCAGCCGAAGAAGAAAATGAATGAGAAAACGTCCGCTTTGCGCGATATGTATTTTATTTCTTGTGATACAGAGCATAAGGGTACTCTTTTTCGGTGTGGAGGAAATGGAACCCTCTGCACTGGAAAAGGCGCTTTCTTATGGAAAGCGGGTTGAACTTGCGGGAACTGTATATAAAATCGAAGAGAAGAAAAAGGTAATGGCTGTCTTTCTGAAAGACAACATTGCATCTGTTGCAGATCAGATTATCAAAGAGTCTGATGTCCTTATTTATATTTCCAAAAATAAAACTGAACAATCTACAAAAGTCAGGATCGGGAACCGGCTCAAGATAGGCGGCGAAGCGGAGAGCTTCGAGAACGCCCGGAATCCGGGCAATTTTGACCAGAAAGCATATTATCTGAGACAGGGGATTCATGTACTTGTATGGGCTGACCAAGTCAGTATACAGTCGTATGAGATAGATCCTGTTCGTCAGTTTCTGGCAGAATTCAGAGGTAAATGGAACGACTTGCTTATCAGACATCTGGGAGAATATTACGGAGGAACTATGAGCGCGGTCCTTATTGGAGAGAAGAGCGGACTGGATCATGAGATGAAGACAATCTATCAGAAATGCGGGATCAGCCATTTGTTGGCCATCTCCGGGCTGCACATGACTTTCCTCGGGATGGGTATCTATAATCTGTTCCGAAAAGCAGGCTGCGGATTTGCCGTTTCGGGGATTACCGGAGGCCTGCTTTTGATTTTTTACAGTCTGATGATCGGAGCAGGCGTTTCAAGCCTGCGTGCACTGATTATGTTCATCGTAAGGATAGGAGCGGAGATTACCGGAAGAGATTATGACCTGCTGACAAGTCTGTTTTTGTCCGCTGCAATTCTGTGTTACCATCAGCCTTTGTATCTGACAGACGCCGGGTTTCAGCTTTCCTACGGAGCCATCCTGGGCATAGCTCTGTTTGGGCCTGTGTTTTTGGATATGTTTGGATACACGTATGCCGGAGCCGGACAGAAAAAGTGTGGGGTGACAGACAGAAGTCGGATGAGATGGCTGAAAGGAAAGGGGCGTTCTCTTCTTCTGTGGTGCCTGAATGGACTGAGTACGAGTGTTGCGGTTAATGTTCTGCTGCTTGGTCCGCTGTTGTATTTTTATTTTGAAATCCCTCCGTATTCTGTTTTTCTGAATTTGATCGTGATCCCTGCTATGCCGGTTGCAATGGGAGCGGGGATGATCGGTTCCATACTGGCTGCTTTGTCTGATGCAGTCGGCGGTGTCGTGCTTCAGATTTGTCGCATGGTGCTGTGGGGGTATGACGTCGTCTGTGCAGGTGCAGGTATTTTGCCCTGGTCCAGGTTTATAGCGGGAAAACCGGAGAAATCCTGGCTTCTGATTTATTATATGGTGCTGCTGGTGATTTATCTTTGTTATGGATATTTTTCCGGGCAAAAGAAAAAGGAAGAACAAAGAGGGGAACGTTTAAGCTGTCGGGCACTAAAATGGAAAAAATTGTGCAGGATACCGGGCTGCACGGCGATTGTATTTGCAGTGGTCATGGCCTTGAACTGCAGAATCGGATTTCAGCTTCCGGATGAAGCGCAGGTCGCAGTACTGGATGTGGGGCAGGGTGATGGGATCCATATAAGGCACGCTTCCGTCAACTGTTTGATCGATGGCGGAAGCAGCGATGTTTCTTCTGTGGGAACATACCGTCTGGAGCCGTATTTCCTTTCACAGGGAGTGGATACGCTTGACTATGTATTTGTGACCCACGGAGATGACGACCATATCAGTGGAGTAAGCGAGATGCTGGAAAATCAGATGTTCGGGGTGAAGATCCTGAATCTGGTTATGCCGCCTTCGGAATATCATGACGAAAAACTTATCGCGCTTGCGAAGACTGCCATGAAGAATGGAAGCAGAGTCTCTGTCATGGATCAGGGAGATAAGATCACAACAGGCGCGGCAGGAAAGGAGAAAGGGATGATACTTACCTGTATAGGGCCGGGGAGTGGGTTAGAAGTGGAGCCGGGCAATGAGACATCTCTTGTTCTGGAACTGTCTTTTGGAGAGTTTGATATGCTGTTTACCGGTGATGTGGAAGGCGGTGGGGAAGAAAATCTGATCAGCTCCGGACTGATGAGGGATTATGACGTCCTCAAAGCCGCCCATCACGGATCAAAGAATTCCGGTACGGAGAAGTTTCTGCAGATCACAGCGCCGGAGTATGCTGTCATCTCAGCAGGACTGGACAACAGGTATGGACATCCTCACGCGGAGACTCTGCAGAGACTTAACGATTCCGGCTGTACAGTCTATTCAACACAGGACAATGGAGCGATTGTGATACGAAGCGATGGCGGGAGGATGACGATACGAGGCTTTATGGGAGAGTGACAGTTCATAAACCTCTTGTCAAAATGGGAGAGTTTCCTTTATAATACAAGAGTTATGAAAAGTCTGAATGAAGATTTAAAAACAGGACAATTTAAACAGATCTATCTTCTGTACGGTCAGGAGGATTATCTGAAGAAGCAGTATAAGGAACGGTTTATCAAGGCAATGGTTCCGGAAGGGGATACGATGAACTATTCCTGTTACGAAGGGAAGAAGACAGATGTCAAAGAGATCATTGATCTGGCGGAGACGCTTCCGTTCTTTTCAGAGCGCCGGCTGATCGTATTTGAAGACACCGGTTTTTTTAAGACCGGGGGGAATGATCTGGCGGATTATATCAGTGGAGGCATACCGCAGACGACCTATTTCATTTTTGTAGAAAATGAGGTGGATAAACGCAGCAGGATGTATAAAGCCGTGAAAGCAAAGGGGCATATTGTTGAACTTGGCGCTCAGGACGAGAATACGCTGCGAAAATGGGTCTCCGGACTGGTTCGGAAGGAAAAAAAGGAGATGTCACAGCCGGATATTGCCTATTTCCTGAACAAAGTAGGCACGGATATGGAGAATATCACAAAGGAGCTGGAGAAGCTGTTCTGTTACTGCCTTGATCGTGAGGTGGTTACACGGAAAGATGTGGACGCTGTCTGTGTAACACAGATCACGAATCACATTTTCGATATGGTCAATGCAGTGGCGGCAAAGGATCAGAGAAAAGCCCTTGATCTGTACTATGACCTGCTTGCACTCAAGGAGTCGCCTATGCGCATTCTCGCGCTCATGTCCAAAGAGTACAGGGATCTGTTCCACGTAAAGGAACTTTCAAGACAGGGGTATGGCAGAAAGGATATTGCTTCCAAAGCAGGACTGCACCCGTTTGTTGCGGGAAAATATATGGATCTGGCGAAAAAATTTCAGCCGGGTGAACTGAGAAAAGTCATGGAAGAGAGCGCAGATCTTGAACAGAGAGTCAAGACCGGGTTTATGTCAGACAGTCTTGCGGTGGAATTGTTTATTGTAAAGCAGTCGGCTTAAATATGATGCGCGCAGTCCGGCCCCGACCGGATGGGCGGACCGCTGCAGGATAGAAAATGGAGGAATGAAATTGTCAGTAATAGATCAGAGTAAAATCAGAAATTTTTGTATTATCGCTCATATTGATCACGGAAAGTCCACTTTGGCGGACCGTATCATTGAGATGACAGGTCTGCTTACGAGTCGTGAGATGCAGGCGCAGGTTCTTGATAATATGGAACTGGAGCGGGAAAGAGGGATCACGATCAAGGCGCAGGCGGTTCGTACCATCTACAAAGCTGATGACGGAGAAGAGTATATGTTCAACCTGATCGACACCCCGGGCCACGTAGATTTTAATTACGAGGTATCCCGAAGCCTCGCGGCCTGTGACGGGGCGATTCTGGTGGTGGATGCGGCGCAGGGGGTGGAAGCGCAGACGCTGGCAAACGTATACCTGGCGCTGGACCACGATCTGGATGTGATGCCGGTCATAAATAAGATTGATCTGCCCAGTGCAGATCCGGTGAGGGTGAAAGAGGAGATTGAGGATGTGATCGGCATTGATGCGGAGGATGCACCGCTCATTTCAGCGAAGACCGGACAGAATGTGCATGAAGTGTTAGAGCAGATCGTAACGAAGATTCCGGCTCCGACAGGAGACCCGGACGCGCCGCTTAAAGCTTTGATCTTTGATTCAAAATATGACTCTTATAAAGGCGTCATTGTATTCTGCCGGATCAAAGAGGGAACTGTGAAAAAAGGAACCCCCATGCTTATGATGGCCACCGGAGCAAAAGCGGATGTTGTGGAAGTTGGAACATTCGGCGCCGGACAGTTTATCCCCTGTGATGAACTGACTGCAGGTATGGTAGGATACATCACGGCAAGCCTGAAAAATGTAAAAGAGACACGTGTCGGCGATACGATTACCAACGCGGATCATCCGTGCGCGGAACCGCTTCCGGGATATAAAAAGGTAAATCCTATGGTTTACTGCGGGCTCTATCCCGCAGACGGCGCGAAATATCCGGATTTAAGAGACGCGCTTGAGAAGCTCCAGCTTAATGATGCAGCGCTCCAGTTTGAGGCGGAGACATCAGTTGCCCTTGGCTTTGGATTTCGCTGTGGTTTCCTTGGACTGCTGCATCTGGAAATCATCCAGGAGCGTCTGGAAAGGGAGTATAATCTGGATCTTGTGACGACGGCACCAAGCGTTATCTATAAGATCCATAAGACAAGCGGGGAAGTTATCGATCTGACCAATCCGACAAATATGCCGGATCCGTCTGAGATTGATTATATGGAAGAGCCGATGGTAAAAGCGGAAATTATGGTTACCTCAGAATATATCGGTGCAATTATGGATCTGTGTCAGGAACGCCGCGGCATTTACCAGAGCATGGAATATATCGAGGAGAAGCGCGCTGTGCTCCATTATCATCTACCCCTCAACGAGATCATCTACGATTTCTTTGACGCGCTGAAATCCAGATCAAGAGGATATGCCTCCTTTGATTATGAGATGATGGGATACCAGAGATCCGAACTTGTAAAACTGGACATCCTTATTAATAAAGAAGAAGTGGATGCCCTTTCCTTTATTGTATTTGCAGGAAGCGCCTACGACAGAGGAAGGCGTATGTGTGAGAAGCTTAAAAGCGAGATCCCGAGACAGCTCTTTGAGATTCCGATACAGGCGGCCATCGGAAGCAAGATCATTGCCCGTGAGACTGTGAAAGCAATGAGGAAGGATGTATTGGCAAAGTGCTATGGCGGAGACATCTCCCGCAAGAAGAAACTGCTGGAGAAGCAGAAGGAAGGAAAGAAGCGCATGCGCCAGGTGGGAAATGTAGAGATTCCGCAGAAAGCGTTTATGAGTGTGCTGAAACTGGATGATGATTAAAAAAGATTTGGAACTGTATGTGCATATTCCATTCTGTGTGAAGAAATGCGCATACTGCGATTTTTTGTCCGCCCCTGCCGGTGTGCAGGAGCGGATGCTTTATGTAGACGCCCTGACAGAAGAAATCCGAACACAGAAAGATGACTATGAAAATTATCAGGTGAGCACGGTGTTTCTCGGAGGAGGTACGCCGTCTGTACTTGAGGCGGATGATATCGGTGGTATCTTCCGGACTCTCTTTGACAGTTTTGATATCGAAAAGGACGCTGAGATCACCATGGAAGTGAATCCGGGAACCGTGACAGAGGAGAAAGCTGCGGCATGGAAGAAATATGGTGTGAACCGGCTGAGTATCGGGCTGCAGTCCGTAAATGATGATGAGCTTAAAATGCTCGGGCGCATCCACGCTTATGAGCAATTCCTCATAACCTGGGAGATCGTGCGCCGGACAGGATTTGAAAACGTGAATATAGATCTGATCTCGGCGATTCCCGGGCAGACGCTCAGGAGCTGGGAGAGGACTCTGAGGACAGTGGCAGACCTGAAGCCGGAACACATCTCAGCATACAGTCTGATCGTGGAAGAAGGAACGCCTTTTTATGAGCAGTATGGAGAAAGCGCGGAAGAAAGAGGACAGAGCAGTAGAAAGCATGGCAGCGCGCTGTCAGCCGGACAAGACTGTCTGCCGCCGCTCCCGGATGAGGATACCGAGCGTGAAATCTATAAAGCCACCGAAAAGATACTTGCAGAGTACGGTTATCACAGATATGAAGTATCGAACTATGCGAAAGAAGGGTATGAGTGCCGGCATAATCTTGGATACTGGGAACGGAAAGAATATCTCGGGCTCGGGCTTGGCGCTTCATCACTGATCAGTGAGTGCAGGTTCCATAATACGGCGGATATGCAAAAATATCTTAAATTTTACGGAAAGTCTGCTTCAGATATGGCAGGACTGGCGGGCAGTGAGGGCCGCCGGACGGATATCCGTGAAGAAATCGAATATCTTTCACAGGAAGATCAGATGGAAGAATTTATGTTTCTCGGCCTTCGCAAGACAGAGGGAATATCCATGGAAGAATTTTCTGCAGCATTCGGAAGGGATATCTTTGATGTGTACGGGGCGCAGTTGAGAAAGATGTCAGGACAGGGGCTTATTGAAGTGTCGGATGGGCGGGTCAGGCTGACAGAGCGCGGGACCGACGTGAGTAATTACGTATTTAGTGAGTTTATACTGTAGTAACAGTTCAGCCGCGCCATTCGTAAAACCGCACTGGCGTGCTTACTGCGGCTTCCGCCGCTGTTTTACTCATTAGCAGGCGCTCAGTTCATCTGTTCGCCAGACATCGGATTCTTATGCAAGCATAAATCCGCTGTCTGACAACAGATGGCTGAACTGAAATTTAAAAAATCCATAAACATGGTTGACAAACGTAAAGGCGAGTGCTATCTTAATATACGAAAGGTGTTAGCACTCAAAACAAGGGAGTGCTAATAGCGAGAGGAGGAAATGTAATGGCAGTTGACAGTTCATTAAGTGAAAGAAAACTTGTTATATTGAAAGCCATCATACAGAATTACCTCGAGACCGGTGAACCGGTCGGCTCGCGTACTCTTTCAAAGTATACGGAACTGAATTTGAGTTCCGCTACGATCCGAAATGAGATGGCTGATCTGGAGGATTTAGGATACATTTTTCAGCCGCACACATCGGCGGGAAGGATTCCTTCCGACAGGGGATACCGTCTGTATGTGGATATGCTCATGGAGGAAAAAGAGCAGGAGATCACACAGCGCGAGGACGCGATGCTGGAGAAAGCTGACAAAGTTGAGAAAGTGCTGCAGCAGGCGGCAAAGGTGCTGGCCTCCAATACGAATTATGCGACTATGGTTTCGGCTCCGATTAACAGCCGTAATACGTTGAAGTTCATCCAGCTCTCTCAGGTGGATGAAGAACAGATTGTGGCGGTTATCGTACTTGGCGGCAATGTGATCAAGAATAAGATCATCGAGGTTGGTGAAACATTAAGTAATGAGACCCTGCTGAAGCTGAATATGCTTCTGAATACGACGCTCAACGGTATGTCGATCGATCAGATCACACTTGGCTTGATAGCCAGACTGAAAGAACAGGCAGGTATCCACAGTGAGGTGATCGGGCATGTATTGGATGCGGTAGCGGAGATCATCCATGTAGAAGATGACATGAAGATCTACACGAGTGGCACGACGAATATTTTTAAATATCCGGAGCTGAGTGATAAGCAGAGCGCACAGGAGATCATTAGTGCATTTGAGGAAAAGCAGCAGCTCGAAGATCTTGTTACAGAGACCCTTGCAAGCGGAGATGATCATTCAATCCAGGTTTACATCGGTGACGAGGCACCGGTAAAGAACATGAAAGACTGTAGTGTGGTCACAGCCACATATGAGCTGGGCGAGGGTATGAAAGGAACCATCGGCATCATCGGTCCAAAACGAATGGATTATGAACATGTCATGAAGACGCTGAAGACTCTGCAAAATGAGTTGGATGCGATTTATAATAAAAAGCCGAAAGAATAGGAAGGTGGAAAGCTGGTGAGTGACAAAATGAGCAAAGAAGATATGGTGAAGGAAGCTGTGGAAGAAGCTAAGGCGAAAGCAGCAGAGGAAGCCGGAGCAGAGATGGAAGAAAAAGTTGAAGAGACTGATACAGATTCTGCTGAAAATGAAGATATCCAGGATAAAACGGAAAACGGTTCAGAGTCAGACAGTGCTGAAAGCGCAGACGCCGAAGAAAAAGAGTCTGATAAAGAAGGCGCTTCAAAGACAGAGAAAAAGAAATTTTTCGGAAAGAAGAACAAGAAAGACAAAAAGGATGAAAAGATCGAGGAACTGACCGATCGTCTTACCCGTCAGATGGCAGAGTTTGATAACTTCCGCAAGCGTACGGAGAAAGAAAAATCCCAGATGTACGAGATAGGAGCGAGAGATATCATAGAAAAGATCCTTCCTGTCGTGGACAATTTTGAAAGAGGTTTATCCTCGGTGTCTGAGGAAGATAAAGCCACTCCTTTTGCAGAAGGGATGGAAAAGATCTACAAACAGCTTATGACTACGCTGGAAGGGATCGGAGTAAAACCGATCGAAGCAGTGGGGCAGGAGTTCAATCCGGATTTCCATAATGCGGTCATGCATGTGGAGGATGAGGAGCTCGGCGAGAATATCATCGCCGAGGAATTCCAGAAAGGCTATATGTACCGTGACAGTGTTGTGAGACACAGCATGGTAAAAGTAGCAAATTGACATTGGCATTGAACACTTGGCGAGGTTTCTTCGAGCCTAGTGTGAAAGCCGATACACCGAGCAGCGCGAGGTTGTATCTTTATTAATTAATTGAAATTTTCCGATCACTAGAATATAAAAATGAATCATTAAAAGGAGGAGCATTACAATGGGCAAAATAATTGGTATTGACCTTGGTACGACAAACAGTTGCGTGGCTGTTATGGAAGGCGGTCAGCCGACAGTCATCGCAAACACAGAAGGCGCAAGAACTACACCGTCAGTTGTAGCATTCACAAAGACAGGCGAGCGTCTGGTAGGTGAGCCTGCAAAACGTCAGGCCGTGACAAACGCAAACAGAACGATTTCTTCGATCAAGAGAGAGATGGGATCAGATTACAAAGTAGACATTGACGGAAAGAAATATTCTCCGCAGGAGATTTCCGCAATGATCCTTCAGAAACTGAAAGCAGATGCAGAAGGATATCTTGGCGAGAAAGTAACAGAGGCTGTTATCACAGTTCCCGCATACTTCAATGACGCTCAGCGTCAGGCTACAAAGGATGCCGGCAAAATCGCAGGTCTTGATGTAAAACGTATCATCAACGAGCCTACGGCAGCTGCACTGGCATATGGACTGGACAATGAGAAAGAGCAGAAGATCATGGTATACGATCTCGGCGGCGGTACGTTTGATGTGTCTATCATCGAAATCGGCGACGGCGTCATCGAAGTCCTTTCAACAGCCGGAAATAACAGACTGGGCGGTGATGACTTCGACCAGAAGATCACAGATTACATGCTGGCGGACTTCAAGGCAAAAGAGGGTGTAGACCTTTCAGGCGACAAGATGGCTCTCCAGAGACTGAAAGAAGCAGCAGAGAAGGCAAAGAAAGAGCTTTCTTCCGCAACAACAACAAATATCAACCTTCCGTTCAT
>DWXI01000044.1 GCA_019119265.1 Candidatus Mediterraneibacter intestinigallinarum | reverse complement strand
ATTTTTTAAAGTTTTTTATTATAAAACAACCTTGTTTAGAACTTCACTGCCAACAGATTCATGGAGGATACCTCACAACAACGCCATCGCCACCGTACCGGCAGTGAGCAGCGCAAGCCCCAGCGCCTCTTTCTTCCCCAGTTTCTCGCCAAACACAAAATACGAGAACACAACTGTCACCAATACACTCAGCTTATCGACAGGCGCCACAATGCTCGCAGGTCCCTCCTGGAGCGCACGATAATAGCACAGCCAGGACGCTCCTGTCGCAACACCGGACAGGCAGATGAATCCCATCTCTTTCTTCCCTATCTTCGTGACTTCCCGCTGTTTTCCGGTAACAAATACCATTCCCCACGCCATAGCAAGTACAACGCACGTGCGGATAGCTGTTCCCAGATTGGACTCTACGCCGGAGATTCCGATTTTTCCAAGAATCGCTGTCAGACTGGCGAAGAAAGCCGAGCCCGCTGCATAAAGCAGCCACCCGCCTCTTCCGGTCTTCTTTGTTTCCTCCACATCTTTCCGCTCGATCATCAGCATGATCCCCACAGCAATAACGATGACAGCCCTGCTTTCGAAAGAGAAATTCCCTCATGCAGAAAGATCAGCGCCAGTATGATCGTAAGGACCGTGCTTGATTTATCGATGGGCACGACTTTATTGACGTCTCCTGTCTGCAGCGCCTTGAAGTAACAGAGCCAGGACGCTCCCGTGGCCGCGCCCGACAGGATCAGAAACAGAAACGTATATCCGCTGATCGAAGTGATCTGGCCAAAGGAGTCCGATACGAACACCATGAGCCACGAAAAGATAAGGACTACCGCCGTGCGCACTGCCGTCGCCACAGTGGAGTCCGTTTCCCTTATCCCGCATTTTGCCAGGATCGAAGTCACCCCGGCAAAAATGCAGAACCTATGGCATAGAAAAGCCACATACCTCATTCCTTCTTTCTCCCTTAACTTCTAACTCGCACTATGCCTTTCATCTTACATATTCAGACGGTATCCTGCACCCCACACGGTCTCTATGATCTTGGGATTTCTCGCGTCGTCCTCGATCTTCTCTCTCAGACGGTTGATATGGACGGATACAGTCGCCGCGTCCGAAATATAGTCGTAACCCCATATCTTTTCAAACAGTTCTTCCTTGGAAAAGACAATATTGGGATTCTCTGCCAGGAATCGCAGAAGCTCGAACTCGCGGTTCGGAAGCTTCAGTTCGTTTCCGTTTTTCCATACTTTCCATGTTCTCGGCTCGATCACCACATCATCCACCACGATCCGTTCCGGCTCTGACGTCTGCCTCTTCCCGCTGTCTCTCCCTGCCGTAAGGCGTTCATACCGTTTCAGATGAGAGCGCACCCGCGCTACAAGCTGGGAAGGATCAAAAGGTTTCGTAATATAATCATCCGCTCCAAGCCCGAGCCCCCGGATCACATCCACCGCTTCAGCACGGGCAGTCACCATAAGGATAGGAATATCGATTTCCTCCCGGATGGTCCTGCAGATATCATATCCGCTGCACCCCGGCAGCATAATATCAAGGAGTACCAGATTATAATCATGCTTCATCAATTCAGGAATAACTTTTTTCCCCTCTTTAATGATTGCAACTCCGTAGCCGCTGCTCTCCAGATAATCCTTTTCAAGCTGGGCGATCTTCTCGTCATCTTCCGCAATCAGAATCTGTTCCATTTCCGTCACCTCGTTTCTTCTCTTCACAGGGAAAGAACATCTGTATTTTCAGTCCGTTATCATTTACCGCCTTCACTGTTCCTTTATGGCATTCCATAATATATTTTACCACATAGAGGCCGACGCCGCTCCCCTTTTCATTTCTCGACTCATCGCAGCGGTAAAAGCGCTCGAAGATATGCGGAAGTTTTTCTTCCGGCACTCCCGTGCCGTTGTCCTTCCATTCCAGGATAACGCCTTTTTCCAGATTTTCATATATTCGGATATCGATTTTTACCGGACACACTTTTGCATACTTGATGCTGTTCTCCAGAAGGTTATCAAAAATCCTCGGAACCTGATCCACATCCAGCAGTACATCCGGCATCTGCTCCGTTTCCCGATGCACCTGCATCTGTACTTTATTCCGATCCGTTACCGCCTCTCTCTGTGCTACATATGCGTCCGCAAATTCCGCCAGATCCACACGTACCATATGAAACGGCATCTGTCCGCTCTCCATCCGTGAGAAATCAAACAGTTTCTGCAACAGACTGTTCATCTCACCAGTGGACTCATATGCAGTGCGCAGATACATTTCTTTCTTCTCAGGCGTATCCGCCACCCCGTCCAGCACTCCTTTAATATAGCCGCGTATAGAGGTAAGCGGCGTCCTCAGGTCATGGGAAATACCGGTCACCATGTCTGTCCTCGCCCGCTCATTCTTCTCCCGCTGCTTTTTATCCTCCAGAATCATTCTCTGCATGTCATTAAATGCCCTGCAGACATGCTCGAATTCTTCTTCTCCCTGATAGTCGATTTCCTCACTTAAGTTTCCGTCTCCGATTCTCTCCGCGCCTTCCATCAGTTTCTCTACCGGTTCCATAACAAGCCGGTTCATCCTATGTGTGAAAAAAGACGCCAGGAAAAGTAATATGAAAATTGCCGCCGCTCCCACGAGGAGAATGACAAGTATCACTGTTATAAAGAGGTTCTGAAGACTGGAATGTTCTTCTCCCGACTTGTAATAAACAGCAGCAATATACATATTTTCTGCCGGCACATTTTTCGCGACAACTGTATCTCCCTGCCAGAAAAAAATTGACGCGTTACCGTCAGCCGCAGGTATCTTCGCATTGTCGGTATCCGGATCATCCGGTTTCGCTGTTTCCTTCCCGCCATGTTCCGCACTGCCAAGCTCGTTTTCAAGAAATTCTGTCAGGTGCTCCGCCTGGTCGCCTACATTGCCGCGGACCACTCTGCCATTTTGAATGATAACAGTTTCATATCCGTTCTTCTCTGCAATAAACTCAAGATATGCCGTATTTCCCGGATGTGCATTTTCCACTGCGGTCAGCAGGCTGACCGCATGTCTTTCCACTTTCCCCTGACTGAGCAAACGGAACTGTCCTTCAAAAGAATCTTCAAAAAGGATAAGGACAAAAATCAAAATCAACATAAGCGAAAACAGCGCTGTGCACAAGATCGTCATATTAGAACGGAACATCCTCTTTTTTAAAGACATAGATCCACTCTCCAATCTACGTTTTCTCTATAGTATCAGTTTCGCTCTGATACGGTCAAGCGCAAAGGCCAGAGCCAGCGATGTGACCGTACCCACCGCAATCCAGATTCCCATAGCCGGGGTAACCGCGCTCACTTCGAAAAGTGCCGGCAGGATCAGAAGTGCCCCGATGATCCCTGCTGCCGCCGTAATACAGATAAAGGCGCGCAGACCCGTAAACGGAATGCAGCTCTTTATCACTGCTGTCATCGAAATGATAATAAGCAGCAGATACATCACTGTGCGGTTTTCCATTGCAGGAAACGACCCGGTCAGACTGATCACCGCGATCATCACCGCCGCCGATACGCCAAACGGCATGGCGTGCAGGAGCGCTGTCTTTAAAAACGATCCTTTGATCCTTCTCGTATCCGATTCCAGGATCGTCACAAAGGACGGATATGCCTCTATGAAAGCATCGATCAGTGTAATCTGGATCGGTATAAACGGAAAAGGCATATTCGCACACATACAGAAAAGTGACACCAGTACCGAATAAATCGTCTTGATAAAGAACACTCCGGCCGTTCTTGTTACGTTATGGATAACTTTCCGCCCTTCCATTACAACCTGCGGCAGATTCGTAAAATCCGAATCCAGCAGAACAATCTGAGATATCTGTCTGCTGGCGTCACTTCCGTCCGCAACAGCAATAGAACAGTCCGCCTCTCTGAGCGCCAGAAGATCATTAACGCCGTCTCCTGTCATAGCTACCTGATGCCCCTGCCTCTTTAGCGCTTTTACAAGCTCCTGCTTCTGCTTCGGCGTCACCCTGGCAAATACAGAGTAATCTCTGCAAAGCATATCATAATCCGGCTCTTTTCCTGCCACAGAAAGGTCTATGGCATCCTCCCATCTTCTCAGGCCTGCCCGCTTTGCGATCATAGAAACTGTGCGGACATGGTCGCCGGATATCACTTTTACATCTACGCCTTCACGCCGGAAGAAATCCAACGTTTTCCCTGCATTTCGCCGAATTGTATCCTCAAGAACGATCCCATACAGCGGCATGATCCCATGGGGCAGTTTCTCACCGTCCTCCCATTTTTCACCATAATATCCGACGGCGATCACTCTCCGGCCTTTCTCAAGCTCATATTCCATCCTGTCCGCATACTTTCCTGTAAATGTTCCCAGAAGTTTCTCCGGCGCGCCTACAAAGATACTTCCTGTTCTTTCATGGCATGGAATGTAGCATTATTGTCATCACTCGCCGCCATATAAGACTGCACAAGGTCGTCCACTTCTCCTTTCGGGAGTTCTGTCAAAGGGAGTACCGCCCGCACTTTCAGCCTGCCGTTCGTGATCGTTCCCGTCTTATCCAGACAGAGCGTATCTATGTGGGCCAGTGTCTCCAGCGAATAGATATTCTGCACAAGTATCTTCATCCTTGCCAGCCGGATCACACCGGCAGCGAGAGAGACAGAGATCAGCAGTACAAGTCCTTTCGGCAGCATGCCAAGCAGGGCGGCTGAAGAAGATACGACCGCTGTCTCAACAGAGGCGTTTCTCAAAAGATACGACTCCAGAAATAATATAATACCAAGAGGGATGATCAGAAAACTTGTAAAATGAGTCACCCGGCGCATGGACCCGAGCAGTTCCGAGTTCACCTTTTTTTCTTTCTTTACTTCACTTGCAAGCCGGGAGGCATAATTTTCCTCTCCCACATGGATCACTCTTGCATACGCCTTGCCTGATATTACAAAACTGCCTGACAGAAGCTCTGCTCCCGGTTCCTTTACGACCGCATCGCTTTCCCCTGTCAGAAGCGACTCATTCATTTCCAGCGCACCCGATACGACAACGGCATCACAGCAGATCTGGTCGCCGCTTGCAAGTACCATCAGATCATCCTTTACGATCTCCTCTAGTGCTATCTTGCGTTCTTCATTGTCCCGGCGCACCCGCACGGTGGGGCGGTTCAGGACAGACAGTTCATCTACCAGTTTCTTTGCTTTCAGCTCCTGAAAAATACCGATCAGGATATTCAGAATAATGATCGCGATGAAGAGCATATTGGAATATGCCCTGACAGCGAACAAGAGCGCCGCGATCAAAAAATTAAGAAAATTGAACAGTGTAAAAAGATTATCTCTGATGATCTGCGGTTTTGTCTTGGTGATCTGATCTGCGACAGTATTTCCCTCGCAGCTTTCTCTTCGTTCCTGCACCTCCTCTTCTGTCAGTCCGGATAAATCGTCTGTATTATATCTTCTTTCCATTATATGCCTCCACGGTTTCTTTTCTGATGTTTATATCTGCCAAAGAAATTATCATACAAGATTAAACAACCGGATGGGATTTTCTAAACATTTCTTAAACTTTATCTGGTTCTGTTCCGATTTCTGTGCTACTATATGTTCAAAGCATTATATTTTCAGCATGTTCTATTCTAAGGCGGCAGATACCGTATCAAAAGTTCTATTACATTCAGGAAAATCTCAATGCTTTTGATTCCCTATTAACAAGCAGAGAGATTTTGGCTGACGGTACGGGCAGACCAGCTGACAGACCGGCCGCAGTCTCTTTGCTCCACATTTTTATAAGGAGGCTGCGATATGACAGATCAAAACACATCAACTATGTTACCCGTAAACCGTACTTACAAGTCAACCATATTTATCATGCTGTTCGAAGACCGCAATAATCTGCTGGAATTATATAATGCAATGAGTGGAAAACACTATACGGATCCGGAACTTCTGGAGATTAATACACTTGAGAACGCAATCTATATGTCAATCAGAAACGATATTTCTTTTCTGATCGATGGCCGACTCTCTTTGTATGAACATCAGTCCACCTACAGTCCAAACCTCCCACTGCGATTCCTGTTCTATATCTCTCATCTCTACTCAAGAATGACGAAAGACAGGAATCTCTATGGATCGAAAACTGTAAGGATACCGGCGCCGGAATTTGTCATCTTTTACAATGGCAGAGCTGAAATGCCGGAACGCCACATATTAAAGCTGTCAGATATGTACAACACTAAAGACAGGAAAAGGAGAGCTAAACTGGAGCTAGAGGCTGTCATGCTGAATATTTCCGGAGAATATAATCAGAAGTTAAAAGCCGCCTGCAAAACACTTCGGGAATATGCCATATATACAGATAAGATTCGGAAATATGCCGATGAAATGGAACTTGACGATGCTGTCGAACATGCGATCCGGGAGTGTATTACAGAAGGAGTTTTAAAAGATTTTCTTGAGAAACACAGAGCGGAGGCGAAAGAAATGAGTATCTTTGAGTATGATCAGGAAAAACATATGCAGCAGGAAAGGGAAGACGCCTGGAAAGGCGGTCTGCTCCAAGGCAAAGCCAGCGCAGTTATCAATCTGTTGAAAGAGCTGAACCCTCTGCCGGAGTCATTAGAGCAAAAAATTAAAGATGAAACAAATCCCGATATTCTGGATAAGTGGATCAGACTGGCGGCTAAAGCAGGATCACTTGATGATTTTGAGAAAGATATGTAGATAAAAATATTCCTGCGGTGTATCAGTTTCCTGATATACCGCAGATTTTTTGCGCGATACGCCCGGTGGACGACCGCCGTGCTTGCACGAGCGGGCATCCGACGGGCAACGGTCATTGAACGGCAATGCCGTGAGATGAGCGAGGTATCGCGGTGATCGGATAGGGGAAGGAATCCTCCCCTATCCGATTCCAGGAGTATTGCTCTTCATGGTTCAAGAATATTTTTCTGTGACCAACTTCGCAAACCCTTTCAGCGAATAATCTTCGATTCTGTCCTGATCATCAGTCACAAAATCAAAGAAGCCGTTCGGAATCTCACCCAGTTTCAAATTTTTGCTGATACAGGGCGTACAGCCTTTATCATGGTTGTCCGGATGAAGCGGACATTTCGTATTTTTACATGTACATATCGTGTTCATTTTTCTCTCCTTTTTTACAGGCACTGATAAACGCCTGAAATATTTTTTGCTGTTCTTCTGAGTCTGTCATCATCTCCGGATGCCACTGGATGCCGACAGCAAAGCATTCCATCCAAAGATTCCGACATTTCCAGTATAGTATCCAAATGCCTGCAGACAGGAAGAATGACAGGCATGCCGCCTGCCATTTCAACCGATGCAATATAATCTTCTGCCAGAAACATCCACTGCTGTTCCGGCTGTCCCATATGTGAGATTGTTCCGATCTCATCCTTCGGGTCGTAATTACATGTAATACCGGTCAGAGGTTTCATTTTGTCTCCTGCTCAAATACAGACACGACATACTCTGCGATCTCGCAGTCCTGCTCCTCTGTACCGCCGATTCCGTCTCCCAGTATTTTTTCAGCCAGGCCGTCATCCAGCCCGAGCACTACCGAGACTACGTCGTTCATGGTAAATTCAACGGACATTGCAAGAAAATCACCCTTTTCTGAAAAGGCCAGCACGTGTCCGGAAAGCGGTGTATCGATCTCAGATATGGAACCGTAGTTTTATTTTCCCCCTCTTCCATAGCAAACGAGCGGAGTTTTCCGGCCAATGAATCTGTCTCATACCGGTTATTCACTGTCTGATTGTTCTCCGTCTGATTGTTCTCTGCCATGCGCAAACCACTCCTCTGCCTTTTCTTCTGTTTAATTATTATGTATGTAAGATTAATTGTCAACGCATTTTAACAGTGCCCTGTTTCTGATCCGTCCTGGTAATTTACAATCAACTCGATTTTCTTTACCAATGTTGCAAAATTTCATCTCCATGGTACAATGGTTTAATCCAATAAACCAAAGGAATGTGATTATGACAGATTATGACAGAGAGCTTACCGAGCTCGCGAAAGAAGGCACAAAGAATTATTACTATTTTGATGCGGACTCGGAAGCAATGGAGCAGCTGCTGCATATGCTTACCCATGCAAAGGAAATCATGCAGAATCTGCCTGCCCGTAAAGAAAACAAATAGAATGGAGTGTATAAACATAATGGATTTAAAAGAAGCAATGAAAGAAAGACACAGTGTTCGTCAGTACGAGGACAGGCCACTCGAAAAAAGCATTGTCGACGAACTGGAGAGTGAGATTGCAGCGTGCAACAAAGAGAGCGGGCTGAACATCCAGCTCGTAAAAGACGAGCCGAAAGCATTTGACAGTTTTATGGCCCACTATGGGAAGTTCAGCGGCGTCAGGAACTATATCGCCATGATCGGGAAAAAAGGCCCGGATCTGGAAGAGAAATGCGGATACTTCGGCGAACGGCTTGTCCTGAAAGCGCAGCAGCTTGGTTTAAATACATGCTGGGCAGCCATGACTTACAGCAAAGTGAAGACTGCTTTCACTGTAAACAGCGGGGAAAAGCTGTGCATCGTCATCTCCCTCGGATATGGCAAGACCAACGGCGTTCCTCACAAGTCAAAACCTGTGGAGGCCGTAATTAAAGCAGACAGACCGCTCCCCGACTGGTTCAGAGCCGGAGCAGAAGCCGCGCTGCTCGCTCCGACTGCCATGAACCAGCAGAAATTCCTGTTCACGCTTAACGAAAATGTCTCTGCAAAAGCCGGATTCGGTTTCTACACGAAGATTGATCTCGGCATTGTGAAATATCATTTCGAGATCGGCGCAGGAACTGATCACTTCAAATGGGCGTAACCGACGCCCCAAGAAGATCCGCAGGATCAGGCTGTCTGTCGAAAGAATGACAGTACAATACTCTGATCCTGCGGATCTTTGTGTATATCATCTTATTATTCGAAAATACCTTTAAGCACGTTCATGCATCCTTCGATCCCCAGTTTTGATGAATCGAGAACTACATCATAATTTTTCAGGTCTTTCCAGTCATTTCCCGTATTGGCACGGAAATATCCTGCTCTCTTCTTGTTATAAAATCGGCGGATCGACTCCGCTTCTGTCGGAGCAATCCCGTAGTCTTTCGTAATCCGGTTCTTTACCTCTTCCTCATTCTCGGAATGGATAAATACCTTTACAACGCCTTTCTGATCTTTTAATGCATCACAGGCACAGTGTCCAAGAAAAATCGCCGGTCCTTCCATTGCCAGACGGCGAATCTCCAGCTGCTCATCGAGGAATACTTTACCCTCGGTTGTCAGCATATTGGGATCGCCGGTCTGTACACGACTCATAACAAACATTGCATAAATCAAGCTTCCTGTGGCTTTCTCCTCATACTGATTGATACTTTCTACCGGAATCCCCTGCTTTTTCGCAACAGCCTCCAGAATCTCCTGCCCATAACACGGCACTCCCGTAACCTCGGACAATTTTCTTGCAATTTTTGTTCCTCCGCTTCCGTATTCTCTTTCAATTGTTATATAACGAAATTTCATCTTCATACCTCCAGTAGTTATTCCAGTTATTTCACACAGGTGTATTAATCTCCACCCGTTGATTGTTTTTTTCTATGGTATTATAATAATAAAAATGCGTTTTACCTACAATGGGCACTTATCCTTACCTGTGGTTTAATACACATTCTGCAAAATCTGTGTATTAACTTATGTTAAGGAAGTAATTACAAGAGGAGAAAGAGATGGACCGCACGTCAAAACAGGATCTGCGATTTATAAAGAATGAAAATCTGATACAGAACACATTTCGCGAGATGATAGCGGAAAACGAATATTCCAGAATCCCGATCAAAGAACTCACGGAAAGAGCTCTGATCAACCGGAAGACATTTTACCTGCATTATCCTTCCCTGGATCATCTGGTCGCTGCCTGTCAGTTCAAACTTATGGAGCCTGCTCTGCAGATGATCTCCGAGACAGTCTTTCCTGATGACGCGGAGAAAATCATCCAGCACAGCTTTCAGTTTATGGCAGCCCTCGATCCTGTCGACAAAAAGATTCTTTCGATCAAAAGTAAAATCCCGGATGCCAAAAGTCCTTCTGATCTGATCCGTGAACGTTTTTTTGCCAAATATGACAGTTTCCCGGAATATAACCGCTTTGAAAGTAATCTGATCATCACATATTTTTCTGTCTGTCTCGGCGTAGTATACCGCCAGTGGGAAGTAGACGGACAACGGATTCCCATAGAAGAAATGATTCCGCTTGCCACCCGTCTGATCCTGCACGGTCTGGATGGTACCGGGCTGACAGAGAGAAAGCATCGGGAAAGTAATTCGGCAGACGGACATGAAGTCTGTCCTTGAAATTTCCAACCGTAACATGTTATACTTTTAGACAGAGGGAATGGGCCCGCAGTTAGCGCGTCCATTCTCTTTTTTATTTTACAGGAGGTAGTGCGTATGGCGTTAGGTCTTTTATTGTGTTCATCTGTAATCGTATTGTGCATTCTGACAAATCGTTTTCTGAAACGGTTCGGGATCCCCGCAGTCCTTATTTTTATCGCTCTCGGAATGCTGTTCGGAAGTGAAGGGATCGTAAAGATTCCTTTTGATAATTATGAAATGGCCGAGACTATATGCTGCACTGCATTGGTCTTTATCATGTTCTATGGCGGATTCGGAACATCTTGTGACCTGCTCCCACCACTTAACCTGACGGTTTGAAGTGAGGGCTTCCTGTTCAATAGCCCCCCTATGGGCTAAGTATCAACAGGCTATCCCCGCCAGTCCGGCGGTTCTTTTTTATTTATCGCTCGGATACGGGCATCTTTTTCTGCGCTGTTATGCACATAATAATCGCTTTCCTTCTTCCCGGATGTTGATCGCCGCGTTCACATCCCTGTCCATATGATTTCCACATCTGCAATGATAAGTCCGCTCGGATAATGCCAGTGTTTCTTTTACCTTTCCGCATTTGCTGCATTTCTTGCTGGATGGATAGAATCGGTCTGTCTTTACGAGTACCTTCCCCCGTTGTTCTAATTTGTAGGAAAGCATATTCAGGAAATTTCCATACCCATTATCCATGACGCTTTTCCCGAAGTTCAGACCCCGGCTCATTGTTTTCAGATCCAGATCCTCCACTGCCACAGCATCGTATTCCTCTGCCAGTCTGAAGCTGAGCTTGTGATGATAATCCTTCCGTTGATTTCTGACCTTTTCATGACATCTTGCCACCTTCCGCTTCTGCTTCTGATAGTTCCGGCTGCCTTTCCGGCAGTGCGACAGCCTTCTTTGTTCCCTGGCCAGCCTTTCCTGTGCCTGACGATAATATCCCGGATTCTCACACTTCTCTCCTGTAGAAAGGACTGCCATCCCATGCATTGCATAATCAATACCCAGCACCTTCTCCTCCCGGACGGTTCCTGCTTGGTTTTCACAGGATTCAAACGCAAACAGAAGGCTGGCATAATATTTACCCGATGGATCCATGGAAACTGTCACCGATTTCAAAGTCCATCCAGCAGGGATCTCTCTGTGCAGACGGATTTTAACTGTCCGGACCTTCGGTAAGCGCAGTTTTCCCTCTGATATCCGGATGTTCCCATTCACTACATTAGTGGTATAACTCTTCCGGCTGCCGTGTTTAGACTTGAACTTTGGAAATCCGATCTTTGATTCCTCGAAGAATTTCCGGTATGCACGTTCCAGATGAAGCTGTTCATTAGCAAGTGCAAGGGAATCGACCTCTTTCAGCCAGGGATATTCCTTTTTATAAGCCGCAGGGGTGATCTTTATCGTCTTTTTTGTTTCTTCATATGCCTGCTTCTTATCTGCCAGCATGTGGTTATAGACAAACCTGCAGCAGCCAAAGGTTTTATGTATCAGGATCTCCTGCTTCCTGGTCGGATAGATCCGAAACTTGTATGCTCTGTTCATCCTTTTCCCCCTGACTTTCTATGTAAGACCTTATTACTTCAAT
>DWXI01000043.1 GCA_019119265.1 Candidatus Mediterraneibacter intestinigallinarum | reverse complement strand
ATCTTTATGACAGAAGGATTGTATCCTATGTGATCAGTGATTCAAACAATAACGCTTTAGTGTTTGATACCTTTGACAAAGCCATTGCACGGAATCCAAATGCTCATCCATTGTGTCATTCCGATAGAGGTTATCAATACACAAGCCGTACTTTTCATGCAAAATTAGAAGCTGCCGGGATGACACAAGGCATGTCCAGAGTTGCCAAGTGCATTGATAACGGTCCAATGGAAGGCTTCTGGGGAATTATAAAACGAGAACGCTATTATGGTAAGAAATTTACAAGTCGTGAAGCTCTTGTAAAAATGATTGAAGACTATATCGAATACTACAACCATAAACGATTACAAAGAAATCTGGGAGTATTAACTCCTTTTGAAAAACACGAACAGTATGTGTTGGTAGCATAAAATTGCCACCAGCTTTTTACATCTGGTGGCAGAAACAATTTTTATTTTTTTAATTGTCTACTTGACGGGGAGCAGTTCAATTGCGACAGCTCCTCCTGGGCAGGCGAGAATGTTACCCCTGCTTACTCTCATCGTCAGCGGACACCTCAGTGATGGATTTGACAAGCCCTGCGATTCCTTGTATTTCTGAAGGAATGATGATCTTGGTCGCTTTGCCGTCGGCTGCCTTTTCAAATGCCTCAAGGCTTCTGAGCGTAAGAACTGCATCGTCGGCGCCGGCTTCTTTTAAAAATCTCAGACCATCGGCAGTAGCCTGCTGCACCTTCATGATGGCTTCCGCTTCACCTTCCGCCTCGCGGATCATCTTTTCTTTTTCCGCTTCCGCTCTAAGAATAGCCGCCTGTTTTTCTGCTTCTGCCTCAAGGATAACAGATTGCTTTTGACCTTCGGCAACAAGAATAGTAGATTTCTTCTCGCCTTCTGCACGAAGGATCGCCTCACGTCTCTCACGTTCTGCTTTCATTTGTTTTTCCATTGCATCCCGGATCGCAGTCGGCGGGATAATATTTTTGAGCTCTACACGGTTTACTTTGATACCCCACGGATCCGTCGCCAGATCCAGTTCGGCGCGCATTTTGGTGTTGATCGTCTCGCGGGATGTCAGTGTCTGGTCAAGCTCGAGATCTCCGATGATATTTCTCAGCGTGGTTGCCGTCAGATTCTCGATGGCAACGATCGGATTGGCAACTCCGTAACAGAACATCTTCGGATCCGTGATCTGGTAGAAGATGACGGTGTCTATCTGCATGGTAACGTTATCCTTTGTAATTACAGGCTGGGGCGGGAAGTCTACTACCTGTTCTTTCAGATCGATCCGTCTTGCTACCCGGTCGATAATGGGCAGCTTGAAGTGAAGCCCGGTGTTCCATGTCGTAAGATAAGCCCCAAGTCGTTCGACGACGACCGCCTGTGCCTGATGTACGATTTTTACACAGGACATCAGGATAAGTACGATCAGAACCAGAACGATCAGAAGAAGTATTGTTCCGATACCGATAAATGCTATGTTCATGATAAACCCTCCTCATATTTTTTCACAATCAGTTTTACACCAGAGACAGAGATGATCTTTGCCAGATCCCCCTCCTCAAGTATCTCGCTGTTATTCTGCGAACGGACGGTCCATTCCTGTCCGTCAACGATGCTTTTACCTGTCTGTTTTAAATTATCAACCCGCTCGGTGATCTGTATGATCTCACCTATCTTGCTTTCGTAGTTGGTCTTTAACCGGTTACGGTTGAGATGCCGGGCAGCCCATGGGCGTGTGAAGATCATCAGCACGACAGACACGGCGAAGAATACGATAATCTGGATGATGAGATTCCCGCCGAGCGTGTTGGCGGCCATTGCTGCCAGTGAGCCTATGGCGAACCATATCGTAGTAAGGCCGACTGTGAACAGTTCGATAACAATCAGTATGATGAACAGTCCGAGCCAGATCAGGTTCAGCGTAGATATAGAAAGTGTCAGGATGTCTGATTCCATAAGTTGTCTCCTTTCTGATAAATTTCAATTCATTTTACCACATGTTATGTGTTTTTTGTCGAAATCAGCATGTAATTCTAAAAATTGTAAGAATTTCTTAATATTGTTACAGTACAGACTATGCCCGCGAAAATGTGTTGATGCATTGAAACATTTTCGCTATACTGTATGGAGGGAAAAGTTTATCAGAAAGTCAAAGGTATACAATAATGACAGAACAGGTGCGGAAAAAAGGGATTGAGATCGGAGCGGGCCTTGTACTCTATATCGCCGCACTGGCGATCGTATTTTATCAGGATATTCCGAAAGCGGGAGAGACGATTTTGTTTCTGGCAGCTTATGCGGCGCTCTCTCTGACTACATACTGGGAACAGCTTAAGAAAATCGTAAGTCGGAAGTTTCTGGACGAAAATCTGCTTATGATTCTTGCGACGGCAGGGGCGTTTGTCATAGACCGCCACAGCGAGGCTGTAGCTGCCATGCTGTTTTACCAGGTGGGCAAGCTGATCGAGGAGATATCCCTGAGCAGATCAAAGAAATCAATTTCAGAGTTTATTGATATCCGGCCGGAATATGCCAATCTCAAAGTGGGAAATAAGATCAAGATCGTACCGCCTCAACAGCTTGAGCTGAAGCAGGTGATCGTTCTGAGACCGGGAGAGCGGATTCCGGTGGATTCGGTTATCGTTTCGGGAACAAGTGCGATAGATATGAAGGCCCTCACCGGAGAGGCAGAGCCAAGAGCGGTGAAGATCGGCGACAGACTTTACAGCGGCTGCATTAATCTGAACGGCGTGCTGGAAGCAAGGGTGGTACGTCTCTATCATGAGTCAGCGGCAGCCAGAGTCATGCGTCTTGTGGAGAATGCCAATGAAAAAAAGTCTGTGAGTGTACGTTTTGCCGATAAGTTTACGAGGTATTATACTCCTCTGGTAATACTGCTCGCTCTTCTTACGGCAATCCTGCCGCCGATGGTATTTTCCTGGCCGAAGATGGAGTGGATATACAGGGGCCTCATACTTCTGGTGGCTGCGTGTCCGTGCGGTCTGATGGTATCCATACCTCTTGCTTTCCTGGGCGGGATCGGTTCCGCATCCAGGCAGGGAGTACTTATAAAAAGCGGAACTTATCTCGAGGAACTGACGAAAGTGGATACTTTTGTGTTTGATAAGACGGGAACACTGACAGAAGGAGTATTCCATGTGCGCGAGATCGTTCCATGGAAAATGGAAACGGAAGAGCTGCTTGAGCTGGCGGCTCTGGCCGAGTCTTATTCCAGCCATCCCATTGCACTGTCGCTGTTGGAAGAGTATGGAAAAGAGATAGACAGAGCAAGGATCGGAGACATAGAGGAACAGCCCGGATACGGAGTCCGGGCCATAGTAGACGGAAGGGAAGTTTACGCAGGGAATACCCGGCTTATGAACAGGCAGGGAATATTTTATCATCCGGTTTCTGAAGTGGGAACAGTGGTCTATATTGCCGTGGACGGTCGATATGCAGGTCATATACTGATCTCCGATATCATACGGGAAGACGCTCCCGGACTGATCAGATGGATGCACAAAAGAGATCTGGATACAGTCATGTTTACGGGGGATAATGAGAAAGCGGGGGAAGCGGCGGCGTCCGCGCTGGGGATCAGGAGTGTATATTCGGAGTTGATGCCTGAGGATAAAGTGACTCTCCTGAAAGAGTTCCGTGAGAACCAGATGGAAGGAGAAAAACTGGCGTTCGTTGGCGACGGGATTAACGATGCGCCTGTCCTGTCACTGGCGGATATCGGAATTGCAATGGGCGGACTGGGCGCTGATGCGGCGTTGGAAGCAGCGGATATTATCCTGATGGAAGATGAGCCGTCCAGGATCATCAGCGCTATCCGGATCGCGAAGGCAACTCTGCGGTCAGTGAAACAGAATATGGTGTTTGCAATCGGTATGAAGATAGTACTGATCATTCTGGCGTTTTTTGGATTTGTCACAATGCAGAATGCCATTATAGCAGATATGGCGGTTATGCTTATAAATTTATTGAATTCATTCTGGATGATGCATTATCCGGAACAGGGAGTGTGAATAAAAATGAGAAAAAGATGGATCACGATCATAATGGTGTGCGCTTTTTCAGCGGGAACAGCCGGCTGTGCAAATCCGCAGCAGTCGGGTGTGGATGCACTGGAAGCAGGAAATTACGAGGAAGCGTTGGCAGATTTCCAGGATATGACGGAAAGCGGAAGAAGAAATGATGTGGCCGAGGGCTATCGCGGACTTGGTATGACATATTATGAAAGAGAAGAATATGAAAATGCTCTTGAAGCATTCAGACAGGCGGCGGACAACGGAGCAGAACAGACGATACAGATGTACAATCTGATGGGGATTTGCGCGATGCAGACGGGAGACTACTCTGCAGCGTTGGAATATATCCAGTCCGGGATCGCGCTTACCAGTACGTCGGACGGAGCTGACTCTGCAGACGCAGGGCTTATCCGGGAGATGAAGTATAATGAGATAATCTGCTGCGAGCATTTGGCGGATTGGGAGAGCGCAAAACAGAAGGTAACGGAATATCTGAATGATTATCCGGATGATGAAGCGATGCAGAGAGAAGCGGAGTTTTTAGAGACACGATAGGGTGTCCGGTCAGGAGACAAACTATATGCATGAGACAGAACATATCGCGGAGAAAGTTATTCTCGCAGGCCTTGATACAGGAAACCGGGAATCTGCAGAACGCTCTATGGACGAGCTGGCTGAGCTTGCGAAGACAGCCGGGGCGGAGGTGGCAGGGAGGCTGATCCAGGCAAGGGAGGCTGCCCATCCGGCAACCTATATCGGGAAAGGAAAAATAGAAGAATTAAAAGATCTGATCTGGGAGACAGACGCCACGGGGATCATTTGTGACGATGAGCTGACCAGCGTCCAGCTGGGCAATCTGGAAGCAGAACTCTCCTGTAAGATCATTGACCGGACGCTTCTGATCCTGGATATCTTCGCTGCCCGCGCCGTATCAGGAGAAGGAAAGATCCAGGTAGAACTGGCGCAGCTGAGATATCGGGCATCCCGTCTGACGGGGCTGGACAGATCCCTCTCCCGCCTGGGCGGAGGTATCGGTACGAGAGGACCCGGTGAGAAGAAGCTGGAGATGGACCGACGGCTGATCCGGGAGCGGATCAGCAGACTTAAGCGGGATCTGAAAGATGTAGAAAAGCATAGAGAACTGATCAGGTCACAGCGCAGACAATCAGGGCTGAAGGTAGCGGCCCTTGTAGGCTATACTTCCGCAGGTAAGAGCAGTATCGAAAATGCGCTGACAGACGCAGGCATTCTGGAGGACGCCATGCTGTTCTCCACGCTTGATACTACTACTCGTTCCCTGGTCCTTGACAATACACAGGAGATACTGCTTACGGATACGGTTGGATTTATAAGAAAACTGCCGCATCATCTGGTGGAAGCTTTTAAGAGTACGCTGGAGGAAGTAAAGTATGCGGATATCATTATACATGTGGTAGACGCATCGAATCCCCAGATGGACGAGCAGATGTACGTGGTATATGAAACACTTCGTCAGCTTGGAGTGGAAGGACGTCCTGTGATCACTCTTTTTAATAAACAGGATCGGATGAAAACAGAGCGGCGGCAGAGGGATTTTCAGGCGGATTACTCTATCCCCACATCTGCAAAAACAGGAAAGGGTCTGGAGGAACTGAAGAAAGCGCTCCTGGAGATCCTTCGCAGAGATCAGATTTACATTGAGCGTCTGTACAGCTTTCAGGAGGCGGGAAAGATACAGCTTATCCGCAGTTACGGACAGCTCCTTTCAGAGGAGTATGTTCCGGAAGGAATTGCAGTAAAAGCATATGTGCCTCAGAGCATTTATGGTAAAATATAACGCCGCACCGCACATCGGAAAGATGTGTGGAGAGCAGGAAAGGTTAAAAAAATGATCGTAATTGACAGAGAAAAATGTATCGGCTGCGGTCTGTGTGTGAAAGACTGCCCTGCCGGAAAGATAAAGATTGAAGAGAAAAAGGCTGTCTATGCGCCGGAATGTATCCAGTGCGGACATTGCGTGGCGGTCTGTCCGAGGAAAGCGGTGTCGATCCCGGAATATGATATGGACGATATCGAAACATTTGATGAAAATACATTTACAGTAAATCCGGAACAGTTTCTCCGTGCGGTAAAGTTTCGCAGAAGTATACGTAATTATAAGGAACAGCCGCTTGAAAGGGAGAAGATGGAGAGAATCCTGCAGGCGGGAAGATATACGCCGACTGCTAAAAACAGGCAGGAGTGCCGTTTTATTGTATTACAGAATGAATTGGGAGAATTTAAAGAAAAGTTGTGGGAAACAGTTCCGGAACTGACAGAGCAGATGAAAAAAGAATTGCCCCATTATGCAATGCTTTTCAAATTCATGTACAGAAAATGGAAAAACGACCCATCTGATGATCCGCTGTTTTTCAATGCTCCGGCATGCATACTGATCGCTTCGGAAAATCCGCTTGACGGCGGACTTGCCGCAGCAAATATGGAAAATATGGCGGTGGCGGAAGGAGCCGGAGTACTGTACAGCGGATATATCCAGAGAATCATCAGTGCATCCCTGAAACTAAGAGAATGGCTCGGAATACCGGAACGATCGCTGTCCTGCTGTATGCTTATCGGATATCCCGCGGTTACATACAAAAGGACGGCACCGAGAAAAAAGGCGGATATCGTGTGGCGATGACAGTGGCTTTACAGAATTCCTCCGTCAAGGCCTATGATTTGTCCGGTCAGGTAAGAAGGGCTTTCTGACAGAAGGAGAATCATGGCGGCAGCCTCCTGCGGAGTACCATATCGTCCTGCCGGAATCTCTTCTTCCAGAGCGGCGCGCTCTTCCAAAGTCAGATGACCGTTCATCTCTGTGTCGATCACTCCGCATGCAAGGGCATTTACCTGGATATTGCTGGGAGCCAGTTCTTTCGCCAGAGCTTTCGTCAGTCCATGGATTCCGGCTTTTGCGGCTGAATAGGCAGCCTCGCAGGATGCACCTGCGGTTCCCCACATGGAAGAAATATTGATGATCTTACCCCTTTTCCGGGAAACCATATAGGGAATTGCTTCCCGGCAGCAGTAGAAGGCAGAAGAAAGATCTGTATCGATGACTTCCCGCCAGTCTTCATCCGACATGTCAGTGATCAGACCGAAATATGCCCGGCCGGCATTATTGACGAGTACATCGAGACCTCCGCATTCAGAGGAGACCGTTCTGAATATGGAACGAACAACATCCGGATTGCTCACATCTCCGGGAAGCACGGTACAGGTTCCGCCGGAAGATCTGATATCCCGGGCTGCTGCGTCAAGCTGTGCAATGGAATTTCTGCAGTTTATAAATACATGATAACCTCGGTCCGCAAAGGCGAGGGCGCAGGCGCGGCCGATTCCTCTGGAAGATCCTGTTATCAGAACATTTTTTTTCATATCAACACCTCTCAACGGTTGTGATTGCACTTGGCATAATTATACCATAGTTCCATATGGGGGAAAATATGAAAATTCATTGTACTTGTTTCCTGCCTGTGTTAAAATTTATTTGACAACTTGGATATTGGAAAGAAATCATTCTGTCAGGGAGACCTGCAGGATGAGCAGGTCTCTGCGGAGGGTATGACATGATTGATGACGCAATGGAGTTTGCGACGAAAGCACATGAAGGGCAGTTTCGAAAGGGAACGAGACGCCCCTATATTGTCCATCCTATCGAAGTGGCGGATATCGTGTCGACTATGACCAAAGATGAGGAAGTGATCTGTGCAGCGGTGCTTCACGATACGATCGAGGACTGCACCGGAATTACATGGGATATATTAAAACTTAGATTCGGCGGCCGGGTGGCGGATATGGTTGCACAGGAAAGCGAAGACAAGTCGCTGAGCTGGGAAGAGAGAAAAGGAGCGACGATCAGCCGCCTGAAAGAAGCTCCCATTGAAGTGCAGATGATCGGCCTGGCGGACAAGCTTTCCAATATGCGCGATATTGACCGGGATTACCCGGTGGAGGGCGACGGACTCTGGAAGCGTTTCCGTATGCAGAGCAAATCCGCACTGGCCTGGTACTATAAAGGAATCAAAGAAGCCCTGAAAGACAATTTTTCGGGAGTGGAAGCTTACGAAGAGTACTGTCGGTTGGTAGATAAGAATTTTGGGCCCGAACCTGCCCATACAGAGTGGATGAAAAAATAGTGAAAATATAAATTTACGGCTGCTGGCCTGAGAGCTGTATCAGTATGATGCAGTTTTCAGGTCAGCTTTTTTGTGCAAACTCAACCAAAAACGGTCAGAAAATATGTGAATTATTTTGATTGATTTTGACTGAATATGACTGTATAATATAACCATAAAAGGAAATGGAGGAAGCGAAATGATCTACACAGTTACTTTTAATCCGTCTTTAGATTATATCGTCTCTGTCGATGACTTTAAGCTGGGGCTTACGAACCGGACCAGTTCAGAGCTGCTCCTTCCGGGCGGCAAAGGGATCAACGTCTCTACGATCCTGACAAATCTCGGGATCGAGAGCACTGCGCTTGGCTTTATAGCCGGTTTCACCGGTACAGAGATCGTCCGCAGGGCGGAGAGAATCGGGATCCGGTCTGATTTTATCCGGATCGAAGAAGGAATTTCCCGTATCAATGTCAAGCTGAAAAGTATCGACGGAACCGAAATCAATGGGATGGGGCCTGATATCAGCAGTGAAAAAGTTACAGAGCTTATGGAAAAGCTGGAGGTGCTGGGAGAAGGCGATGTACTCGTACTGGCGGGAAGCATACCCTCTACTATGCCGGATGATATTTACAGCCGGATTCTGGAGGGCCTTGAAGGAAAAGGCGTCACTTTTATTGTGGACGCCACAGGGGATCTGCTCCTGAAGGTGCTGAAATATCATCCGTTCCTTATCAAACCGAATAATCATGAGATGGGAGATATTTTCCATGTGGAATTAAAGACCAGGGAAGAGGTGATTCCCTATGGGAAGAAACTGCAGGAAATGGGCGCCAGGAATGTTCTTATCTCCATGGCGGGAGAGGGCGCGGTGCTGGTGGCCGAGGACGGCAGTGTATATGACGCTCCTGCGCCAAAGGGAGTTCTCGTAAATGCCGTGGGCTCCGGAGACTCTATGGTGGCCGGATTTACTGCGGGGTGGATCGAGAAGAAGGATTACAGACACGCCTTCTATATGGGGGTTGCATCAGGAAGTGCAAGTGCATTTTCAGAGTATCTGGCTACGAGGGATGAGATCATGGATCTGTACAATAAGATCGTATGACGGCGGTAAAAGAAGCATTGAATATAAGGAAAATCATAAAAGAGAAAGAGAGGTTTAAAAATGAGGATTACAGATTTGCTTGACAAGAGGAGCATTTCCCTTGCGGGAACTCCTAAGACAAAGAGTGAGGCCCTGGATCAGATCATCGATCTGATGGTAAAGAGCGGGAAGATCAATGACAGGGAAGCATATCGGGCGCAGGTGTATGCGCGCGAGGAGGAGAGCACTACGGGAATCGGAGAGGGAATCGCAATCCCTCACGGGAAATGCGATGCAGTAGATAAGCCGGGGCTCGCCGCCATGGTCATCAGAGACGGCGTAGAGTTTGACGCTCTTGATGGTATGCCGGTTACGCTGATGTTTCTTATCGCAGCGCCCAATACAGAGGATAACGTACATCTGGACGTTCTGAGCAAGCTTTCCGTTCTTATGATGGATGAAGACTTTGCAAATAATCTGAGAAACGCCGGAAGTGTAGATGAGTTCCTGGAGATCATCGATAAAGCGGACGACGAGCAGAGCGATATTGACGAACGTCTTGCATATACAAATCAGATAGCTGAAGACGGGGTGAAGATCCTGGCGGTTACTTCCTGCCCCACCGGTATCGCCCACACCTATATGGCAGCAGAAGGACTTGAGAAAGCGGCAAAAGCAAAGAACTGTTTCATTAAGATAGAGACCAGAGGCTCAGGGGGAGCCAAGAATGTGATCACAGACGACGAAATCCGGGAGGCGGACTGCATCATCGTTGCCGCGGACGCACAGGTTCCGATGGAGCGCTTCGATGGAAAGAAAGTGATCGAATGTCAGGTATCGGACGGCATCAGTAAGGCTCCTCAGCTGATCGAACAGGCCATATCAGGCAATGTGCCGATATATCACGGAAAAGGCGAACATACGGCGTCCGCGTCGGGAAACGCCAAGTCCGGAGGCGCAGGACATAAGATTTATACGCAGCTTATGAACGGAGTATCCCATATGCTTCCGTTCGTAGTCGGAGGCGGTATCCTGATCGCCATCGCATTCCTGATCGACGGACTGAGTGTGGATCTGAATTCTCTTCCGGCAGACCAGAGAGCTGATTTCGGAACGATTACTCCGATTGCAGCGCTGTTCAAAGGAATCGGCGATACTGCGTTCGGCTTCATGCTTCCGGTACTGGCAGGCTTCATCGCCATGGCGATCGGCGACAGACCGGCTCTGGCAGTGGGATTTGTAGGCGGCATGATCGCATCCGGCGGAAAGTCCGGTTTCCTTGGAGCTCTTGTAGCCGGATTCGCGGCAGGTTATATCATTATCGGCCTGCGGAAACTGTGCAGCAAGCTTCCGCCTGCTCTTGAGAAGATCGCGCCGGTCCTTCTGTATCCTGTCTTCGGTATCCTGATCATGGGTCTTGCAATGAATTTCATCGTGGAGCCGATTATGGGAGGCATCAATACAGCGCTGAATGCAGGGCTTTCCGGCATGGGCGGAACAAGTAAGATCCTGCTCGGCCTGATCCTTGGCGGAATGATGGCCATCGATATGGGAGGTCCGTTTAACAAAGCCGCGTATGTATTCGGAACAGCAGCTATCGCAGCAGGCAACTATGATATCATGGCAGCAGTCATGAACGGAGGAATGACGCCGCCATGTGCCATCGCTCTTGCTACGTTGCTCTTTAAAAATAAATTTACGAAAGAGCAGAGAGAGACAGGACCGACCAACTTTATCATGGGTCTTGCGTTCATCACAGAGGGGGCGATCCCGTTTGCAGCTTCTGATCCGATCCATGTGCTTCCGTCATGTATTGCGGGCTCGGCTGTAGCAGGCGCGCTGTCCATGGCATTCGGTTGTACTCTGATGGCGCCTCACGGAGGTATCTTCGTATTCCCGGTAGTGGGCAACGCGATTCTGTATCTTGTAGCCTTGGTAATCGGAACGGTTGTTTCGGCGGCATTGCTTGGATTATTGAAAAAGAAGGTGGATGAATCATAAAATATGGCGTACAATAGAGGAAATACTAACGATAAAAAGAGGTTGTTATGTTATCAGAACAGAGATATGAAAAGATACTCTCTCTGCTGGAAGAGAAGAAGAGTATAACCGTAGCAGAGATCACAGAGCTCCTCGGTATTTCCGAATCAACCGCACGCCGCGATATTACGGCTTTGGATAAAGCCGGAAGACTGACGAAAGTATTCGGAGGAGCCGTGACAAGCGACGGCTCCTTTGTTATGCAGGAGCCTACGGTAGCGCAGAAAGTAGAGGTCCGGAAAGCGGAAAAGATCCGGATCGCCCGGTGGGCGGCAGGCCTGATAGAGGATTCGGATTTCGTCTACCTTGACGCCGGTACAACGACAGGATACATGATCGATTCACTGGCACGGACGAAAGCCACTTTTGTCACAAATGCCGTAGCACATGCGCAGAAGCTGGCGGCTCAGGGAAGCCGGGTGTTTCTTGTAGGAGGCGAACTGAAAAGTTCCACAGAAGCGGTGATCGGGGCTCAGGCCATGGAGACGCTGGAGCGATACCATTTTACGAAAGGTTTCTTCGGAACAAACGGTATCAGCAAGAAAGAAGGGTTCACCACCCCGGATGCAGGGGAAGCCCAGATCAAGCGTACAGCCATGAGCCGGTGCAGAAAATGTTACGTTCTTGCGGACAGCACCAAGTTCGGGAATATCAGTGCAGTTACTTTCGCCTCGTATGAGTCCGCCCTGATCATTACCGAGAAGATCCCGGAGGGATATCAGAAAGAACAGAAGATAATTCTTTGCGAATGATCCTGATCAAAAAAAGGCTTCGTATCTGCCGGCGGATATCGGTGCGGCAGATACGAAGCCCTTTTAGCACTCGCTGCTCACGGGAGCAGGAACGCATACATTACTACGAAATGGCAGGCGCTTCCGCCCATTACAAACAGGTGGAAAATCTCGTGACTGCCGAAATTTTTATGCCGGCTGTTGAAGAGCGGGAGCTTCAGCGCGTAAATGACACCGCCCACCGTATAGATGATGCCGCCTGCCAGCAGCCATCCGAACGCTGCGGGTGACAGGTTGTTCAGCAGCTGGGTAAATGCAAGTACACAAGTCCATCCCATTCCGATATACAGTACGGATGATACCCATTTCGGACAGTATACCCAGAATGCTTTGATGAGGATCCCTGCGATTGCGATAGCCCATACGATTGAGAGGAGGATGATTCCCAGCCGGCCTTTCAGTACGATAAGACATACCGGAGTATAGCTTCCCGCGATAAGGACTGAGATCATCATATGATCGATCTTCTTTAATATAGTATTTACCTTTTCAGAGATATCGAAGGTATGATAGGTCGTACTGGCCGCATATAATAAGATCAGACTTGCTGCGTATATTGTCATTGATACGATATAGATGCGGTCCGGCTCATATGCGGCTCTGATCAGAAGCGGAATCGCTGCGAAGATAGCCATCACCATTCCGATAAAATGTGTGATCGCGCTGCCGGGTTCTTTAATATGAAATTTATTGCCCTGCTGATCTTTGACGATGGTTTTGTTTAAATTTATCGTGCTTTTTATAGTTCCGGTATTCTGCATAATACGCACCTCCAGGTTGTTATGTTTACAAGTGGTTTTGAAAACTACATCTAGTATATGCATATATTACATCAGAGATTCATAAAAATCAATTGCAAAATTGTACAAAATAAAAGCCGGAGTGTTCCGGCTTTTGTAAAATATGGAAATCATATGTTTTCTATTTGATAAGAGTACCTGTTTTTCCTTTCAGGGCTTCCTTCACTTTGTCGAAAGACGTGATGTAAGCGCAGCGGCCGTCTCTCTGCTCGATAAATTCAACGGCAGCACGGAACTTCGGATACATATTGTAGATGCCGAAGTGCCCTTCCTCCATATATGTCTTTGCCTGATCGACGGTGATCTCGCCCAGAGGCTCTTCGTTTTCCTGCCCCATATTAATGCATACCTGCTCGACGTTGGTAAGGATGATGAGCATATCGGCGTTGATTCCCTCGGCCAGTTTCCCCGCAGCAAGGTCTTTCTCAATAACGGCGCTGGCACCTTTAAGATGATTATCCTGTTCCATAACCGGTATTCCGCCGCCGCCTGCTGCGATAACGACCTGGTCGGCGTCCAAGAGTGCATTGACTGCGTCAAGTTCTACGATCTTTACAGGATTGGGGGCGGATACCACTCGGCGGAATCCTTTCCCGGGTTCCTCAATCACATAGTTTCCTTTTTTACGCTCCTCGTTGGCCTCCTGGGCATTCATATAGCGGCCGAGTACTTTTGTAGGCGTATAGAATGCATCGTCATAAGGATCTACGATCACCTGAGTCAGGATCGTGCTGACTGTGCGGTAGATGCCGCGGTTTAACAGTTCCTCCCGGATGCCGTTCTGAAGATCATAGCCGATATATCCCTGGCTCATGGCAGAGCAGACAGACATAGGGCAGGCGGTATATTCAGGATGTGCTTTGGCGAATTCATTCATTGCCGTGTGGATCATGCCTACCTGAGGAGCGTTACTGTGCGTGATGGCAACCTTGTATCCCTCCTCGATCAGATCGGCGATGCATTTTGCCGTGTGCGCGATGGCTGCTTTCTGCTCCGGCAGCGTAGTGCCGAGAGCGCGGTGTCCTAAAGCTAAAACAACTCGTTTTTTCATAATGTCTCCATTCCGCCGCCGGATTCAGGCGGTCTTATATATTTCATTTTGTTGTATAAGAAATAACTTATCAAAAAGTTTACTATCTTTTTCGGCAAAAATCAACTGTAACGGACTGTCCTGTGTCCGGGTTCAGCTGATGACTATGGAAATGACGATGTCTGCGATAAAAAGCAGGTAGAGGAGCGAGCAGAGCGAGATCCGTCTGGAATGTCCGAGCTTCATATACTTTTCTGTCCATTTCGGCGCCAGATAGTACAGGAAGGCACAGCCGATCAGCGCAAATGCGATAGAGCCGCCGAGATAGATCCTTCCGTTCAGGTTCAGGACAAACTCACTGTAATCCCGAAGTCTGCGTCCGATCAGCAGTTCTGCTCCCAGGTTGGTCAGGTATTCCAGAACCGAGTACAGGATTGTGTTCAACAGAAACACCAGTGCAGGTTTTTTGAGCAGGCGTTTCCATAATAACAGGATCAGAATGCCGTAGATACCGTAGAGTGGAGTCCACGGATCGAAAAATACGGCTGTTCTGTCGACCACTCCCGTATTGAGAAGCCGTAATACTGTTTCCAGCAGCCATCCGAAAATGGAAAATGCCGGAAACAAGAACAGATAAGACAGAAGATCATACCTGCGATCTGCTTTCAGCGGAGACCGGACTGCCCGGAGAGGAGGCTGTACGGAAAACAGAAATACAGGATACTGTTCGGGAGCAAAATAGGAAATCTTCGTATAAGGCCCCTGGGAATCGTCGTACAGCGCTTTGCTGATAAGCAGTTCATCCTCGGAAGGAACATGCTCGAGATAAGAGTCGTTCAACAGTTCGTATCCGGCGGCTCTGGATAATACATAATTTCTGCGAAGTGTAGCATACAGTTCCGCGTGGCATGCCGTCAGATATGGATTGACGAATAGGAAATCGAGCAGTCCGAATGTAAACAGAGAGAGGAGTTTCCATCCGAAAAAAGAAAGATCCAGCAAAAAATATTTCCATTTATTATGTTTCATGAGCTGCTTTGAGAGAAGAAAAGCATCTTTCCTGCTGATCTGTGGGTTCTCAGCCAGGATGTAAGGAATCAGTATATATTCGTAATGTTTTATGATGCCTCCGGCAATGGTGAAATTCCAGAGAAATTGAAACAGGAGCCTTGCAAACATTATCCATGCAGGATGTCGGAGATACCGCAGCTTATATAAGAAAAAAATCTTTGAGACCGGAGTTTTCCGGTAGTTGCGGTTCTCAAGGAAAAAGCGCTTTTCGCCGATCAGCAGCAGATTGCTGACGAAGATCTGATAGAGAAAAGCAAATAATATACTGGCGGCAGGAAGAAGAGCAGCAACAGTGATATTTTCCGTAAGGAAGTAATTGACCGCCCTAAGCGTGTTGAAGAAAACGGATATATTTGTGGAAAACAGATCAATTGCCAGGGAACCGGCATTATACAATATATCATTGGATATACCGGGAAACGGTAAACCATCGAACAGGTGACTAAGCGTATCGAGTACTGTCGCGGAGTTGGAAATATCAGGCGTAAACGCGGCGTCGGAAGACGGCGCTGCAGATGGAAACTGCAGGTTGAGAAAAGTAGTGGATACGGCGTATGCTGTTGTGAGCATGGCAATGAGAAAACAGACAGATATCATGTTCAGATAACGCTGTTTCAACAGTGCGATTGCTTTTTTCTTCAGTGTCTTACGTTTCCACATGGCGAATCCCCCTCGTATAATAAGTTTATAGTTAATAGTTAATAGTTACCTAGCTCTTTGATAACTGAATAAATAAGGAACAAGATCAATCGGTTTGGTTATACCCATGATATAATTGATCCCTGTGTCAATCAGG
>DWXI01000042.1 GCA_019119265.1 Candidatus Mediterraneibacter intestinigallinarum | reverse complement strand
ACTTTATTTACGATCTTGTAGAAGACAAGTATTGTGCAGATAACGGAAGGCCGAGCATGGATCCGGTGATGCTGATCAAAATCCCTTTTATCCAGTATCTCTATGGGATAAAAAGTATGCGCCAGACGATCAAAGAAATCGAAGTGAATGTAGCTTATCGTTGGTTTCTCGGTCTGGATATGCTAGATCCGGTTCCTCACTTTTCTACTTTTGGGAAAAACTATACCCGGCGTTTTAAGGATACGGAACTGTTTGAACAGATCTTTTCCCATATCCTCGAACAATGTATGAAGTTTCATCTGGTAGATACGTCTACCGTGTTTGTGGATTCTACCCATGTAAAAGCCTGTGCGAACAGCAAAAAGATGCGAAAGAGGATCGCATCTCAAGAAGCTCTATGGTATGAGGAGGAGTTAAAAAAAGAAATCAATGAAGACCGTAAAAATCATGGAAAGAAACCTTTAAAAGAAAAAAAGGATGATTCAACTACACCGCCTGCAGCGGGCGGCGGCACTTCTGGTGAAAGCGGTTCTTCAGACGAAATCCCGGAAGGAGCCAAAACGCAAAAATGCAGTACTTCAGATCCGGAAAGCGGTTGGTTCCGAAAAGGCGAACATAAACATGTTTTTGCATACAGCATAGAGACTGCATGTGACAAGCACGGGTGGATCTTAGGTTATACTGTGCATCCAGGGAATGAACATGACAGCAGGACATGGAAGCTTTTGTACGACAAGTTGAAAGACCTGGATATGGAGATGATGGTATTGGATGCCGGATATAAGACTCCAGCAATAGCCCGAGAATTGTTAAAAGACGGGATACAGCCCCTGTTTCCGTATAAAAGACCCATGACAAAAGATGGATTCTTCAAGAAATATGAGTATGTCTACGATGAGTACTATGACTGCTATATCTGTCCGGCGGATCAGATCCTTACTTATCGGACAACGAACCGGGAGGGTTACAAAGAATACAAGAGCGATAAAAGCATCTGTAAAAACTGTCCTTATCTTTCCAAATGTACAGAAAGCAAAGAGCATGAAAAAACGATCTTCCGCCACATTTGGGAAGAGTATCTGGAAACCAGTGAGGATATCCGCTATACTCTCGGGAACAAAGAGATTTATATGTTGAGAAAAGAAACCATTGAGAGATTGTTCGGAAGTGCAAAAGAACAGCATGGATTTCGATACACACAATATATCGGGAACGCCCGGATGAGAATGAAAGCCGGGCTGACCTTTGCGTGCATGAATCTGAAAAAGCTGGCAAAGATTCTGGATGTAAGGGAAAGACAGAACAAAAAATCAGGATTCTTTTTTATCCTTTATAAAAAAATATGGGAGTTGGCATTTTGGCAAAAAGAGTGGTGCTGGAGTTAGGCTCCAGCACCAACTTTGTCTACAGTCTGTAATGCCCGTGAGATTTCACGGGCATTTTTCTATCGCAGCACATATTGTTTCAGTTGTTTTCTTGTTTCCACATTTAGTTTTCTCATTGCTTCGGAGATATGGCTTTTGACTGTATTTGCCGATATATGCAGGTGTTTCGCAATCTCCTGGTTGGTCCAGCCTCTGGCGGCCAGCATTGCCATGGCGAATTCAGTGGTGGTCAGATCATCTGCCACATCGTGCCCGGTAATCGGGTTATGAACTCTACGCCATCCGGAAGAGAACCGATAGGTAATGTCAATAATACGTTTGAAGTCCTTCGGCCATTTGGGCTTAATGACCGCCTCCAGCATAGCCCCCAATAATCCATGATGTTCTCCAAAGCCTTCGATGAGATCATCGGGCCGGGAAATCTCCCATGCCGTCAGAAGATGAGTCTCAGCCTGGTCCGGCCGCTTCAGGCTCATATAGTCCATTACCGCTACCAGATGCAGGTATATGGCAGGAATAGGATAGCTCGCCGCACCCATGGCAAGGGTGGCCTCTACGATACCCGCGCTGCGCTCGTACTGCTCTTTCAGATAGAGATAGTGGGCCTGCACATACATGGCAAACGCCCGGAGTCCTGGCGGCAGCAGAGGCAGGAAACTGTCAACCTCCGGCATTTCCTCCGGCAGCGGCAGATGAAGCAGCACCGCCCCGGTCGATGCGATAAAAGCCGACGCTGCCCGAACCTGAGGCGACTGTTTCCCTGCAGCGGCAAGGGAGGCGTTCAGTTCTTCTAAAGCAGATCTGGCCCGCAGTATCTGTCCGATGGAGAGATTGGCATAAGCACAGATCAGGCAGGCAGAGATCCGCGCTCCCCTATCGGAACTGTCGAGATAGAACTCCGCCTCTTTTACCGCCGCTTCGGGCTGACCGCTGAAATAGTAGTACTCAGCAAGAGCAATGTTCCGCTGAGGACCTGCAGGCATTGCTTCCACTGCCTCCCGGCAATGTCCCGGAACGAAAGCCGTATTCATAAGCAGCATGAGGTTTTTGTTGTCAAGCAGAGCACCGGAATCCGTCTCTGCACGAGCAGACTCAGCCTGCCCATGTCTCCGACGGGGATCACCGGGCTTCTCCGCACCGGCCGGTATAGCCCATGACTTCCCGAACCTCTGTACGCCGGGAATGCGCCCCTCGGCGCAGTATTGATTGATTCTCCGTTCGGACACGCCCCATTTTTCCGCCGCCTCCCGGATAGATAGATAATTTTTCATTCCGGCACCGCCTTTAAAAGAGTAATACCTCTGTCAAACTCATCGCTTGTACACTATTTTCCTTCTGTATTGTATACGAACATCCGTAGATTTTTAAGTCTTTCTAACAGCAGAAAATACAAACATGTACATATTTCCTCCTCTTCCCTCATTTTGTATTTCTCTGTTCCCGGTCAAACTATAATTATATTGTATCAAAAAACGGATTTCCGGGCACTATCTTTTCGCTTTTGCATATTCTATTATAGATCAAACAGAAAAGGATTAATAATCATGCCATATTCTATCATGCTCGATGCCGGACACGGTGGCCGTGATCCGGGCGCAGTCTATAACGGACGTCAGGAAAAAGACGACACCCTCGCTCTTACTCTTGCTGTCGGAGAAATACTTCAGGAACGCGGAATAGACGTCCTCTACACCCGTACTACAGACATCTATGAATCTCCCTATCAGAAAGCAATGGAGGCCAATGCTGCCGCCGTCGATTTCTTTATATCCATTCACCGTAACTCAAGCCCTGAGCCCAACACTTATTCCGGCGTTGAATCACTTGTATATAATAAATCCGGGATTAAGCTGGAAATGGCAGAAAACATAAACGAGCAACTGGAAGCAGTCGGATTCGTCAATCTGGGAGTAAAAGAGCGCCCCGGACTCGTTATTCTCAGGCGTACACGTATGCCGGCAGTCCTCGTGGAAGTGGGATTCATCAACTCAGAGACCGACAACCAGCTCTTTGACAACAACTTTAACGATATCGCTCTTGCCATTGCAGAAGGGATCCTTGACACACTGCAGATGAACGACAACGCCCCGTCCGCTCCCGTTTCATATACCGTACAGGCCGGAGCATTCCGAAACGGCGCATACGCTGACCGGCTGCAACAAGAACTACTGGAGCAGGACTTTCCGGCTGTAACAAGTCAGGAAAACGGACTATACCGCGTTACCGTGGGAACATACCCTGCGCTGGACGAAGCGGCCGCTATGGAAAGACGGCTGAAACAGGCCGGATATCAGACTGTGATCGTGAGGTCGTAAGCGGAATTTGTGTTTGTTCCAGAGATTATATGGTATCTTGATCAGAAGGTATCAGATCGATAAGAGGACGCAAAAAAGAGGGACCTGCATCGCCATGCCGGCCCGCTCTACCTCAAAGATTTGAATGGATGTAACGGCGCAAGGGAATGCTCATTCATTGGAACTCCCATTCCCTTGTGCCTAACATCCAGAACAAATGCTTTTCGGAACGCTCCTGCCTTGATGCATGGCTCACGCAGTTCCCTCTTTTTTGCTGGTCATCCGATCGATAGGTTCCCCATCCGATAATCACAATAATCTCTGAACAAATACTCATAGAAACGGGAAGAAATCGGAAGTGAGTTGATAAAGTTCCTCTTTCTTCCTGTCTTTATGACTGTTTGTTTATAGGATACGCTGTGGATAACCAGAAAATCCGACGTCTGGTGTGCCAGCTGAGAGAAGCGGATACTGTATAAGCCATGCATTAAGGCAGGAGCGTTCCGAATACACCTCGTTCTCCATGTTAGCGGCATTAAAATGCAAGTTCCAATGGACGAGTATTTAATGCCGCATTACATGGATTCGAGGGGATGAGGAGAAGCGGGCCGGCATGGCGTTACAGTATCCGCTTCTCTCAGCGTCCGCAATTCAGACCAGCCAGCTTTTCTGCTTTTCAGCAGAATAATCTATACAACAAACACAAATTTTTCTACTGGTAATCTATCACGTCAATCCATCTCATCAGGAAATCTTTTTCCAGTTCATTATCTTTCGTAAGCTGTGCCGCCGCTACGATAGGCAGCCACTGCTGTACATATTGTCTTGCCGTATCGCTCTTTTTGCAGAACATATTCATATACATATCTGCCGCTTCCTGATCTTTCAATGCAAAGAGGAGATACGTCATCGCCGCATCGGCGCTGGCATTTCCCTGTGTAGCATGAGCCCAGTCAACCACAGTCATCTTGCCGTTTTTACCAACGATAACGTTGCTTGGATTGAAATCTCCATGGCACACTTTATAATGTTTCGGCATGCTTTCCAGACGGGTCAGGAGCTCGTAACGTGTTGTCGCATCCAGTACTTTCAGCCCGTTGATCTGACGGGTCAGCTTGTCCTTCATCCCTTTGAGGAGAGGCGATCTCTTTTCATGTACCTGGATCTGCAGATCTACGAAGTCAGCCATATACTTATCCAGATTCTTTCTGTCCGACTGCATCATCTCTTCCAAAGTCTTTCCGTCTTTATACTCAATCTCGATCGCCCATTTCCCATCAATCTGCGTTACGCCTTTTACTTTCGGGATATCCAGGCCTGTCTCCTCGATACGTGCCGTAAGCAACGCCTCGTTGAACACATCAGCTTTCGGATGTGTTTCCGCAAAGACTTTGACGATACTGTCATCGCATCTGTAAACTGTCTTATACGGACGCTGTACAATAATATTTTTTTCTTCCAGTTTCATAAAAAGTGCCCTCCTTACATAAATGTTTCGTTTTCAGATACATTTATTATACAGCAGGTTTTACGGTATTGGAACCCTTTCAAGACAATTTTGTATAATTTTTAACTATCTTTTTTTATTTATATTTATTGTTATTTTTTTATCAATCAAATTGGATTCTCCACAATAAAACAGGAATGTAACGCCTGAGCAACGTTACATTCCCGTTTTCTCCTTCATGTCTCTTCTATAAAATAGATCTCTTCAAATGGATTATTTATTTCCCATAATAGCACTTCAGATACAGTTCCTTGATTTCTTTTACAAGAGGATATCTCGGATTTGCAGCAGTACACTGATCATTAAATGCCTGCTCACTCATCTCATCCAGTGTTTCAAGGAAATATTTCTCATCAATACCGTAATCTTTGATTGTTTTCTTGATGCCGATCTTCTCTTTCAGGTCTTCCAGTTTCGCAATGAAGTTCTCAAACACTTCCTCATCCGTATTTCCCGTGCAGCCTGCGAAACGGCCAAGCTCTGCGTATCTTGCAAGTGCATGCGGATACTGATACTGTGAGAATGTTCCCATCTTAGTCGGCACTTCAGCCGCATTGTATCTCATAACTTCCGTCAGGATCACTGCGTTTGCAACACCGTGCGGCAGGTGATGGAATGCGCCGAGTTTATGAGCCATAGAGTGATTTACGCCAAGAAATGCATTTGCGAATGCCATGCCTGCCATACAGGAAGCGTTGTGCATTGCCTCACGCGCCTTCGGATCGTTTGCTCCGTTCTCGTAAGCAGACGGAAGGTTTTCGAATACCAGTTTCACTGCTTTCATTGCAAGACCATCTGTGAAATCTGTAGCCATGATGGATACATATGCCTCGATCGCATGTGTCATAACGTCGATGCCGGATGCGCTTGTCAGTCCTTTCGGCGCTGTCATTGCATTATCTACATCTACAATTGCCATGTTCGGCATCAGCTCATAGTCGGCGATCGGCCATTTTACACCTGTCTCTGCATCTGTAATAATGGCGAACGGAGTTACCTCTGACCCGGTGCCTGAAGACGTCGGGATTGCCACGAAGTACGCTTTCTCACCCATTTTCGGGAATGTAAACACTCTCTTGCGTATATCCATAAAGTCCATAGCCATATCTTCGAAGTTTGCTTCCGGATGCTCGTACATGAGCCACATGATCTTAGCCGCGTCCATAGCTGAGCCTCCGCCCAGGGCAATGATCGTATCCGGCTCGAAAGATCTCATCTGTTTTACGCCTTCCTGTGCGCACTGCAGCGTCGGATCCGGAGCAACATCATAGAAGCATGCATGCTGGATTCCCATCTCATCAAGTTTCTTCTCGATCGGATCTGCATATCCGTTCTTGTAAAGGAATGTATCTGTTACGATAAAGGCTTTTTTCTTGTGCATCACATTGCCAAGCTCGGCAAGGGCAACCGGTGTGCAGCCTTTCTTAAAGTATACTTTTTCAGGTGTTCTGAACCACAGCATATTCTCTCTCCTCTCGGCAACTGTCTTCACATTCAGAAGATGTTTTACTCCAACGTTCTCTGATACAGAGTTTCCGCCCCACGAACCGCATCCTAGGGTAAGTGACGGAGCCAGTTTGAAGTTGTACAGATCGCCGATACCGCCATGAGAAGACGGTGTATTGATCAGAACGCGGCATGTCTTCATAGCCTCATAATGTTTCCGGATTTTTTCTGTCTCGGACGGATCTACATAGAGGGAAGATGTGTGTCCGTATCCTCCGTCAGCCACGAGCTGTTCTGCTTTTTCAAGAGCCTCGTCGAACGTCTTTGCCCGGTACATGGCAAGTACAGGAGACAATTTTTCATGGGCAAATTCCTCTGAAATGTCTACTGATTCCACCTCGCCGATCAAGATCTTAGTATTCTCGGGAACATCAACCCCTGCAAGCTGTGCAATCTCATATGCAGATTTCCCCGGAATCTTACTGTTGAGAGCGCCGTTGATGATAATAGTCTTACGTACCTTATCAAGTTCTTCCCCTGGTTTAAGGAAATAGCATCCTCTGTATGCAAACTCTTTCTTCACAGCATCGTATATACTGTCAAGAACTGTTACAGACTGCTCGGAAGCACATATCATACCATTATCAAATGTCTTTGAATGAATGATCGAGTTGACCGCCATCCTGATATCCGCCGTATCATCAATAATAACAGGTGTATTTCCTGCGCCTACGCCCAGAGCCGGTTTTCCTGAGGAGTATGCAGCCTTAACCATGCCCGGGCCGCCTGTTGCCAGGATAATGTCAGACTCTCGCATTACTGTATTTGTCAGTTCCAGCGACGGAGCGTCAATCCAGCCGATAATTCCTTCCGGAGCTCCTGCTTTTACAGCGGCCTCAAGGACCACCTTTGCAGCTGCTATCGTGCAGGCTTTTGCACTCGGATGCGGACTGATAATGATGGCATTTCTCGTTTTCAGACAGATCAGTGTCTTAAAGATCGCCGTGGAAGTAGGATTTGTTGTAGGAATAACGGCAGCAACAAGCCCGATCGGCTCCGCTACTTTTTTGATCCCGTATGCAGTGTCTTCCTCGATCACACCGCATGTCTTCGTATCTTTATATGCGTTATAAATATATTCTGCAGCATAATGATTCTTTATGACCTTGTCTTCCATTACGCCTCTCTTTGTCTCCTCCACTGCCATTTTAGCAAGCGGGATACGCTGTTTGTTTGCCGCCATAGCTGCCTCATAGAAGATCTTGTCCACCTGTTCCTGTGTGTACGTCGCAAAAATCTTCTGTGCTTCACGCATAGCTTTCATCTTCGCTTCAAGAGCTTCCACATTGTCGATGATCTCAGGCACTACTGTTCTTTCTTTCTCTGCCATCTTGATAAATCCTCCTGTACTTGAATTATGTGCAGCAGTTCAGCTTTTTAAATGGCGCAGGCTGAACTGTTGCAATTACTGGTTACTTACCACAATTCTTAGTATATAATATCGTTAAAAATTTGTCAATATACTATTTGTTAAAATATTAACGTTATATTTTTAACATTTTTTGTGTATTATGTACAAACATCACTTGCCTGATTGAAATTTTTCTCCTTATCAATGCCCCGATGTCGCTTTCAACCCCACAATCCCTATCAAAAGCAGCGACACAAAGAAAATCCTCGCGGCCGTCACCGGTTCCTTAAAAAGGACGATTCCCACGATTACAGCTCCGAGCGCACCGATTCCTGTCCAGACTGCATAGGCTGTTCCCAACGGCAATGTCTTCGTTGCCTGCGACAGAAAAAGGAAACTGAATATCATCCCGACGACCGTCAGTATTGTATACTTTATTTCTGTAAACCCGTTTGAATACTTCATACATGTAGACCAGAATACCTCAAGTCCTCCGGCAATCACTAAAAATACCCATTCCATAATACAAATCCCTTTCCCATTTATGTAATAATATTAAAAAAGAAAAGCGTCAAATCTGTATCTTCTATGGCCTATCGATACAGATTCAACGCTTTATATTTACCCGGCGGTAAATAAACAGTTCAGCCCGCGCCAATCGCTAAGCTGAACTAATATTCTGATATTAAATTATACGAGCTCGATCAGAACTTCCATAGCAGCGTCACCTTTACGCTGTCCGATCTTGATGATTCTTGTGTAACCACCGTTGCGGTCTGCATATTTCGGTGCGATCTCTGTAAAGAGTTTCTCTACTACGTCGACTTTCTTTGTGCCTGCTTTCTTTCCTGCTGCTTTTGCCGGAACTTCTGTAACCGGGCAGAGAACCTTCATCATCTCACGTCTAGCGTGAAGACGGCTCGGCTGATCTTTCTTGATCTTCTTCTCTACTTCGTCGTAAACAGTTACTTTCTTTCCGTCAACAACTTCTTTCACTCTCTTGCCGTCTTTGTCCTTGCGGGCAACCTTAGCTGTTACAGTTACTTCATCAAAGTTGTCTTTCTCTTTTACTGCCATTGCGATAAGCTTCTCAGCAACTTTGCGGATTTCTTTCGCTTTAGCTTCTGTTGTAACGATTTTTCCGTTGTTGAGCAGAGCAGTTACCTGATTTCTGATCAACGCTTTTCTCTGGCTGGATGTTCTGCCGAGTTTTCTATACTTTGCCATTTCTAATTTCCTCCATTTGGTTAGGCTCTTCGGTCTTATTAATCAAATGCCCCTGCCGAGCTCTTCGGTCTTACCGGCAGAGTTATATTCCAATGTTTCTTACAGGACTCCAGAATTACTCATCGCCCTGATTTAACTCAAGATTGAGCTCTTTGAGCTTCGCAAGAACTTCCTCAAGGGATTTACGTCCAAGGTTGCGGACTTTCATCATATCCTCAGGTGTCTTGTTTGTAAGCTCTTCTACAGTATTGATTCCGGCTCTCTTCAGACAATTGTAGGAACGAACGGAAAGCTCAAGCTCATCAATGCTCATCTCGAGAACTTTCTCTTTCTCGTCATCCTCTTTTTCGATCATAACTTCCGCTGCCTGAGCAACTTCTGAAAGATCAACGAAGAGTTTCAGATGCTCGCTTAAGACTTTAGCTGCAAGGCTGACAGCCTCATCCGGAAGCATCGTTCCTTTTGTCCACACGTCAAGTGTCAGTTTATCATAATCAGTGATCTGTCCGACACGGGTATTCTCTACAGTAAGGTTCACGCGGTCAACCGGAGTGTAGATAGAATCGATCGGGATCACACCGATCGGCATGTCCTCAGTCTTATTCTTATCTGCGCTCACATATCCTCTGCCTTTTGTAATGGTCAGTTCCATATACAGTTTGCAGTCCTTGCCGCCGCTCAATGTAGCGATGACCTGCTCCGGATTAACGATCTCGATATCAGAATCCGCCTGAATATCAGCGCCTGTAACAACGCCCTCACCCTCGAACTCGATATATGCTGTCTTGACTTCGTCAGATTCGGAAGTGTTCTTGATCGCCAGAGATTTCAGATTCATGATGATCTCTGTCACGTCTTCTTTTACCCCCGGAATAGAGCTGAACTCATGCAGCACACCATCAATCTTTACAGAACTGATAGCAGCTCCCGGAAGAGAAGAAAGCATAATTCTTCTCAGGGAATTTCCAAGAGTTGTTCCGTAACCTCTCTCTAACGGTTCTACGACAAATCTTCCGTACTTTTTATCATCTGAAACATCCGTAATTTCAATATTTGGTTTATTAAAATCAAACACTACACAGACCCTCCTTATGGGTTTTAAAATGTTGAAGGGGTACGCTGTTGCAGCCGATATTACTTAGAATACAGCTCGACGATCAGCATCTCATCTACAGGAACATCGATAGCTTCTCTTGTCGGAAGCTCTTTTACTGTACCTGTCAGATTCTCTGAATCAACTTCAAGCCAATCCGGAATCATGTTTCCGCCTGTCACTTCGAGAATTTCTTTATATCTCGGTGAACTTTTCTTATTCTCTTTGATAGAGATCACATCTCCGGCTTTTACAAGATAAGACGGAATGTTTACCTGTTTGCCGTTTACGAGAACATGCTTGTGATCAACGATCTGTCTTGCTTCTTTTCTTGTTCTTGCAAATCCCATACGGAACATTACATTGTCCAGTCTGGACTCAAGAAGTCTCATCAGGTTCTCACCTGTCATGCCTTCCATCTGTTTTGCTTTCTCGAAATAGTTTCTGAACGGTTTCTCAAGAACGCCATAGATGAATTTTGCTTTCTGTTTCTCACGAAGCTGAAGACCGTACTCACTCATTTTTCTGTTTGATCTCTTCAGCTGTCTGTTAGATTTCTTACTGATTCCGAGGTAAATCGGATCCATGCCTAATGAACGGCATCTTTTAAGAACAGGAACTCTGTTTACTGCCATGTCTATCCTCCTAATTTCATACACATCAGCGGGTATCCGCTGTTTTACTTACTTTTGTATTTATACAGATTACATTCTCACTGAGATTAGACTCTTCTGCGTTTCGGCGGACGGCATCCGTTGTGCGGAACCGGAGTCACGTCTTTGATGCTGACTACGTCGATACCACATGCCTGAAGCGCACGGATTGCTGCCTCTCTTCCTGATCCCGGGCCTTTTACAAAGACATCTACTGATTTAAGACCATGTACCAATGCTGCTTTAGCTGCTGTCTCAGCTGCCATCTGTGCTGCATACGGAGTAGATTTCCTTGAACCTCTGAATCCCAGGCCGCCTGCACTTGCCCATGAAAGAGCATTTCCCTGTGTATCTGTTAATGTAACGATCGTATTATTAAAAGATGACTGGATGTGTGCCTGTCCTCG
>DWXI01000041.1 GCA_019119265.1 Candidatus Mediterraneibacter intestinigallinarum | reverse complement strand
ACCCGGGGCTGGAAGGACCAGTGTTTCCGGTTTTTTTACCTGTAAAAGAAAACGAACCTGTTGTGTATAATTCTGATGATAAAGGAGGGCATCATGGATCATATCAACGAGATCACGCATATTGAGAGTGTCCGCCTCAGTGATGATGGCGCGAGTGTAATTATTATAGACCAGACTCAGCTTCCCAACCGTACTGAATATCTTACGCTGTCTTCGGCGAAAGACATGTGGGAGGCAATCTACCATCTGAAGGTACGTGGAGCCCCGGCCATTGGCATCTGCGCCGGATATGGGATTTACTGTCTTGCGCTTCAGATACGGGAGAGAAATTATGATGGATTTTTGCGTAAGTTCAGGGAGAATAAAAATTACCTGAACTCTTCCAGACCTACGGCGGTTAATCTGAGCTGGGCGTTGAATCGGATGGAGCAGGTCGTGACAGGGAATAGTGATAAAGAGATAACTGAGATACTGGAATTGCTGAAAGAAGAATGCATGAAAATCCATCAGGAAGATATCAGCATGTGCAGGGCGATATCCGAATATGGACTTTCGCTTCTGAAAGATGGGGATGGTATCCTTACGCACTGTAACGCAGGTCCTCTTGCTACCTCCCGGTACGGAACCGGCCAGGGGCCGCTGTTTCTTGGAAAAGAGCGGGGAATGAACTTCCGGGTGTATGCCGATGAGACCAGACCCCTTCTCCAGGGGGCGCGCCTTACATCATACGAATTGCAAAAAGCAGGAATTGACGTTACTTTGATCTGCGACAATATGGCAAGTATTGTGATGAAGAACGGCTGGATACAGGCTTGCATGGTAGGATGTGACAGAGTGGCGGCAAACGGTGATGTGGCGAATAAGATCGGAACAAGCGGAGTAGCTATACTGGCCAGATACTACGGCATTCCTTTTTATGTGCTCGGGCCGACATCTACGATTGATATGAGCTGCAAAACGGGGAATGAGATTGTGATTGAGCTGAGAGAGCCGGAGGAGATTAAGGGGAAATTTTACAGTGAGCCAGTAGCGCTTAAAGAAGTGAAATGTTATAATCCGGCGTTTGATGTGACAGATCACAGTCTGATTACAGCAATTATAACAGAGCAAGGAATCTGTCGTCCTCCGTATACTGACAGTCTGGCCGTATTGTTTTAAGACTTTCAAAAATTAGCAGAAAAAATATTAAAAAAGTTCTTGCATTTAAATGAGATATATGATAATATACCACTTGTGTCAGAGATGACGCGGGTGTAGTTCAATGGTAGAACACCAGCCTTCCAAGCTGGATACGTGAGTTCGATTCTCATCACCCGCTCTATTTTTTTGAAAGGAAACCGGTAAATCTCCGGTTTCCTTTTTTGTTTACATACGTGTTCCTGCTTTTATCATCCGGAACATACGTCTGGCAGCTCCAAGATACAGTTCATCAGCCCGTTCCAGTGCTTCTTCAAGTGTCATGATTCCGTTCACTGTGGTTATGATCGAATCAATCCCGTGAGCAAAAATATCTTCAGCACCCTTTCCCATACTTCCCACAATAGCTACTGCCGGCACATGCCTGCGTCTGCAATGTACACCAACTCCCTGCATGACTTTTCCGAATACGGACTGCCAGTCAGTAGAGCCTTCTCCGGTGACGACAAGAGAGACTCCCTCCAGCTTTTTATCGAATTCTACCAGATCGAGTACGGTTTCGATACCGGATTTCAGCTTTCCGTTCAGGAAGACCATCAGGGCTGCCCCCAGACCGCCGGCTGCGCCTGCGCCGGAAACAGCATCCATATCGATTCCGAACTGACTGCGAAGAACATCTCTGTAATTCTGCATACCTATCTCCAGTTCATCAAGGATTTCGGGAGTGCCGCCTTTTTGTTTCCCAAACGTATACGTGGCGCCGTTCTTGCCGCAGAGAGGATTGGTGACGTCGCACATTACAGTGAACGACGTATCTTTTATAAGAGGATTCAGGCCGGATGTGTCTATCCTGCGCACACGGGCCAGATCAGCGCCGCAGCCGATCAATTCATGACCGTCTGCATCAAGGAATTTTACGCCAAGGGCGCGCATGCATCCCATACCACCGTCGTTTGTGGCAGAACCGCCTATGGCAATGGAAATATCTCTGAATCCTCTGGATAAAGCGTCTGCGATCATTTCACCGGTTCCCAAAGATGATGTTTTACGTGGATCGCGCAAGCTGGCGGGAACAAGAGGAAGTCCTGATACGGCTGCCATTTCCATTACAGCCCTTTTGTCGTCCAGCGCTCCATAGTAACCGTCGGTAAGTTCTCCCAGAGGACCATGTGCGGACAGGAAGATTTTCTTCCCGCTGACGGTCGAAAGAACAGCGTCCGTTGTGCCTTCCCCGCCGTCGGCAACTTCCACGTGCGAGCATTCGCAGTCAGGAAAAATTTCCAGTGCCGCCTGCGACAGAAGCTCTGCGGTCTTCTGTGAAGAAAGGCTTCCCTTGAATGAATCTGATGCAAATAAAAATTTCATACTGCTTCTCACCTCGTTTTATTTTGTTGATCTATATGTGTATTTTATCAGAATGGGGAGATGATTTCACAGGTTCCGGGAACAAAAAACGAGCCCTCCTTTGTGTCGTGCACACAAAATAAGGTTAATTTTCAGTTTCCCCGTTTATGGAACGGGAAAGGTAAAGGTATAGAAATATCATGAACCATTTGTCCTGAGGAAACACCTGGGGATTCAGGTCCAGCTGTTCACGGAGCTTGTTGTACTGGTATGTGAATGTGTTTTTATGCATATAAAGATCTTGGGCAGCCGCGGAAATATTAAAATCACAATCGGTCAGACTTCCGATCAGTTCCAGATAGTGTTTCCGGTTTACCGTCGGGATATATTTTCCAAAGGCGCCGAATATCTGCTGCAGCTCGCGGTAAGGAATACATTCTGTCAGATATCGGCCGGCGTGATTGCGGAACCAGTTTACGGAGGCTGGATCGCTGATATGATTTTCCAGCCATTTACAGTGGATGTATGCAGCATGATATTGTGAAGGGGTGTCCTGAAGCGTGCCGACATAAATATGAAAATCTGATGTTCTGGAGGCGATAAGGCTCCGGAGCTGATCTGTGTATCTGATCAGGATCTGCCGGTTCTTTACAATAATGCTTTCTTTTGTGGAATCCTCTTTTCCGGGAACTGAATCCAGAATGTGCCTGCCAGAACTTTCAACGGTTGATTTGAAGATAAGAATATATTCTGGTGCGGGAAACAGTATAAGATCTTCTTTTCTGTGCAGAGGAATTTTTTTTATGTAACCGAAAATGTCTTTACAGTCTGCGCCTTTTATATGGCAGAGAAGAGCGTGTCGCGGAATATCCGGACGACAGCCAAGATCCTGCAGCAGGCAGCGCAGCTTTGCCGGGTCAGGAGTATCTCCCGACAGGATCAGATCCTGCAGTTGTTCTCTTTTTGTCTGGCGCCGCAGAGACTGTATCTTCTGATTTTCATATCGGATCATAGTTTCTATGGACATTTTGATAATAAGAGCGATAGGACGTATTTCCTCCGGGTTGCCGGTAACGCCGACAACTCCTTCACGCTTGCCGTCGATATCAATTAACATATTAATGCCGCGGACAGCGCCGGGATAGTCGTTGTCGGAATTTACCGTGATGATATCCTCGTTTCCGTGGAGAATCTGCCAGGCTGGTTCGTGATACATTCCGATGCGGTCAGGATTACGGCTGGCAATAATAATGCCCTCCCGATTCATGATATTGACATTATAATCAGTATATTTTGTGATCTGTTCGATCAGTTTTTCCGCAAGTGATACTTCAAGCATGATTCCCTCCCTGAATTCAGCATTTTTGTACAGGATCCGGATGTTCAGCGGTGCAAAGATGAACGCCTGTGCTATCCTGATTATAGGTCAGGATAGCGGAGATATCAAGAAATCTTCGGATTGTATCATTTTTTTCTCTGTGATATACTGTAAGAAATCAACAGAAAGATCAGGAGACGGTTATGAGATTTAACATTACAGATAACATTATAGTTCGTGCGCTTTCTAAAATCTGCGATATGGTCTGTCTGAATATTTTATGGCTGATCTGTTCCATACCGATCATAACGATCGGAGCGTCTACGGCAGCGCTTTATACAGTTATGCTGAAGATGGTAAAGAATGAAGAAGGATATATTTCCCGTGGATTTTTTAAAGCGTTCAAGTCTAACTTTAAACAGAGCACGATCATGTGGATCGTTATACT
>DWXI01000040.1 GCA_019119265.1 Candidatus Mediterraneibacter intestinigallinarum | reverse complement strand
TTAAATTTTATATTTTTAGAATATCCATCCCAACAAATTGATTTCATCTTGTCATATGGGCTACCTTGATTCCATTTAATAACAAGTTTAACAAATTCATCATTTGTCAGCGCTTGATTTATGGGTAACTTGGTAGAAAACAAAAGCATTCTAATCACCTTTCTCTTTCGAACTTAATATTCATAATCTATAAATTTGCTATATTATGGATTATACTTCTCTCCTCAAATAATATCAACATTCTCCTGCAGTCCTGTTTCAAAAATACCAACACCTCACCCCTATTTGCATTCAAAATCCAAAAGCTTTAAAATTGCTTTTAAAGAATACTTTCAATTATGCTTTCTCGCCGACTTAGGCTTTTTTCTTAAGATATTGATCCTTCAAGATGATTTTTCATTTACCGTACGAGTGTTTTCTGCATTTCTGTAACATCGAGATTAATTTTCTTTCTTCCCCATACTCCCAGCTTTCCGTATCCACCACCGCAAACTCTTCTGTCCCGATCGCTCTTCCACCCCTATACGTCGAGAACACATCGCAGGATATCACATTCCCCTCTCTGTATATCTTCTCCACCGGCGTATGTCCTACCACCTGCAGGATCTTCTCGTCCTCATACATTTTCCCCGCTGTATACTGCGGTCTGTGCCAGATCGGGAACACATCGCTCCACATATATTCCCGGGGCAGGCCGTTTATGATCCTCACCACTTCATCCACGTCATGATATTTCTCTGCCGGCACTACTTTCTTCACGAAGTAATCCAGAAGCCCTCCGTGACAGAAAAGGACGTTATCGATCTTCTGGATGTATCGGATCTCATTCCCTTCCGGTAGCGCGCACGCCAGCTCATCCAGTTTCATTGCCACGGTATAAGCCGCGGCCGGGCTACACCCTCTTTCCAGCTCATTCCATATATAGCTCAGATCATGATTCCCGTATGCCCACAGCGTTTCCGGATATTTCTTCGCAAATGCGATTGCCGCGTTGAATGTCTCCACATACAGTTTCAGATTGTATTCCTGATGCCAGTCGTCCGGTACCACAACACCTATCTCTTCAGCGCCTCGCTCAAACTATGCGGGATCCCTCTCGGTCCCCGGACCGCATAAATCCCGTATTCTTCCTTCAGTTTCTCGAATGTAAACCGGTCCGGCTTATACCGCTTCTGCAGTTTGATCTTCATCACCGCCGTGATCGTCAGGTTCCGGTCGCTGTAATGATACGGGATATCCGTCTCCTTCACCCGGCATTTGTACAGGATCGCCGAGACCGGCGCGCCCGCATAGATGAACACTGTATCTCCGGCTTTGATGCCTCTGCCCTGCTTCCAGTCGATTTCACCGGCGTCGTCAAATGCATGCACGATATCAAAATACTTCGGATTCGCCGGCACGATCCATTCCTTCGGCGGCCGGATCTTCTGCTGCTTCTTCCTGGAAGCCGTCACCGCATAGCTCTCATCGATCCACTGGCAGATTTCCTCAAAGGGAACCGTCCCGTCCAGCAGGATGGAGATCCAGCTGCTGCGGGTGATGTGATACCCGTAGAAATATCCCGGCTGCCGGACGATCATGTCCACCAGCATCGGATCCCCCAGCTTCAGATTAATGATATCCACATAATCTGTGCCCTTCATTCCCAGTTTCTCCCGCTGCACGTCCATGATCAGCGCGAACCATTTCCGGTTGTCCGCATGGCGCAGGACCGGATAGGTCGGAGCGGTGGAGAACGGATAATCCGGTTCAATATTGTATTTTTCTTTTACATACTTAAATATTTTTTCTCTCATTAGAATTCCCTGCGTGAACGTTGCAGTTGCATAATTTTTTTTTCATATTTTCTTCAAGCTCCAGCAGATACCTGTCAAAATCTGACATATACAGTCTGTCCTGGATCACACGATACTTTTCAAATTCTGTTTCTGCTTTCTCTTTGGCGATCTCGGCAGTAATTTGCCCTGCATCCTGCAGAATTTCCCTTTCATCCGCCATGAGGAACAGGTCCAGCCGCCTGGTCCAGTCTTCCATTGTCATCGGAATATGCCGTTCAGCGCGGTCTTCAGCCAGGTCAAGATAAGCGGAAACAATTCGCTCCAGAGAACGCATTTCTTTTTCCGTAAGGTAATTCTTCGCAACGCTGACATCCCCTTTTACAATCTTTCCATCCGGGGCTGCCGCCCACGTTGTCAGTCCCATATGCGGTTTTTCCGCATCAGCCCGCTCGTAGATCAGTTCAGATGCCGTATGTCCGTGAACCGCATAATGCATCTTATTCTGTACTTTTGCAAAAAACTGTTTTGTCGTCTGCGCGGTACGGTCATAGTCAAGTGATGTTGCATATATATCCGTGATCTTCTGATAAAATCTTCGCTCTGACAGTCGGATCTCACGGATCTGTTCAAGCAGCCGGTCAAAATACTCTTTCGTCAGAACTGAACCGCCGTTTTTCAGGCGCTCATCATCAATGACCCATCCTTTGATCGTATAATTCTTCACAATCCCATTGGCCCACTTACGGAACTGAACCGCCCGCTCATTATTTACCTTAAACCCGACCGCAATGATCATCTGCAGATTATAGTGGGCGACTTCACGGCTGACCTGTCGGGATCCTTCTGTCTGAACTATTAAGTATTTCTTAATAGTTGATTCCTGTTCCAGTTCAGAATCTTCATAAATCTTTTTTATGTGTTGATTAATTGCAGCTACGCTTATATCATATAATACTGCCATCATCTTCTGTGTCAGCCATATATTTTCGTCCTCATACCGCATTTCTATGCTGTCCTGCTGATCGCCGACCGTGGCCACATAAGTCAGATACTCCGCCGCACTGGAGCGGATGCTCATTTCATCTTTCTTTTTATTCATACAGGCATTCTCCTATTTCCGTTCCAGATATTGATCCAGAACCGTCATAATGTTGCTTACGCCATTCCGATACTCCACATGAGTCAGTTTTTCTGCTCTTAACTCTCCGATCTTTTTCTTCACTTTAAAGCTGACCGCTTCATTTTTCTTCCTGCCTTTATCAACGCTGTTCCCGGTATATACCTGCTCTATATCCTTGCAGAACCAGACAAAATCAGCTGAAGTCCCATCAGGCATCCCCCTTTTCCGGACCGAATGCACTGATAAAATCAATGGAATCTACATTAAACGGGGAGCCCTCGATCATACCGTTTCGATATAATTTTGACGGGGAATAATTTCCGTTCGTGGTCCAGGGATAAATCCGATGATCTTCCGACAGGAAGTCGATTGACTTCTTGTGATGTCTCAGAATGTCCATCGGACCCACGTTATGCGTCGTGAAACAGAGCTGCCCTTCGCCGTATTCCATCAAATACTCCAACAGTGCACACAGATACACATCATGCAGATTTGAGTCAAACTCATCAATAAATACGATCCCGCCCTGAACCATTTTTCTCAGATAGGCAAACAGCCGGATCAGTTTCTTGACGCCGGTGCTTTCAAACTCTGCATGGATCTTATAAGAGTCATACACCATAATCAGACTGCATATATATATATCCTGATCTTCTTTTTTATCAATCTCGATCCGCCTGAGATCTGATTTAAATATCTTGAGGAACTCGCACAGTTTTCCTACTGTAAGTTCAAAATCCCTGTATACTGTTCTGGGAATCCGGTTTTCTGAGACAGTGATCATGCCGATCTGGTTTTTATACATTTTCGCAAAATTAAACAGCTGGCTGAAATCACAAACTGCTTCTTCTTTCAGTTCGTTCAGATAATCCGCCAGATTGCGAATCAGATATTCCTTGTGTTCGTCCGCCGCATCCAGATAGACGCACAGTTTTTCCCCGAATATCATAAGCAGGATCAGACCTTCAAAAACACTTACTGTATTGTTGCGGGAAAGCATTACGTAATACAAGAAGAGCCTCATAAGCTGTCCGTCATAACACAATGCGCATAAAGTTGAAGCTGACAGCCGGTTCATTGTCTTTTTGTAGACGCCGTCCCCCGGAAAATTATCCTGCTTTCCTTTTAAATCGACGATTTCCCCGTCGCAGACTTTAAAAAGAGTCTCCATAGAACTGTTTTTAGAAGTCGCTTTTCTAAAAGAAAATTCTTCGCCGGATATCACATATTTTCTGGACGCCGCCCGC
>DWXI01000039.1 GCA_019119265.1 Candidatus Mediterraneibacter intestinigallinarum | reverse complement strand
GTGGTGGGTCGAAAAGGATTCATGAAAACAACAATGGGGTTTACCCAGGCAATAGATACCGCTGTCGACGGAGATATCATTGAACTGGAAGAAGGGTTTTCTCCTTTTTTTGAGCAGAACAATACTCCCGTGACCATCACTAAGAGTATTACGATCGAGGGGCATCTGAACCATGATCCGGAAACGGGGCGTTTTACCGCGACCACGATTGACGGAGTGTTCATTAAGAACGGCGCTTCCGTTATCTTAAGAAATCTGGAGATCCGCAAGGATGTTGATAAAAGCAATTTCATCAACATCAAAGAAGGCTCATCTTTGACGGCAGAAAACATAGTTCTTACGTCTAATGTATTACAGGGAGAGAATTATCCGGTCATTTGGATAGAAGGACAGTCTTACGTCAGTCTGGACAATATCACACTCTCTCCCGGGAACTTACTCGACCATAAATACAGAATTTACGCAAAAGATTCAACACTGGAGATAAACAATTCCATTATAAACTCCGAAATATATCTTACAAATTCCAGACTGGACTGTCAGAATTCTGACATTAAATATAAAGATGGACGTGTGCTTTTTGCAGATAGGAACAGTACGATAAACGCAGTACATACAGCCTTTGACGGCGGCACCGAGGTTGGAACGACTGTCTGGCACTGTATCAAATTACTGGATTCGAATTTTATCGCCGCAAATATTACAGTGAATCAGCCTGAGTCTTCCAATATATCTGTTTATGCAGAGAATTCAACACTGGAAATCACTGATTCTGCCATAAACTCTTGCATATCACTGACAAATTCTAAATTAAACTGTCAGAACTCCATCGTGGAAAACTATCATTCAAATGCGCTTTTCGCAACCAGGAACAGCGCCCTTATAATAGCAGATTCTACTTTCGCAGGAGGTATGAAAAGCGAAAAATTTTCTCGTTCCTGCATAAAGCTGATAGACTCTCTGATCAACGCATCCAATATCGTTGTTCGGCAGCCGAACTACAACAGCGCACTAGAATTGGTAAATTCTAAAGCCACAATGGATACCTGCAAATATGATTCTCTATATTTTAAAAAATCTGAGGTCTCCATGAGCTCAGTTGCTGTTATGGAAAGCCTGGCCATTGATGACGCTTCACATGTGAAGGCGGAAGAAATCGATATTCTGGGAAAAAACAACGGAAAAATTAATCTTTGGGCGGGCAAGCAGTCTTCGCTCGAAGCAGATCTCATCTGTTTCGGCCAATTAAGCAAGCCAAATATAAAAGTGGAGAGAAACACTGCAATAACGGCCGGCAAAACGCTGCAGCTTGAATACGATCTTGAAGCCGAACAGTTTATCTTTGATGAAGATGGCAATCCCAGAATCATCGGCGATGCTTCTGAGATCTCATACTTTGGTGAAAAGACCGCTCTGCAAACGCTGTACGACATGACCGGACTTCAACAGGCCAAAGAAGCGGTAAGGAAGTTCATTGCTCTTGCCGATCTGAATAAAAGACGTGAAGCCGAGGGGAGCACGAATCCGGGATTTTCACTTCATTGTCTGTTCCTTGGTAATCCAGGCACAGGAAAGACGACCGTTGCACGTCTCATGGGAAAGATCCTGTATGAAAAAGGGGTGATCAGATCCGATAATTTTATCGAGGTCTCACGATTTGATCTGGTCGCTGAATACATAGGACAGACGGCTGTAAAAACACGGGAAGTATTGAATTCTGCTCTCGGCGGCGTTCTCTTTATTGATGAGGCGTATACCTTATATCAGAAGGGTGTTCCTCAAGATTTTGGTAAAGAAGCCATCGATGAAATCCTTAAGTTCATGGAAGACCACCGAACAGATATCGTACTGATCTTTGCAGGTTATACACACAACATGGAAGAGTTCCTGGAAAGCAACGAAGGGCTGAGCAGCCGTATCCCTAACAGGATCGTATTTGAAGATTATTCCGTGGACGAGCTGGTCCAGATTGGTCTGGAGTCTCTGCATAATTCCAATTTCATAATAGATGAGAAAGCTTATTCGGATCTGGTGCACAGAAAATATGCCGAATCTTTCGATCAGAGCAATGGGCGCTGGCTGCGCAATCTGAACGGAATGCTCACAACAAAAATGGCAGTAAGGGTTTCAGAGACTGGATCAGACAATATTAATCTGATCACACAGCAGGATATGGACACGATTTAACTATATGACTCTCCCGGCCGTCCAAACCGTCTGGGATACAGAAATGTCTCAAAAAATCTAATCAAGAGGGTGCGCAAAATCATTAAATCAGATGATAGCGCGGCGCCCTCTTCTAATTATCCCTGTCAATAGCGCTCAGCTCTGAATTCCCTTTTTCAGCAGATCAATGACACTTACTCCACCCGCAGCACTTGCAGATATTACATCCTTCTTCAAACACCAGAGGTTCTCCGCACTCCGGACAGTACATTTTATCTGTCTCAGTCTCTGTGCTCACTGCTTTCGGCTTCGGCGTTTTCTCCGTCTTGCGTACTGCATTCGCTTTCCCGCCGTCCTGACGTTCGGCAAGCTCCGCCTGCATCTCATTGTACATATCCATGAGAGCATTGCCCACTGCCATCGGACAGCATGCGCCTTTGCTCGTATCTTTTCTGGATACACGTCTCGCCGTATAGGACGGACACGAACCGCTGGAATTGAGCTGATCCACGATCGTCTCGATATCGATACCGCCTCTCGCGCTGATCGATATCATACGTGAAAGCCCTACCATGAAATTGTTACATCCGCCCGTGGATCCCTTGCTCAGATATGTCTCGAGAAGTGCTCCGGTATGAGGATCAAATAATGCGATGCAGTGCAGGCTTCCGCATCCTGTAGTAAGCTTCCTTTTTTTACCAACAACATCATCTGTGACAAGGAGGATCTCACCGCGTTTGAGCCCCTCGCCGGCGGAGACTTTCCTGCTGTCCTTTTCTTTCTTCTCGCTCGTATTGAGGATACCGATCCTCTTGCAGCCGTCACGGAAGATCGTGATGCCCTTGAGGCCTTTCTCATAAGCATACATATAGAGACCTTCCGTCTCCTCCACCGTAAATCTGTTCGGCACATTTACAGTGGAGCTGATCGATGCGTCAATATGAGTCTGCCATATGGACTGCATATCAATCCTCTGACGGTAATCCAGAGTCATCGCCGTCACGAAGTAATCCGGCAGCTCCGAATCACTCTTCAGGCCGTGCTGTTTCATATAGTTCTCGACAATCTTTGTGTACACCTTATAGTAGACGTCCGTTCCGTGCAGGGATTCCGTCTTGCGCTCGTAATAGTTTGCGTAGACAGGCTCTATTCCCCCGGAGATACCGAGCATGGTAGAAAGTGTTCCTGTAGGAGCTATTGTAAGGAGCTGAGAGTTTCTCAAACCGTATTTACGCACCAGTTCCCTTGTCTTCTCGGATGTATTCGTCTCAAAAAACGGCGTGGACATAATCTCGTCTATATTACATTTTTCAAACGGACCTTTCTCTTTTGCAAGGAGCGCAGACGCTGCAATTGCAGAATCTGCCATTGCGAATCCGATATTGTCGCACATATTAACGGCGTCTTCCTCTCCATAAGTAAGCCCCAGTTTGATCAGACAGTCTGCAAGACCCATGATTCCCAGGCCGATCTGTCTCCATTCCCCGACGCTGTCCTGCTGTTCTTTCAGCGGGTGCAGCGGAAGTCCTTCTTCAAGCACTTCATTGAGCGCGCGGACCGAAACCGCCACGCAGTGCTTCAGTCCTTCAAAATCAAACTGGGCATGATCTGTAAACGGATCCTGGACGAACTCGGAAAGATTAATGCTTCCCAGCAGACAGCTGCCGCCGGCAGGCAGGGGCTCCTCTGCGCAGGGATTTACGCCCGCATAAGAGAATTCCTCTGTATTGCTCAGAAGGTTCCATCCCTCGATACGATCCCAGAACAGTGCTCCCGGTTCCGCGTAATCCCAGTTTGTCTCTGCGATCCGGCGGAAAAGATCACGGGCATTTACTGTTTTCTCGATGACCTCTCCTGTAGCCTCTCTCGTATAATGGAGCAGATAATCCTCGTTATTCTTCACAGCCTCCATGAAATCCTCATGAATACGCACTGAAATATTTGCCTTTGTCACTTTCTCCAGATCTGTCTTGAGATCGATAAATTCTTCCACATCCGGATGGGAACAGTCTATGGATATCATAAGAGCTCCCCTGCGTCCGTTCTGCCCGATCAGCGCCGTCACAAGAGAATATAATTCCATAAAAGAGACTGAACCGCTTGTCTCTTTCGCCGCATTGTTTATCTTTGCCCCACGCGGGCTTAATTTCGAGATATCTACTCCGCATCCGCCGCCGTAACTGTATGTGCGGGCAAGCTTCTTTGCGCAGTCAAAGATACTCTCGATATTATCTTCCGGCGGTTCGATCACATAGCAGTTTGAATATGTCACTTTTCTTCCCTGCTGATCAAGTCCTCTGTTGGAAAGGATCCTTCCGCCGAACAGGAACTTCTTCTGCCGGATATATTCGGCAATTTCTCCGTTGCCGCCGCTGATCCGGTCCAGCCACTGATCAAAACTCTCGCCGTCATTGCAATACTTTTTGGTCCAGATGTCCGTACCAAGCTGATTCTCTTCGCCCAGCCATTCTTCTACTGTCATTATCCCGTACCTCTCTTTGAAATTGAACTATACAAAAAATGTACCCTTTTCACAGGAATACATGCGCCTGTAAAAAAGGGTATCATCTCATAAATAAAATATCAAGACTTGACAAATAGAAAAATGATGTTCCAACCACAAAATATTGTGTTTTTTATAAATGTACTGCACATTTTCTGGTTTTAGTCATTATCTGTATTGTGCAGGACTTTCAGAATATAATTCACATCATTTACCGAGAGCTGTCCCGGTGCGGATACATGTTTTGCCGCCCCGAAAGTCAGTGCTGAGCCGAAAAATTCACCTGAAATCCTGCTGATGCTTCCGAGCCACCCCATAGACATGGAAATAACCGGTCTGTCCGCATATTTCTCTGTAAATTCACTGGTAGCTGCAAGAAGCGTAAGCACATCTCCCGCACTGTGGGGCATGACCGCGATCTTCGGCACATCCGCACCCTGGTCCTGCATAGACCGGAACCGCTCTACCAGAGTTTCTTTGTCCGGTGTTTTCTCAAAGTCGTGGCTTGACATGACTACATAAACGCCATTATCATGGGCGCATTGAAGCAGCGTAGCGCACACTTCCTCTCCCAGCATCATTTCCACGTCAACAAGATCGGCGTTGCCCGTGCCGATCACTTCCCGGTACAGCCTGATATAATCTTCTGCTGATATCTTTTTCTCCCCGCCTTCCTGCTTCGTCCGGCAGGTAAAAAGGATCGGGATCCTGCCCAGAAGTATCTTCAGTTCCCCAAGCGTCTCCTTTACTTTCTCCGTATCGTCGATTCCTTCAAAGTGATCCACTCTCCACTCTACGATATCACAGCACACCGTCTTTACGGCCGATACTTCTTCTCTGAGCTCTGTCTCATTTTTCCCTGTGATCGGGATGCAGATCTTCGGCTTTCCCGCTCCGAGCGCCATTTCTCTGATCTTTAATACTTTCGCCATATTATTCTCCTTGCATGTCAACTTCTGCTTTTCTTTCCTCAGAGGATTCTAACACACTTAATAGCGTTGGTCAAAGAAATGCTTTTCCGTATCTGTTTACAATGCTCTCCGATACAGTTCCTCAATATCGCATTGACGCGACGTTCTCGGATTCACGGCAATATTTGTGCAATTTTACTGATTTTCTCGTTTTAGCGTGTCATAGGCAGCATTGCCGCACCTGCGATCCCCGGCTCCTCCAGCTCAGCCTCTTTGAATACGACCGGCTGCATCCCTGCATGGATCATAGAGCGGTAATATTTCTCCATTTTGTCAAAAAATACGTCTTTGCCTTTCATGACTCCGCCTCCTACAACGAACACATGCGGGTCTATGATATGTCCGATAGCGGAGAACATCATTGCCAGATCATATGCCATATTGTCCACGATCTCAAGAGCCTTCTCGTTCCCTGTTCTTGCAAGTTCAAACACATCTCCGGCATTTCGGATACTGTCTCCGAACACTGCTTTTCCCTTGCGCGTGATGGCCGTGCCGCTGGCTTCGTTCTCCACAGCCCCTGCGTTCAGGATATTATACTTCTCACGATCCCTGTCGATGCAGATATTCCCGATCTCACCTGCATGTCCGTTCTGACCGCTTATGACTTTCCGGTCGATGACAAGGGCGCCTCCGATTCCTGTAGAGATGGTAACATAGTATACGATAGGATATCCTTTGCCCGCGCCCAGGACCGCTTCGCCAAGCGCCGCGACTTTCACGTCATTATCCATAAACGTCGGTTTCCCGAAATGATCCCGGATATGATCCGCTATAGGATATCCGATCAGTTTTGGCAGATTTGTGGAGACAATGATCTTGCCCTCCGCCGTATTGATAGGACCCGGGATCCCCATTCCGATCCCTTCGCACTCCTGGTACCCGTCCAGGCTTTCGATCAGCGAGATCATCGTTTCCATCACCGGCTCGGCTCCTCTTTCGGGATGGCTCTCGGACTTTTTCATGCACAGGATCTTACCATCCTCCTGCACTATAGCTGCACGGATATTTGTTCCGCCGAGATCGATTCCTATGTATTTTTGCATGACAATACCTCTTTTCTGAAATTATTTAAACACTATTTTATAAATCGCAACTACTATTTTATATCTCTTGCTCTTTCTATTGCTTTTCGTCTGTTCCTGTATTATGGTGGTTATAACATAACAAACAAAGGAGTGATCATTATGACAAAGCCGAATATCGTATTTATTATGACCGATCAGCTTCGTGCGGACTGTCTGGGCTATTCGGGTCATCCCGACGTTAAAACACCGTATCTCGACACTCTCGCCTCCCGTGGAGTCAGGTTCGACCGCGCCTACAGTGCCTGCCCGAGCTGCATCGCCGCCCGAGCTGCCCTGCATACAGGCATGGAGCAAAGCCATCACGGCCGTGTCGGATATGAAGACAGCCTGCCCTGGAACTACACTCATACAATGGCCGGCGAACTTTCAAAAGCAGGGTACTATACCCAGTGCGTAGGGAAAATGCACGTTCATCCGCTCCGCAACTACCTCGGTTTCAATCATGTAGATCTCCACGACGGTTATCTGCACTGCGCGCGCTATGGAAGCGTACCGTACCGGGAGTCGCAATTTGTTGCCGATGATTACTTTCACTGGCTGAAGCAGGAACTCGGCGCAGACGCCGATGTAACAGATACCGGACTTGACTGCAACAGCTGGGTCGCGAGGCCATGGATATACGAAGAAAAATACCATCCCACCAACTGGGTAACGGACAGATGCCTTGACTTTCTCCGCAGACGTGATCCAAGGCAGCCGTTCTTCCTGATGGCTTCGTATCTGCGGCCGCATCCGCCTTTTGACGCGCCTTCGCACTATTTCGATCTGTACAGCGGCAAAGATCTGCGTCCGCCTTTCGTCGGATCCTGGGAGTCAGATGTATATCTGAACAGAGACGGTCGGATCTTTGACTCAAAGACAGGTCCGATCGATCCCGATCTTATACGCCAGGCTCAGATCGGATATTATGCGTGCATCACGCATCTCGACCATCAGATCGGCCGGCTGATCATGGCTCTGATCGAACATGAGCTATACGATAATACAGTCTTTGTCTTTACTTCCGATCACGGCGAGGAGCTGTGCGATCACCATATGTTCCGCAAATCCCGCCCTTACGAAGGAAGCTGCCATATTCCGCTGTTCATTACGGCGGGGAAAGATGCCCTTCCTGATCTGAGACCGGGTTCTGTCTGCAGCAGTATTGCCGAACTTCGCGACATCATGCCCACCCTGCTCGACATAGCCGGCGCAGAAATCCCCGATTCCGTGGACGGACAGAGCCTTCTTTCTCTCACCGAAGATCCCGACTTGGAGCAACGGACATGGCTTCATGGCGAACATTCCTACGGTGAGTTTTCCAACCACTGGATCGTGACAAAAACAGACAAATACATCTGGCACTCTCAAAGCGGAACAGAACAGTACTTTGACCTGGCGTCCGATCCCCACGAGCTGACTGACCTGATCGACGATCCTGCACGCCAGGACAGAATCAGTGAGCTGCGCCTGCTTCTTATAAAGTCTCTGAAGGGCAGGCCGGAAGGATTTACCGATGGAGTCAGATTGATTAAAAACCGTCCGTACCCTCCGTCACTTCCGTCCGCTACAATGCCTTAAACCAAAAGAGAGCAGTCAATCCGCTTCATACCGGACTGTCCGCTCTCTTCTTTTTTAATCTGCCCCTGTCACTTATACTTTCTGTTATAAAGATACAGCAGAACAAGAAGCCCGGCCAGTCCGATCAGTTCCATGACCAGACCTGTCACGCTGATATTTTTCTGTCCGATAATGATCAGCGCGATGCATACGGCAAAGATAACTAACAGGATAATATTCTTCACTACGTTGCTCATACTGTTCCCTCCTTATCCTTTCAGTCCGCCGAGCGTCATACCTTTTGTAAGCTGTTTTTGTACACAGATGTAGAGGATGAGTACCGGGATCATAACGATCACCAGACCGGCATACATAATACCGTAATTTGTCGCCGTCCTCTCCACAGCCATCAGGTTTTTGAGTCCTACCGCAAGGGTGCTGTTCTCATCCATGATCGTAAATGCGATGATATATTCGTTCCAGAACGACAGGAACTGGAACAGGATAACTGTCAGGATACTTGGCTTTGCCATCGGTATCATGATCTGGAGCATCGTCTTGAAATAACCGCATCCGTCAATATATGCCGCTTCTTCGAATCCTTTTGGCAGCGTCTTGAAATAACCGCTGAGCAGGTAGATCGAGAAGGAAAGCGAACTGGACGCATAGATCAGCGACAGCAGGAATCTGTTGTCGAGGAAGAAATCAACCCCAAGCGCTTTATTCGCATCGCTGAGCATCAGGAAGATCGGAACAACGATATAGTTGATGTTCACGAACAAACCTGCCATGAACGCAATATTCAGGATCTTCTTTCCTTTGAAATCGAATCTGGAGAGCGCATATGCCGCCGGCAGCGCGATCACAAGGAGCAGCACCAGCGCCAATGCTGTAACGATCACAGAATTCAGGAAGAATTTTCCCATCTCAGCGTCAATAAACGCCGTTACATAGTTCTGATACTGGAACTGTTCCGGGAGAGCCCACGGATTCGTGCCTTTCCCGATGAATTCCGCATTTCTCTTAAAGCTGGCCATAAATACCCATGCAACCGGAACCAGGATAGAGATCGTCATCGCGATCAGAGCGGCATAGACGATGACTTTGAAGATGATCTTTGTAACCGGATTTTGTTTTTTCATCTCGTCCGCGCCCCCTTCCTAGAATTCCAGCACTTCGCGGTCCGTGATCTTGTTCACGATCGCTGCCAGTGCAAATGAGAAAATAAACACTACCACGCCGATAGCCATACCATATCCGTATACGCCCGCGCCGTATGCCTGTTTGTACATATAGTTGAGGAATACCTCAGAGTGTCCGTTCGGTCCTCCGTCGGACATGATCTGTACGAACAGGAAACTTAAGTTAATCGTACTGATAATATAGAATGTAAGTGTCGTACGGATATTGCTCCATACAAGCGGAAGCGTCACCTGGAAGAACATCTGGATCTCTGTGGCTCCGTCAAGAGAAGCTGCCTCGTAAAGATCCTGCGGGATCGCCGCCATACTCGCCATATACATTACCATATAGTAACCGATCGCCTGCCATACCAGAGCGAAGATGACCGAATAGAGCACGATATTCTGATCGCCCATCCACTGCTGGGTAAGACTTCCCAATCCTATTGCGTTGAGAAACGTGTTCAGAAGGCCTGTACTCGGATTGTAGATTGCTCCGAAGATACCTGCAATAACCACGATACTCAGAATATTCGGTATATAAAAGATAATACGGAAAAAGTTTTTCCCTTTAAATTTACCGCGGGATAATATTGCGGCAAACAAGATCGCAAAAAATACCGTACATAATGTCACAAGTACGATGATCGCAATCGAATTCTGCATTGCCTGCAGGAAATTCTTATCATTGATAAGAGACTTAAAGTTGTTAAATGCAACAAATTCTTTTCTGTTTGTAATTCCGCCCATGCGGTACAGAGACATTCTGAACACATTGATCGTCGGAATAAATATGAAAAGAGTGACCAGTATAGCTGCCGGTGCAATGCAGAAAAACACAAAACGTCCCTGAGCCCGTTTACGATTCATACTATGTCTCCTTCCCTTTTTAAAAACGGTGAGCTGTAACAACTCACCGTTCTCTCAGCATATCTGCTTTTACTACCTGTAATTGTGTTTACTCCATAGCGTTTGCACACTGCTCCCATACGTCTGTGAGCTGTGCCTGCCACTCGTCAACAGTCATATCGCCGTTGCTGATAGAGTCGATCGGTCCGTATACGGAACCTTTCATATCAAGGCCTTCGATCGGAGCTGTCGTAGCCCATGTGCCTGTTACAGCCACTACGTCGTCTCCTGTCTGGAAACTGCTCTTGATAACTCCTTCCGGAAGTTTGTCCGCAGCGCCCTTAACCGGAATAACTACCGGAGAGTCGGACTCTTCGCCTGTCTCTGCGTTTGTAGTCTTATTTGCAAGGCAGATATCTACAACCGTATCAGAATACATGAATTTGATGAATTCTTTTGCAAGATCGATGTTCGGAGCATCCGCCGGGATCCACATCTGCTCTGTAAATGTATAAACAGCCTGGTTCTCGTCCGCACTCCACTTCGGAACGCCTGTTACGCCCCACTCGTAATCTGCAGGAGTTGTGTTTGCCATCTCTCCTACTACCCAGCTTCCGTTCGGCATAAAGAGCGCCTCTCCATCGATAACAGCCTGCTGATTGATCTTAAATCCGCCGTCTGTATTTGCGTTTGCAACTGTATCAGCCCAGATGTTATCAGAAGAAACGAGCTGTGCGACTGTATCGAGCACTTTCTTTCCTTCATCTGACGTCCATGTGCCTGCATCGTATGTCAGCGCGTTGTTGTAGAAGTCTGTTCCGCCTGCCTGCGCCAGCATCGCATAGATCGTAGCGTCAAAGTATCCTGACTGAGGATATGTAAAGAGCGCTCTTCCGTCCGCTTTTGCCTGCTGCCCGAGCTCGAACATCTCATCCCATGTCGTCGGCAGTGCATAATCCTTGCCCTCGCCTACAAGATTCGCATTATACCAGAATCCTGTCTGTGTGTAGAAGATCGGCGCAAGATAGATCTTGCCGTCGCCATACGGCTGCGCTGCAGTTCCGTCAAGGATACCGTCCAGCATCTTGCCTTTCAGCTCATCATCGAATACGTCTGTGATATCAGCTACAGCCTGCTCTTTGAGCATTGTCTCCGTGAATCCGCTTGCCTGTCCGAGGTTGTAGTAAACAATGTCCGGAACATCGCCGTTCTGGATGTCCTTTGTGAGGACCTGATCCAGTTCGGAGGACAGCTCCAGTTCTACCGTGCATCCTGTTTCCTCCTCGAAAGCCGCTGTGATCTTCTCCCAGATATCAGCTCCGTTACCGCCTTCGAACGCTGCGACTTTCAGTACATTGCTGTCGCCGCCTTCACCGCTCTTGCTGTCATCCCCGCCTTCTTTTTCGCTGCCGTCGCATCCGGCAAGCAGGGAAACCGCCATTGCTGAAACGAGTGATACAGAGATCAGCTTCTTCACCATTTTCTTTTTCATAAAAAAGTACCTCCTCCTTTATTTGATGGCTTTATCATACCGTATTTCTCCGGTCTTATCAATACGGATATTGCCTTTCATTTTATATTTATTGCTATTTTTGTCTTATTTTGATGAAAAATATAAATCTTTTTTGTCATTTCTGGCTATGTCACCTTGCTTTTTATCTTTTCTGTTTTGTATAATATAGACAACCGATTGATTTTTCAACGTTTACACGCTTACTATTTTAAAGGAGGAGCTATGGGCCACAGACACTATTCAGTAAAACTGCAGGATTATCCCAAGATCGATGCAAGGCTGCTTTCCGTCTCTCTTGCAAAAGACGAGAAGGACTGGCAGAGCGTATTTCACACGCACCACTTCACCGAAATATTTTTTGTTGCAAATGGCAGCGGAAACTTTTTATTCCGGAACGACATCCATCCGATCAAGGCCGGCGACCTTATCATCATACCTCCGTATCTGGAGCACACTGAGCAGTCTATTCCCGGGATGCCTCTGGAATACTATGTGCTGGCGATCGACGGGATCGCTTTCCAGACAAAGGAGAACGCGCCCGCAGCTCAGATATTCTGCAACTTTGACAACCGTATGCTGATCGCCGATCTGTTTGCACAGATGTACTATGAGATCAAAAACGGCCGCGAGAGTTCGGAACAGATCTGCCAGCGCCTTCTGGAAATCCTCATTCTGCGGATCATGCGCACGCGAAACGTAGTTCCCGTTCCCCTCACCACCGTCCGGATGACAAAAGAATGTGCCCAGATAAAAGAATATCTGGACACAAATTATGCGGAACATATTACGCTGGAAACACTCACCAGCCTCACTCATATGAATAAGTACTACATGGCGCACTCTTTTACGAAATTTACCGGGATGTCGCCCATTCAGTACCTGAATCAGCGCCGTCTGGAAACCGCCTGTCAGCTTTTAAGAGATACCGATTACTCGATATCTGACATTTCCAGCCAGACAGGCTTTTCCTCGCAGTCTTACTTCACTCAGATCTTCCGTAAGTTTTATGGGATCACACCGGTGAAATACCGCCAGCTCCATTCAGAGGACTGACTTATATCTCAAACCACCGGATCTCGTTCGCTTCAAGATCCACATCGAAGCTCGAGCCGTCTCCTCTGTATACTGTCGTTTTCTGCGGTTCGTAAGTATTATTTACAACACAGTATTTTCCGTTCTTTACATAGGCATGAACTTCTACATTGAAGTTCGTGCTGAACCATCTGTTTATATTTTCCTCATCATGAGAAGCCCAGATGATAGAGCGGTACAGGATGCGGCTGTTCTCAAAGCTGTACGGGAGCCCGCTGATATAAACGCAGCGTCCTTTCCCGAATTCATTGACAGCCATCTGTACTTCCTTCTCTCTCTGTACAAGGATCGCAGCGCCGTCAAGTGCAAACATGCTCTTCTTGCCCTCGCCGAAGTCGATCTCTTTCGTACAGTCTTCTTTTATGAAATGATCGTGCTCTTCCCAGTTATATTTATCTGCGTTGAGCGTGAACCCTGTCTCTTTCTCCACGCCCATCACTGTCGCGAGCTGCAGGAAATGCCCCTGATACTGATGCCCCGTCGGTTCTCCGACGCCGATAAACCCGCCGCCGTTATAGATAAACTTCTTTACAGCAGTGACGATCTTCTCGTCTGTCCAGTTATCCCCTCCTGTATAAGCCGTATCAGCGTCGCCGATGTTAAGGATCACATCGATATCGTCAAGGATATGCGGATCTTTCCTGATGTCGTCAAAACTGATAAACTTCACATCGAAGGGCGCGCCGCTGAGAGCTTCGATCACTCCCGCGTAAGAGTAGTTCTGTTTGTAATAGATCGCATGATGGACCATATGATTGCCCCATGCGCGCATTTTTCCCCAACAGTTGAGCACCGCCACTTTTTTAATACAGTACGGCGTCGTTCCCTTGATGTTTTCGTACAGGGTGCGGAACTCATCGCATACGCTCTCCACATAATCGATAAACTCCGGGAACTTCATGGCAAGCTTAAGGTATCCGCCGTATCCGATGCGGTCGATCGGTTTTCTCAGGATCGCTCTTCTCGCGGTCACCCAATTATATTTTGCCTCCTTCACAGGATCTCCGCCCTCATGGAACGTATCCGGGAAGAAGTAAGGCAGAAGACGTCCTTCCGTATACCGCACGCCCTCAATGTCGCTGATCAGACGCAGTGTAGCGCCGTTTCCCACGCTCCCGACCACAGCGTCCAGTCCGATCGTCTTGAATTCATCCATAAACGGCTCCATGCCGATCCAATGGTCGCCGAGAAACATCATCGCTTCTTTGCCGCACTCATGAGTGATGTCCACCATCTCTTTTGCGAGTTTCGCGACCTCCCTCCTCTGGAAAGCCTGGAAATCCTGGAACTCTTTGGACGGAATGCGGTAGGTATTATTCATGTATCCCTGGTCGATGATATATTCCGGACGGAATTTATATCCGACTTCCTTCTCAAACTGTTCCAGTATATACGGACTTACGGAAGCAGAGTATCCGTACCAGTCTACATATTTTTCCCGCGCGAATTCATCGAAGATCAATGTAAACTGATGGAAGAATGTTGTATAGCGGATCACGTCGATATGAGGATTGTCGTTGATAAACTTTCTCAGGCGTTCCATCGAGTATTTGTGCGTCTTCGGCTGCCGTACGTCAAACGTGATCTGTTTCTCAAAGTTTTCCCATCCGTTTGTCACAGCGTTGTACATGTGCACCGGATCCCACATAATGTACGCAAGAAAGCTTACCGTATAATCATGGAACGGTTCCGCCCCGCTGATAACGACATTGCCGGTTGAACTGTCATAGTTCCATTTATCTGTGGATACGACTTCTCCGGTCGTCCGGTCGATCACTTCCCACCATCTCCGGATGTCGTCGTGGTCGTTCACCTTCAGCATATCCGGATAGAGATGATCCATAAGGTGGATCGACAGATGGTCTTCCACTGCCGTATAGAACGGAGTCATGATGTACATCTGCTGGATCTCATCCGGATTCGCTTTCGCCCATGCGTTATCTTTTCTTGTTGTATAATATGTAGAGTATACTTTGGCGTCTGTGTCTTTCAGTTCTTCCGGATAATCTGTGCCGTCACAGTCACGGATCGCATCCGCCCCCCATCTCTCAAGCAATTCCAGTGTTTCCGGTACTACGTCAAGATCCGTAGGGATTGTAACTCTTCCTTTTTTATGCTCTTTCACTGCCCATTCTCCTTTCTTTTTCTGCTGCCTTTCTTTTCTTCATCGTACCGAAAAACATACGCAGCGTCTATCTGCACATTGCTCACATTTTTATGATTCTTGCTTTAGGCGGTACATTTCATGTCCATTTTCTACATTTTCTGTTCATTCACTATTTTCTCTGCGCCGGAAAACTTTTCGCATACTGTGCGATTTCTTTCATACGATCCGCACATTTATCAAAAAACATCCTGTAACCTCCGCAGAAATAATTTCTTCCTATGGAGCCTTCATCCCATATCCTGTGCCGTCTGCATCCGCCCCTGCACAGAGAATACCATTTGCACTTTGCGCACTCCGGATCGGTTTTCAGGGATTCCCTCACAAACCGGACGGCGTTCTGTGATCCCGACATGTCCTCTATCGTATCCGAATTGTAATTGCCCAGCCGGTATTCATCCAGAACATAGAAATCGCACGGGTACGCGCTTCCATCCGCCTCGGCCACACACTGCACACTGCATATGCCCCGCTGCTCGCAGGCTTCCGGTTCGTATCCCATCAGAATCCCGATATAATTCTCAAACTGCCGGATGACCGGCGCTCTGCCTCTCTTCCAGTCTTTATCCCACAGACGGAACAGACGGATAAGAAATTCGCCGTACAGTTCAGCAGTCAAAGAATATTCTCTTTTTCCCCGCTCCTCGCCGAGAGGGTCAAGGCAGGCGATATACTGCTGGTATTTCCAACCGCGGCGTCCGTATTCATGATAGATCTCCTCGATCCGCTCTGCGGCCTGCGCAGTCACGACAGTCAATATGTTATACTCGATCCCGTATTCATCCAGCTTTTTTATATTTTCCAACACTCTCCCATAAGTCGGCTCTCCCATCCTGTCATGCCGGTATCTGTCGTGAAGGGCGCTGTCGCCGTCCACCGACACTCCCACGAGGAAATCATGTTCCTTAAAGAAGCGGCACCACTCATCGTTCAGGCCAAGTCCGTTCGTCTGGATCGTATTCATGACCCGCGCCTGGTTTCTGTTAAACCTTTGTTCCAGCTCCAGCGCCTTCTCATAGAAATCTATCCCTCTCAAGGTAGGTTCCCCTCCCTGAAATGCGAAGCAGATTTCCCCTCTCGCCTGATGCATGGCTTTCCTGACCAGATTTTTCAGGGTTTTCTCAGACATCATTCCATAAGAAGATATGCTGCGTTTCTCCATCTCGTCGCAATAGAAACAATAATCGCAATGCATGTTGCACGCTCCGGAGACCGGTTTGATCAACACCGTATGTAAACGCATATCGTTTCTCCTCCCTGCCTTCTTTCCTTTCCCCATTATACCGAATCTGTTTTTCACTTACAAGCGGTTGGCTTTACCTCTTCGCCGATCATTCTTAAGAAATTTTTCCTTGCCCATACTACTATCCTATGTCATAATATTCCTAACACATATTTATGAGGAGGAAATAACGAATGAAAAACAAATTCCGCAAACTGTTACTGCTTATGTGCGCTATGACGCTTGCTTTCACTCTTACTGCCTGCGGCGGTTCAGGTGATGATGCCGATACAGCCGGAGACGCTTCCCAGACAGAGGAAGACGCTTCTGCAGGAGACGACGCGGCAGCTCAAGACGATGCGGCTGACGATAATGCAGCTGATGATACAGCGGCAGGTAAATTTGCTTCTATCCAGGAGTTTATTGACTCCGACATGATGCAGGAAGAGCTGGCGACTCAGCTTGAATCTCTCGAAGGAACGGGGATGTCCATGGAACTTACGGCAGAAGATAACAAACTGATCTACAACTTTAAGATCGACGATCCTGATCTTTCTGCGGCCATGGATTCAGCAACGCTGGAATCCACACTTGACTCACAGGCTTCTACTTTTGAATCTGTTGCAGGGGCTCTTCCGGCGGCAATCGATGTAGAGAATCCTGTTATAGTTGTACGTTATCTGGACAGCGACGGCAACGAACTTGTCTCAAGAGAGTTCGCGCCGTCAGCAGATGCAGCAGCGGATGATGCATCTGCTGACACTGCGGAGTAAATCATATACAATTTCATACAGCCGGAACTGTATACACAGTTAAGATCAGGGGAATTCCCGGGAAACCGGGGATTCCCCTTTTTTGAGGAGCGTATTTCCAAGCTGCACGCTAAGCCCTGAGGGCAGACGCATGGATAGACAGGCTTTCCCGCTTTATCATCTCCAGAAAAAAATCAAAAACTGTACATATTGGATATTGACAGGCAGTACATATGTTGCTATACTGTACTCATCAGATAAGTACAGTATGAACAAAGGAGCAGAAAAATGAACGAAGCATATATCTCTATCGACCACCTTTCAAAGAAATTTGATAAAGACTTTGTACTAAAAGACGTCAATGCTGTTCTCCATAAAGGAGAGATTCTCGGCTTTCTTGGTCCAAGCGGTGCCGGAAAGACGACCACCATCAAGATCCTGACCGGACAGCTCCTGCCCACTTCGGGCGCCGCGGAAGTCCTCGGCATCGACTGCCGGAAGATCGACGAGCGCATCTATGAACAGATCGGCATTGTCACGGATTCCAGCGGCGTGTATGAGCGAATGACTGTCTTTGACAACCTGAAATACTTTGCCCGGATCTTAAACGTACCGCTTGAGAACATCGATCCGCTCCTGAAGCGCATCGGACTCTATGAGCACAGAAAGAAACCTGCCTCAAAGCTCTCCAAAGGGCAGACGCAGAGACTTATTCTTGCAAGAGCGCTCCTGCATAAGCCGAAAGTCCTCTTCCTCGACGAGCCGACCAGCGGACTGGACCCGTCCACAGCCCTTGAGATCCACCGAATCTTAAAAGAACTCCGGGATGAGGGTATGGCGATCTTCCTCACTACACACAACATGGAGGAAGCCACAAAGCTCTGCGACCATGTCGCCCTCTTAAACGAAGGGGTGATCGTGGAATACGGCACCCCGGAAGAGATCTGCCTGAAGTACAACCGGATCAAGAAATACCGGGTACAGCTCACCGACGGCACAAAGCACGTCCTCCTGCAGGGCGCTGATACTGCCGGGCGCATCAGCTTATGGATGAATGAAGATAAGATCGAGACGCTCCATACCTGCGAGCCTACACTTGAAACCGTATTTTTAGAAGTAACAGGGAGGGAATTACAATGAATACCACAGTAAACAGTACAGCAAGATCTACAGGAAAGAAAAAAGCAGACGCGCCCAGGACACTCACTCTCAAGCCTGTGCACATGCGGAAGCTTGCCGCCATCATAGACGTAAAAGGGCGGGCGCTCTTCAGCAAAAACTTTATCATCATGCCCGTCTTCTCTCTGGGATTTACATTTCTGATGCAGGTGCTCTACGAAAGAGCCTCCGGCGGTCTTGAAGCCATGAACGCCTACGCTCTTGCCATGGGAATGCTCATGAATGTGTCCATGATGGGCTTCTACTGCACTGCCGCATCTCTGGCAGAAGAAAAAGAGAAAAATACGCTTCGTACCCTGATGACTTCCTCCGTCAACGGGCTTGAGTTCTTCCTCGGGAGTCTCATTCCTATCGTACTGATGACCGAGGTCGTCAATGTACTCTGTGTCTTTATCGTGCATATGACCATGAACCCGATGCAATGGGCAGCTTACCTCGCAGTCACCACTACTGCTTCCGTCATCGCATCTGTAGGCGGGATGGTCCTTGGAATCTTTGCAAAGAATCAGGTATCGGCGAGTACCCTCACTACACCTGTGGTGCTCGTGTTCATGATGATTCCCATGTTTACCGGATTCAGCGAGACGCTCCAGAAGATCAGTATGTTCTTCTTTACCGGGATCGCATTCGATGCCATCGCAAATATCTCAAACGGACTTCCCGCAGTGGATGCGAAAGGGATCGCCGTACTTGCGGCAGAGTTTGTCCTGTCCGTGATACTTTTCCTCGTCCTGTACCGCAGGAACGGATTTGAGAGGTGAGCCTATGGAAATTATTTTAAGCAACGCAAGCGACCGGCCGATCTACGAGCAGATCACATCCCAGATCAAGGAAATGATCATGAAAGGAACCCTGAAGCCCGGGGAACCCATGCCTTCCATGCGGAAGCTGGCAAAAGATCTCCACGTCAGCGTCATCACCACCCAGAGGGCTTATGACGACCTGTCAAGAGACGGATTTATCGTTACAGTGCCGGCGAAAGGCACCTTTGTATCCACACAGAATCAGGACTTCATTAAAGAGGAGAACCTGCGGCGTATAGAGAAACTTCTCTCAGACGCCGCAGCCCTCGGGCGCGAAAACGGGCTATCTCTTGAAGAGCTGAAAGCCACACTGGAAGTCGTGTACGAAGACGAATAACAATCATATGAAGGAAATAACAATCTCAATATTATCTTCACATAAGGAGCAGCATTATGGATTATGCAATCGAAGTCAGAAATCTGACGAAACGTTATAAAGGTTTTACTCTGGACGATATCTCGTTCGCACTTCCCCAAGGCACGGTCATGGGCCTGATCGGGGAGAACGGAGCCGGAAAGTCCACACTCATTAACTCAATCCTCGGGATCGCAGACTGTGAATCCAGCCTTACGGCAATGCTCGGACTGGACATGAAGACCCACGGTAAGAAGATCAAGGAAGACATCGCCGTCATTTTCAATGACTCCCACTATGACGTCAACCTGACTCCAAAAATCATCGGGCACATCCTCTCTAAAGTATACAAGAACTGGGATGCTCCCCTCTTCTTTGAATATCTGGAACGGTTCAACCTGCCGGAGAAAAAGAAGATCAAAAAGCTCTCCACAGGTATGCGGGTAAAACTGGAGTTTGCCGCGGCATTAAGCCACCACCCAAGACTCCTGATCCTGGACGAAGCCACAAGCGGCCTTGACCCTGTGTTCCGCGATGAGATTCTCGATATCTTACGGGAATTTACCGAGGACGAGGAACATGCAGTGCTCATGTCCTCCCACATCACCAGCGACCTTGACAAGATTGCCGACTATATCGCCTATCTCCATGAGGGAAAGATGCTGTTTATCAAGACCTATGACGAGATCCGCAATGACTACGGCATCATTACCTGCGGACAGGAACTCTTCGACAGCTTAAGCCGGGATGACATCGCGGCATACAAAAAGGAGCCCTACAGCTATCGTGTGCTTGTGAAAAACCGTGCGAAGCTGCGTCAGGTATTCCAGGATATTCCGATGGAAAACGCATCTGTCGAAGATATTATGCTATTCTACGTAAAAGGAGAAAAAGTGAAATGAAAGGGATCATGCTCAAAGACTTATATGAGAATTTTTACATAAAGAAAAACCTCGCATCCTATATATTCGGAGCACTGTTCATCGGACTTACATCGATTTTTATAGATACAAAATATGCTTTTATACTCTATACGATGCTTTTGACTATTGCTTTCGGTTCATCTATATTGGAAGCGTCTTATGAGCAGGACGAAAAAGCAAATTTCAATAAGCTGCAGATCACATTTCCGATGACAAAAACAGAAATCGTGATTTCAAAATATCTGCTGGCTCTAATGTGTACCGGTATCAGTGCGCTGATCGCTCTTGTCTATGTACTGGCGAATGTATATCTCAACCACATGGTCACACTGGCGGAGGCGCTGACAGTCTGGGGGCTGAGTATCTGCGTATCTCTTGTCTTTACCGGCATCGTATATATCTTCTACTTCCTGCTGGGGAAAAAGATCGGAACGATCATTTATATAGCGGCGGCCTTGATCCTCGGCGGTATGTATGGAAGTTCAACCGTGTTCTTCGGGATAGAGAGCTATACTTCAATGGATACGGCTGTCCGCCTCTGGTTCCTCCTGCCGGCTTCTACTGTGGTCTTTGTGCTGAGCTGTATGCTGTCCATACTGATTTATAAAAAGAAATATTCATAAAAATCCCCTGCGGCTATAGAAAGATTAATGCAATCTCTCATATCAAGGCCGCAGGGGTTTTCTCTTTATTGCTTTATATTAAATTTCTTCCTCCGGCAGCAGATCCTGCATACTTCTCAAACTGATCGCCAGCGTCGAGGTATTGTGCAGGAGCGCCGATGTCGTAGGCTGGATCACCCCGCCCACACCTAAGGCGATGAGGCCTGAATTGATCCCGACGATTCCTCTGTAATTACACTGGATGCGCTTCATCATGGCATTAGCCAGTTTCTTCAGTGTCACGATCACGCGCAGATCATCTGCCGCAATAGTGATATCTGCTATTTCCCGGGCAATCTCCGCCCCGTCGCTGATGGCAATACCTGCATCCGCGGCAGAAAGCGCCGGAGAATCATTGATCCCGTCTCCGATCATAATGACCTTCCTGCCGGCTTCTTTCTCTTTCTCTACAAACCGGGCTTTATCTTCCGGCAGCACTTCCGAGTAGTATTCATCCACACCCACACGTCTCGCAATGGATGCAGCTGTACGCTCACTGTCTCCGGTCATCATTACGACCTTTTTCAGCCCCTCTTCTTTCAGCATTCTTACCATATCCTCCGCCTCTTCCCGAAGTGGATCTTCGATGCAGATGACCGCTGTCAGCTCGCCGTCAATAGCCAGATACAGATGGGAATACTCTGACGGGAGAGCGTCAAAGCGCTCCTGCATCTTGGGCCGGATCCTGCAGCCCTCATCCTCAAATACGAAATGACTGCTGCCGATGACGACTTTCTTCTCCTCGATATATGACGAAATGCCATGGGCAACGATATACTCCACCTTCGAGTGCATCTCTTCGTGGTAGAGCTTTCTCTTTTTCGCCGCGTCCACCACCGCCTTTGCCATGGAGTGAGGAAAATGCTCTTCCAGACAAGCCGCAATACGAAGCGCCTCGTCTTCAGGACAGTCTCCAAAAACGACTATTTCTTTCACTGTCGGCTTTGCCTTTGTCAGCGTACCGGTCTTGTCAAATACGATCGTGTCGGCCTCTGCCACTGCCTCCAGATATTTCCCGCCTTTCACCGTGATACCATGCTGACCGGCCTCACGGATAGCAGAAAGCACTGCGATGGGCATCGCGAGCTTCAGCGCACAAGAAAAGTCTACCATCAGTACGGAAAGCGCCTTTGTCACATTACGGGTGACAAGACCTACTATGCCCGTGCCAAGAAGTGTATACGGCACCAGTTTATCCGCCAGATGTTCCGCCTTACTCTCCAGTGCGGATTTCAGTTTCTCGGAGTCTTCGATCATAGTCACGATCTTCTCAAATCTCGTCGAACCGGATACTGCTTTTACAAGAATCTCAAGTTCTCCTTCTTCCAGTACAGTTCCTGCATAGACCGTCTTACCTTTTTCTCGTCTTACCGGAAGGGATTCGCCGGTGAGCGAAGCCTGATTTACCATGCCTTCTCCTCCGGACACTTCACCGTCAAATGGGATCACATTTCCCATATGAACGACTACCGTATCGCCAGGCTGGATATCCGATGCATTAACGAGTATTTCCTGATCGTCTTTTTTCAGCCATACTTTCTTGACATTGAGCGACATGCTTCTGGCAAGATCGCCCACGGATTTCTTATGTGTCCACTCTTCCAGTAATTCTCCCACGCCGAGCAGGAACATGACGGACCCTGCCGTGTCAAAGTCGCCCCTGATCACGGACACGCCGATGGCTGTCGCGTCAAGGACAGGCACCTCAATCTTTCTTTTGGCGAGACACTTAAGTCCTTTCCATATATAGCGCAGCGCCTTGAATGTCATCCATACCTTTCGGATCGGATACGGAACGATGAGCTTACCGCCATAATGAAGAATCACCCTTGTGATCAACTGCTCACGAAATGATGAATTCAGCTCTCTTCCGGAGCTTGACAGTACATTCTCAGGAACATCCGTATTCTCATAACTGAACCCTTTGAGCACTGCGATCACCTCTTCGCGGCTTCCCGTGTAACAGATCACGGCATCTGCGGTGCGCTCATATACCTTTGCATCTGTCACATATTCCTGTCTGCCGAGAAACCAACAAAGAGTATCCGCCTGCGCACATGTCATTCTTCCCTGAACAACATGAATACGCAGACGGCCTTTTATCTTATGCTTTATGATAAATTTCATAGCCTGCTATACAGTCTCTGTACTGCCAGCTTCCGCACCGTTATCCTCTGTTCCGCTCTCGTCAGCCTGAACAGCCGCAGCTTCTTCCGCCGCTCTCTTCTCGTTGATCTGTTCAGCTTCGGCTAAGATGTCCTCTGCATTTTCCTGTATCGTCGTTGCTGTCTTCATCACGCAGTCCTTTGCACGCAGAGCAGCTGCCGTACAGTTCGTATATACCTTCTTTGCGTCCTTGCTTGAGAGCACTTTCACTCCCGCTGTTCCGAACAAGACGCCTCCTGCGAATAAACCGATTTTCTTTAATGTTGAAACACTGATCATAATTAAGTACCTCCTTGTGTGTCTAAAACATTTGTTGTGTTTGACTTATTTGTGCTTATAGCCCGTATAGAATACCATCACAAAACAGAAGACCGCAGCCCACGCCCAGAATCTATGTTGTTTCACAGCTATATCACTCCCTTGTTAATAATATGTAAAATTATCGGGTTCTGTCACATCATAGCGCCCTGCTTCGAGGCTAGTCAATTCTAACACCGGCTATCGATAAATCTTATCATTTTACCTGTCACATGCAGTTTACATAAAAATAACCGGCTATTTTGAAGAAAATTTCAGATAAATACAAATATGCTCTTCAAAAACACCGGTCACTTTTCAATTTTAATTTTCTCTATTTTCTGATTTTTCAGATACCCGCACCGGCGCATTCCTTCCCGCACTACTTTATTCCAGGTTCCCGGAGACAGGTGACATATCGTGTTATCATCCAGTGTGATCTCGCACCCGCCATCCGCCTCGCAGCCCTCAGAGTACTCTACTTTATACATGTTCTTCCGGCTGATCGCCCCGATCTCCTCAAGTGCATTGACCATACGGTACACAGTAGCGACGCCGATTTTATCATCCGCCTTTGACGCTTTATAAAATATCTCCTTGCAGCTTGCACAGTCATTTTCCAGAATGATATCTATAAGTACCAGGCGCTGCTTTGTAATACGGCATCCGTTTTCCTTCAGTTTTTCAATGATCTGTTCTTTCTTACTCACTGTTGTCTCCTGACACTTCAAACGACACTATCACTCCCGCCAGATAACGACATTCAGGACATACTGACTACTTTAAATCCGGCGTCCTCCACGGCACGTTTCAGTTTTTCTTTATCCACATCGCGGTCACATGACACTTCTGCGCTGTTGTTTTTCAAACTGACTTTAGCCGCTGCTCCGTCTATAGCATTGATTGCTCTTGTGACACCGTTGACACAGTTCTGACAGTGCATTCCCGATATCTCTATCGTATAATGAGCGGTCACCGGGCCGTTTAGTTTTTTCTTTTTCGGCTTCGGTCTCCTGACCGTACCCGATCCGCCTCCGCAGCAGGCGCCCTCTCCTTTGAAATGTTTGATCGAACTTTTTGTCGCAAAAATGAGCACTATGAGCAGAATTAATATAATGACTGCATTAACCATAATGACCCTCCAAAGCTGTAAGTCAGGATATACTTATTACATGATATCCTATTTTTTCCACTGTATTCTTTAAAACATCATCGTCAACTTTTCTGTCATAAGAAATCTTTACTTTGCCGGATGCAAAATTCACATCTGCCTTTACACCGTCGATCTGATTCAGCATCTGCGTTACATTCATTGCACAGTGTGCACATGTCATTCCTGAAATTTTCATTGTTTTTCTGCCGATCACACGGCCATCCAGTTTCTTTTTCGGCATGTTCCCGCTGCCGGAACAGGTTCCTCCCGCCGGACAGCCGATGCACTTTACACCGCTTTTTTTTGCCTTTACTATGTACCCGACTGCACATCCGATCAGAACCAGGAGAATAAGAACTGCAATAATATCTGCCATAAATATCTTCCTCTCTGCATTGACGTCAAGAGGTGGACAAAGCAGGATACTCTGTCCACCGATGATCAATTATGATTATACCACATTCCTTGCATGCAGGCTGTACTCTGCCGTAAATTCTTTGTCTGACTTATGTATTCTCCATATGATGATAGCTGCAAATACCAGAATTGCGATCAGACCCGGAACGAATGCAGTTCCAAGAGCTCCTGTCGTAACAAGCGTACCAATCTGGTATACAAGAAACGCTACTGTATATCCGGTCGCAAGCTGGAGGCAGATACCGCCAAACAGCCATTTCCCGCTTTTCATCTCAGAATTCATAGCTCCGAGTGCCGCGAAGCACGGTGGTGTATAAAGGTTGAACATCAGGTATGCGAGAGCCGCCACCTTTGTAAGTCCCATAACTGTAGCCACTTCGCTTCCACTTCCGACCAGTGCAAGCTCATCTGTATCGATAAGATTCGTAACTCCGTAAACAACCGCAAGAGTACCAACCACATTTTCTTTTGCGATAAATCCTGTGATCGCTGCTGCTGCGAGCTGCCATACGCCGAACCCAAGCGGGATGAACAAGATTGCGAACGGATGAGCAATGCTTGCAAGGATGGAAGTTCCTTCTGCGCCTTCTTCCACAAGCTGGAACTGCCAGTTGAATGTCTGCATGATCTGGACAATCGTGTTGCACACCAGGATGATCGTTCCTGCTTTGATGATATATGCCTTACCGCGCTCGAGCATAGATACGCACGCTCTCTTCAGGCTCGGAAGTTTGTATTCCGGAAGCTCGATGATAAAGAAAGATTTGCGGTATTTCTGTCCTGTGATCCGCTTTACGAGCAGAGCCCCCAGGAGAACCAGAAGGATGCCCACCAGATACATAGTTGCGGAAACCCACCATGCATCCGCAAAGAATGCTCCTGCAAACAACGCAATAACAGGGATCTTAGCTCCACACGGCATAAACGGTGTAAGCATCGCAGTTGTCCTGCGCTCTCTCTCATTACGGATCGTACGGGAAGCCATGACTCCTGGGATCGCACATCCTGTACCGATAACCATCGGTATTACGGATTTACCGGAAAGTCCTACTCTCTTGAAGATCGGATCAAGTACGACTGTGGCACGGGCCATATAGCCGCAGTCCTCAAGGAGAGCGATCAGGAAATACATTACCATTACCAGCGGGAGGAATCCCACAACCGCACCGACGCCGCCGATGATACCGTCAACAAGGAGTGCGTACAGAAGCGGATTTGCATTCTCCATCAGTCCGCCGACCCAGCCCTGGAAGGTCTCGATCCAGCCGACCAGCCAGTCAGCGATCCATGTTCCCACTGTAGTCTGGGATATATAGAATACAAGGAAGATCACAAGTGCAAAGATCGGAATACCGATGATCTTATGAGTAATGACAGCATCGATCTTATCCTGTATGTTTTTGTCTTTTGTAAAGACTTTTCTCTTCTCTACCTGTTTTACGATGCTGTTGACAAACTCAAAACGCTTTCTGTCAGCGGCCTCGACCGCATTCTTATCATGCAGATCGATATCTGCCTGAACGTAAGGAGCTTTCTGGCCTTTTCCCTTTAAAGAAGCCGCAGCAGCGACAACCTCTTTTAATCCTTCATGGCCTGAAGATGTAGAGATTGTCTTGATGACCGGGCATCCCAGCTTCTCGGAGAGAAGCTTTTCATCAATCTTTGTCTGCTTTTTCTCTGTTATATCACTTTTATTCAGAGCTACTACCACCGGAACCCCCAGCTCCAGAAGCTGTGTCGTAAAGAACAGGCTTCGGCTTAAGTTTGTAGCGTCCACGATGTTGATGATCGCGTCCGGATTTTCATTTTTTACGTAACTGCTTGTGATACTCTCCTCCGAAGTAAAGGGAGACATGGAGTAAGCGCCCGGCAGGTCCACCGCGACCAGTTCCTCCATTCCGCCATAATAAGCCTTTTTAATAAGGCTTTCCTTTCGCTCTACCGTAACACCGGCCCAGTTTCCTACTTTTTCGTTTCTGCCTGTAAGGGCATTGTACATGGTCGTCTTTCCGCTGTTAGGATTTCCTGCAAAAGCAATTCTCATCTTACAATTCTCCTCCTTCATTCCGATTAGTATTAACTAACCTTGGTGCAAAAAAAATAGTAATTACCTTACTATTTTCTTTTTTGTTTTTATATTGAAATAGCTTGCGCTAGATCAGTATCAATATTATATCTTCCGTCTTTAATAGAGACCACGCAGCCGCCTCTTACCCTGGAGACTACAGTAATTGGTTCTCCGCTGTAACAGCCAAGCGAAAACAGGAACGCTTCCATTTCCTCATCATCCGTCATAATATCTTTTATGATATATTCTTTTCCCTCTTCAGCGTCTAATAAGTTCATTTTCCGCTCCTCTCAATGTATTGCAACTCATGTCAATCTGTCTGCATTAAGAACAGATATATCTAACATTAAATTGTTATATCTAACATTTGATAGTTTAAACTAACATCCATTATTTGTCAATCTTTTTTGAGAAAAATTTTTACCAAAAATTTTTAAGTTTGCCGACACTCACCGGATATGATATACTAAGTAGAAAGCATTTCAAAAATAAGAGCGAGGTGAAATCTATGCACGGAAATGAATCTTCTGAAAACTATCTGGAAACCATCCTGATCTTAAGCCAGCGCCTCCCTGTAGTACGTTCCGTAGATGTTGCAACGGAACTGGATTTCAAAAAGTCCAGCGTCAGTGTAGCTATGAAAAAATTAAGAGAGAGCGGACACATTGTCGTCTCTCCCGAGGGTTATATCACTCTCACCGAAACCGGCAGGAGAATTGCCGATTGCATCTATGAAAGGCATACTCTTCTCTCTTCCTGGCTGACACGACTGGGCGTAGACCCGAAAGTTGCCGCTGAAGATGCGTGCCGGATCGAACATGTGATCAGCGCCGAGAGTTTCGAGGCTATCAAAAGGCATATCAAATAATTAATACATATTATAATAAGCGGTATCAGTAATGCACTGGTACCGCTTATCCGGCTTTACTCTTCGATCTGGGCAAGCACAGCCTTGAGTTCTTCTGCAGATTTCTTCAGTTTTTCCATTTCCACGTCACTCAGATTTATCTCCAGCACCTGCTCCGCACCTTTATTCCCTATGATCGTCGGAATACTCAGGCACAGTCCGTCCAGTCCGTATTCTCCGTTAAGCGAAACAGATATTGGCACCACCGCATGACTGTCTCTGACGATTGCCTCCGCGATCCTGGCAGCTGCCATCCCGATTCCGTAGTACGTAGCTCCTTTTCTTTCGATGATCTCATATGCACTGTCGCGCACTGCGTGGTAGATTTCATCCATTTCATCAGAAAAATCACTGAATCCACGCATTTTCGCAAAATCTTTAATGCCGATGCCGTAAACATTTGCGCAGCTCCACACTGCCAGTTCACTGTCTCCATGCTCTCCTGCGATAAAGGCATGTACATTTCTGCTGTCTACGTCAAGTTTTTCGCTGATCAGGTATTTCAACCTCGCCGTGTCAAGCACAGTACCTGAGCCGATCACCCGCTCCTTGGGGAAACCGGATTCTTTCAGGGCTACCTGTGTCAGAATATCTACCGGATTTGACACGATCATCAGGATTCCTTCGCAATTCACCCGTTTGATCTCACTGATGATCGACTTCATGATCTTTGAATTCTTCTGAACAAGGTCCAGTCTTGTCTCTCCCGGCTTCTGGTTCGCTCCTGCCGTAATGATCACGACCGCTGCATCAGCTATATCCTCGTAGCTGCCGGGAATAATATCCATAGCATGGGCAAACGGAAGTCCGTGGCTTATATCCATAGCCTCTCCCTCTTCTTTTGCCTGAACTGCGTCTATGAGCACCAATTCCGAAAATGTTCCTTTCTGCATCAAAGTATAAGCAATCGTCGATCCTACAAATCCACATCCTATTACTGCCGCTTTCTGTATATTTACCATGCTGTTGTCCTCCTTTGATCATTTGCCTGTAAATCCAGCTCTATATTTCCTATCATTTTACTAGGATTTATTTACAAGCTTATTATATTATAATTTCCAGAAAAATCAATAGGTTGTATGGTATTTTTTTCTATTTTATGAATATTCCACAGAACTTTATTGCTTTTCATTTCTAATCGCATTATATTATACAGTGAAAACTGTATCATTATAGAAAGGGGACAACCAGACATGTTAAATGAAAAGGTAGCTGAACTTCTGAATACACAGATCAACAAGGAATTTTACTCGGCATATCTGTATCTTTCCTTCTCCAATTATTTTTCCGATGAAGGACTCGACGGATTTGCCAACTGGTATAATGTACAGGCACAGGAAGAGCGCGACCACGCCATGCTTTTTGTACAATATATGCAGAATAATGATGCCAAGATCACTTTTGAGGCGATCGACAGGCCGGATTCCGAATTCAAGAGCCATATGGAAGTGCTTGAGGCCGGCCTGAAGCATGAACGTTATGTAACCGGACTGATCAACAATATCTACGGAGCTGCATACGATATAAAAGATTTCCGTACTATGCAGTTCCTTGACTGGTTTGTCAAAGAACAGGGCGAAGAGGAGACAAACGCCGCTGATCTTATCAAAAAAATGAACCTCTTCGGCACCGACCCGAAGAGTCTGTATCTTCTGGATCAGGAGCTTGCATCCAGGACATACACTGCACCGTCGCTGGTACTGTAGATTTCGGGATGGGAAAGAAAGCAACCGGGAGCTATGTATTGTGTACGCACCTTTGGAACTGCGTAGCGGTACGTAGGAACGAGTCTTTTGCGTTCCCTCGTACCGACGCAGTGACAGAACGAAAGTGTGTGCGATAACAATACATATCTCCCGGCGGATACTTTGTCAGTCTGATAAATTCGATTTTTAATCAGTACTGCCGTCTTCCCACAGAAGAGTTCCATAGTCATCAATCAGTTTCAGCGCTTCATCCTCGCTCACATTCTCGATCTGCTCAATGCCCTTGTCCAGATAAAAAATCATATCTGTATTTTCAAAATCTTTGTTATCAACACTTTTCTGCACATATACTGCTCCCGTTCCGGATTTAACCGGTTCATGACGGAATATATAATCTCCTACTGTCATCTGGCAGTTTATGAAAGTAACTGCTCTCTCCGAACCATCGATCATCATCCGCCTGTATCTGCAATCCACATAATTAAATCCATACGTTCCTGCTTTTTCTTCAACCCGCACTCCGGCAGTTCTCATTGTCTGGCTAGTTCCGTCATCAAATTCGATCACGTCCATTTCAGGCTCCTGGATTTCCGCCTCCACCTGTACCTGCTCATAGGGAAGCTTTATCCATAACGATGAAATCCAGAAGAGCACGCTAATTACCACTGCAACTGCCGCACAGGTTATGGCAATCCATTTAAGCCTGATCCGGCGGAATTTCCGCAGTATCCGGTGATCTCTTTCCCTCTGTCCGCTCACCGGATATGTTCCATCCTGATTCGGTAAGCCTTCAGGCATGCCAAAGTTCTTTTCTCTCATTTCCCTGTAATACTGCCTGCATGTCACACATCCATCCAGATGCTTCTCTATCTCTTCATTTGTCACGCTGCTCGTCAGTCCGTCTATATAGCTCGGCAACAGATCCCTTACGACCTCACACTTCATCCTTCTTCTCCTTTCCCCGTCCTGAGGAAACCAGCTTCTGCTTTGCCCGGTAGAATGTCACTCTGGCCCAGTTCTCACTCTTCCCGAACAACTCCCCGATCTCCTGAAAAGCAAATGCTCCTGTTATCCTCAGAAGAACTACTTCCTTCTCCGTTTCCTTCAATGCATGCACTTTCTGGAACAGCTCCATCTTCTCCTCGGCACGTATAATGATCTCTTCAGGGGAATCTCCGTCAGCGGCAAGCTCCTCGTCAAGCGGATGGTGCGTATGTTTTCTCCTCTTCTCCAACTCCTGATACCAGACATGCTTTGCAATCTGACAGAGCCATGTAGATACCTTACAGTCATCCCTCACCTTGAACGAAGTCTGTATGGCACGGCAAAACGTCTCCTGAGTCAGCTCTTCCGCCATATCCGCATCATGGCATAGACACATCAGATACCGAAAGACCATATCCGCATATTCACTGTAAATATCTTCCGCTTTCACATGGCCGCACCTCCCCTCTCTTCATCTTATGGTATACCATCGGAACGCTTTTGTCTGCTGTTCTATCTATATATCGGGAAAAATGTGATTTCGTTACAGAAATAATAAAAATTTTTAAAGCAAATTCGTGTTTGCTGTATAGGTTACTCTGTAGTAAACAGAAAAGAGGAATCTGAATTGCGGACGCTGAGAGAAGCGGATACTGTAACGCCATGCCGGCCCGCTTCTCTCAGCTGGCGCATCAGACGTCAGTTTTTCCGGTTATCTGCAGAATATTCCATAAACAAACATTTCCTTTCACCGTTACATCCATTCAAATCTTTGAGGTAAAGCGGGCCGGTATGGCGATGCAGTTCCCCTTTTTTTCTGCGTTAGCTTCTCTATCTGATATTTTTTACTCAAAACATCATACGATCTCTGGAACAAACACGAATTCTACAACAAATCCGCCCATTGATACATTAAGTCCATTGCCCTCACGGAATCTTTCGCTTCGTAAGCTATATGGAGATT
>DWXI01000038.1 GCA_019119265.1 Candidatus Mediterraneibacter intestinigallinarum | reverse complement strand
AATGAAAGAAAAACGTCAGGAGACATTGGAGCGGATTACCAGTGATTATGGTACACAGCTCCGAATGAACCGAAGTATCCAGGCCGAAGGAAGTTTTGCAAACATCAAAGAGGATATGGAATTCAGACGATATTTATATCGAGGGAATGCAAATGTAACCGCCCAGAGTATCCTGCTGGCGATCGGGTATAACATAAACAAACTTCATCATAAGATTCAGGCAGGAAGGACAGGGCGTCATTTATTTCCACTCAAACAAACCGCCTGATTTTGACAGCTCAAAAGTAAATCCTGAAAATGAACCTTTTTTCAGAAAAGGTTTATTAAAGTTCGCCTTTTTATAGAAACGGAATAAAAGAAGTGAATATTTCGGCTTAAAAATAGCAAAAAGATGCTGCCGCATCTATGATTTTCTAATCATTGATGCGACAGCCCCTTCTTATGTTTTATGCCCTTTCGGGAAAGATCATCCCTCGATCGCGATGGTCTTTTTCGTCTCTACTGCTTTCGCATCTTTCTTCGGAATGCTGAGTTTCAGGATACCGTCCTCGAATTTAGCTTTCACATCTTCCTCAGTTACAGCGTCTCCTACATAGAAGCTTCTCTGCACCGCTCCTGCGTAACGCTCCTTACGGATGTATTTGCCTTTCTTATCCTGCTCGTCTTTATCCAGACCTTTTGCTGCAGAGATCGTCAGGTAACCATTGTCGAGATCGATCGTGATCTCATCTTTCTTAAATCCCGGAAGATCTATATCCAGTTCATAACCTCCGTCATGTTCCCGGATATCTGTCTTCATTAAGTTCTTTGCATTCTTACCGTACAGCGGATTCTTTCTTCCCCAGAAATCTCTCTCAAACGGGAAATCCATCCAATCGTCATCAAATAAGTTTTCTCCAAAAATACTCGGCATTAACATAAGTCATTTCTCCTTCCATAATTGAAACATCAGAAACAAGTTTTTATGAACCGCTTTGGGCGGCTGCCATCAGCACTCTTGAAGTTGTCTCAAGTGTTGCAAGCTGTTTGAACTGGGGATCCGGTTCCTTTTGTCCCTCTCCCTTTGTTCTAGTTGTACTATAGCACTCGTTGTTAGCACTGTCAACCATTGAGTGCTAATTTTTTTAATTTTCTTCGACTTTCTCTTTCCGCCACCTCGTCACGATCATCGGCACCTGGAATGCAAGCATGGCGATCCACCCCACAAAGTTCGCCCACGCAAGGCATCCGAATCCGCCGCCCAGGATGTGGATCATGATCCACGCCGACAGAAACCGCGCCGACATATTCAAAACCGTACTGATCAGCGTTACTTTCAGATCTCCCAGGCCGCGGAAAAAACCCTGTATGATATTGGTAGCCGACGGCATGAAATACATAAATGCAATGAGCTGCAGATAGGACATTCCCAGGGTGATGACTTCCTCAGAGCCGTCGCTGACAAAAAGCTGCATGATCTGCCGGGAAAATACAAACACGACGATAGCGATCACCGTCGTATAGATGAGCTGAAGGATAATGGAGCTTAAAAAGCCTTTCTTCATCCTTCTGATATTTCCCGCGCCCTTGTTCTGCGCCATAAACGTGGTCGAGGCATGGGCGATATTCTGCTGCGGCGTCATGGCGAAATCATCCACACGGTTGATGGCGGTAAATGCCGCGATAAATGCCACTCCCTGCACATTGACGACGGTCTGCACGCAGATCTTGCCCAGCTGGATGCACATCTGCTGCAGGGCGCTCGTGATCCCGTAGTTAAATGTCCGAAGCAGGATCGAGCCGTCGAAAACTTTCCACTTCTTTCCCAGACAAAGAAGCGGGATCTTTTTCTTAATATAGATAAGGCAGAACAGACAGCACAGTGCCTCGCTCAGCATCGTAGCAAGCGCGCTGCCCGGAACGCCCCATTTCACCACGACTACGAAGAAAAGATCAAGGACAACATTAAGAAATGCACTGATGATCAGAAAATACAACGGCACTTTACTGTCACCAAGGGCTCGCAGTGTATTGGAAAAGAAATTGTAGATAAAGGTAAAGATCAGACCCACGAAGACGATACGCAGATACATTACCGCCGAGTGGATAATGTCTTCCGGCACCTGCAGGAGCCTAAGAAGCGGATATGAGAAAGCAATCAGCAGCACTGCAACCGCCGCCGAGAAAGCCAGTCCGCCAAGCATGGTCGTACTGATCTGCCGCTGCAGCTGCTCATACTTCTTCGCCCCGTACTGAGTGCTCATCAGTATTCCGGCTCCCATACACATCCCGCTGATAAAGAGGATCACCATATTCATGATCGGCCCGGCGCTTCCCACCGCCGCAAGAGCGTCGTCTCCGACAAATTTTCCCACGATCACAGAGTCCGCCGCATTATATGTAAGCTGGAAGAGATTACCCAGCACAAGCGGTATTGTAAATTCTGTAAGTTGCGGGATAATAGGCCCCTTTGTCATATCTGTAGTCATATCGTTTCACCTTATCGTTCTCTATCGTATTTCGCGAACCTTTGTGTTCGCCTTTTGACGGTATTCTTCCGCGAGCTTTATTCCTTCCGCGGTCTCACATGCCTGCGCGTAATAATATTCCAGCGCAGTCTGTAAAACATTTGCCCGCTTTCCCGCGAGCAGATCGGGGCTCAGCTCAATCCTCTTTTTATAGGAGATCAGACGTTCCTCTGTCCGGATAAAGTTCTCCTGCGTCTCCAGATCGACAATGAGCTGCGGCATATCGCCGATGTAAAGCTTCCTGTCTTCTATTTTCATCGGGATCTTCTTTTCAGCCTCTTTCACCAGTACCGCTCCTTCTTCCATATCTTCTTTCCCTGAAAGAACAGGTTTAAATACTCTATTTTCTCTTCAATGGTTCTCGCCGTCTCCGCAGCTCTTTCATCTGTCATGTCCGTATATTCTTTCAGAAGCGCTTCAGCTTCTTCGGAAAAATGTGCTAAGCTTTCCAGTTTCACTCCGGCGTCAGTTTTAACATAATGAAGCTGGTCAGCCTCTCTTTTGCTGAACGAATTGACCGGAATATCCAGAAGATTCCCGCCATGGGGGATCACGTCACAATCATAAAAAAGGGAATTGCCGGTATCAAAAAGAGGCGCCATACCGCTCAGCCGGTGTTGTTTCGGATCATATATAAAACCAAAATTGTTCAGATGTCTGTCCGTATTTGTCAGAATAAAGTCCGTCAGGATCATATATTCCAGGAAAGAGCGCGCTTCTTCCTCATTCGCTCCCAGTGAAACCGCCTGCCGGATCAGTGCTTCGTACAGTGATATATCATTCGGCACCTTATAATTTGCCACTATCTGATATGCTGACACGAATTCCGTCTCAACAGATGTAAACATCGGGCTGAGAGAACACGGATATTCCCCGCCGCTGATATGGATTGCTCCCATCTCATATGAGACATAATTCTTCCATCCCAGCCGCTCATGCAGTTTCCCGGCGATTACCTCGTTTACCGCCTGCTGGCTGTGATAGATCGGATTTACTTTCAGAAGATATCTCCTGCCATCGCGAATAATCCATTTTTTCTTCATATCTCCGTTGACGGAAACAGAGGGCGACAGTTTTGAAATTCCATCCGAGACGGATTGATCCCGCTCTGAATCTGTCAGGATATCTCCGAGTTTATCTGTAAAATCATTTTCGTAGAAATTCAGATCTTTCCAATACAATTCCTGACCTACCGGCTGTATCCAGTAATGATCCGTAAGGCTTAAGCCGTAGGATGAGAGCATCAGCGACTGACTGGTCTCTTCGCTCAGGCGGCTCAGCACCTGACGGATACCCTTCCGCGAATCAGGGATAGCGCGCAGTTTCCACCATTCGCCAAGTCCTGTGCCGTCCGGGGCGCAGCCGGCCGGCAGCTCTTCCGGCAGATATACAGAAAGGATATACTCTATCATACCTGTCCGTACATCCATCTTCATCATCGCAACGTCCAGGTCTTTGTGTTTCAGTATAAACAGATCTGTTGTATCTTTTGTATGCTCGATGCTGACAGTAGACTGTTTCATAACGGTCACCTCCATGCATAGTTCATTTTAAAGATTACCACAGCTGATAATTGCCTGTAAACCTCTTCTCATATTTCTTCCAGTTTCCACCGCGCCAGCAGTTTTCCCAGCTGTTTCGCGATCAAGCCAACCAGCAGAGCCGCTGCAACTGTTCCTTCTCTCACACCCTGCAGCCGGCCTGTGAACACGATCGACAGTATGCACGCGATCACGACCAGCGTCACGTCGAATCCCACTTTCATGTAACCAAACTTTACTTTCGGAAGCACTTTGCAGATTGCGAGCACAACGCCCTCGCCCGCCAGCACCACGACTCCTGCCTTGACTTCAAAGCTGACTCCCACGGCCACCAGCAGGATGCCGATAATACAGACGATCCACTGCTGCCAGTATGTATTACAGGTGATTCCCTGAACCGCCCACACGCCGAAGTCCGTGAGGTACCCAAAGAAGAACGCCACCGGGAGCTGCATAAGCTGGATCGGATGATAGTCTTTACGCAGGATCAGGATCTGTAACAGGATAAATACACAGTGCATCGTAATCGTAGCCGTTCCCACTGTCAGCGGGGTAAACAGGCTGACTACATACGGCACGCTTGAAATCGGGGAAGTTCCCAGACTTGCCTTAATAGAAAATGCAACGCCATATGCCATGATCGCAAGACCGATCAGCAGAAGCAGATAGCGCTTTAAAATATAGACAGGTAATTTGTTCAACATAATCATCCCTTTCATCTCTCAACCACTTCTATTATAACACAAAAAGGCCGACACACCGAATAAATCAAATCAGTGCGCCGACCTCTTATTTATCTTATGCTTCTATCTCTGAATCCGGGATTGTTCCCATTGATGACCATATCACCATAGCCGTTTTTCGTAACATAGATAGGTTCATCTCTACGATGACACATTTCTGATATATCAGAAGTATTTTTAAGCTCCTTTATTGGAATAATTTTTGGCGTTATATACCCTCAACGCTTCCCCAACCCAAGAATCGCCACGCCATAAGGCTCAATCTTTATAGAATTTTCGACAACTTTCCCTGAGATCATCTCCATATAACGGGTTTTCAACGGTACAATCACCGGATATGAATTATGGTTTAGCAGGAATTGCGCATAGTTCGTACCATCGCTGCATTCAACTCTTTCAAGACCTTCCGTTTCATAGAGTTCCATCGGAATCCCGGCTCTGCTTCCTGTATATTTGGCAAGATTCAGCATTGCTGTTTCATCCAGATCACACCCCAGATAATAGACCTTTCCGTCTCCGTAATCATTTACGGTAAGGCAGGCCTCTCCCGCATAATAATCGGAAGTATAGACACCAAGCACTTCCGCTGAAACAGGCTTGATTATATCACACCATAGGTCCGCCGTTCCTTTCCCAAATACTCCTGAAATCTCAGTTTTCTTTGACAGGAGGGGATCAAAATCCGGAACAGTCACTCCCGCCATGTCAGCAAATACCCCGGGAATGCTCTCCGGCAGCATGGCGTCATATTCATCTTTGATGCCGCTCCTCAATGAGATTATCAGATGTCCGCCCCGTCTGACATACGATGCCAAATTATTTAATTCGAAATCTTTTACCATGATCAGTGCGGGAGCTATAACCAGATCGTAATTATCCAGTTTTTCACTTGGCTGCACAAAATCAACCGGTATTCCCATTTTATAGAATGCCCTGTAAAATTCCAGTTCATAATTGTCATACTGGAAATTTTCGACGTGTCTGTGGATCGAATGACTCCATTCAGCATCAAAAGATTTTATGATCGCCACACGGCTCTTCGGCAATAGCTTTCCGTAGATTTTGTTCAGCTCTTTCATCTCCTGACCGATTCCTGCAATCTCCTGATAGCGCCTGCCTGGTTTTCCATCATGTCCGATAATACCATTCCAATACTCTTCCAGTCCGAACAGCGCACTTCGCCATCTGAAATATACTACTGTATCCGCGCCGTTTGCCACTGCAGAATATGTCCACAATCTCAGCTTGCCCGGTGTGGGAGCCGGCCCCATCTTGCTCCATCCGCATGCTCCCGCCTGCTGTTCCATTACCCAGAACGGTCGCTTTTTATAGCTTCTGAGCAATGCGTGGTCGCGGGATACTGCCGCATCCTCTGCAATCCCCCACTGGAATTCAATATAATTGTCCCATGACGTGAAATCAAGCTCTTCTGACAGTTTGAAATAGTCGATACCTGTTCCCGAATTGACCGCTGCATCAAGCATATTCGTCGTTATCGGATATTTGCTGTATGCACGGATATCCTTGCATGTCTCTCTCGTAAAATCAACTACAGAATCACTGGAAAACCGGTAATAATCAAGCAGTAATCCCGGATTTTGCCCCTGTGTATCAGGGCATACATCATAGCATGCCCCCGCTTTCGGAATATTGATTTCATCGAAACTATTATAAATCTGGCTCCACACTACCGTACCGTATTTTTTATTCAGATTGTCAATTGTGCCATACTTATTCTCGAGCCATTTTCTGAAATTAACCTGGCATTCGTCACAATAGCACCTGGTGGTGTTCGCCCATCCGAGCTCATTATCCACCTGCCACCCTTCAACTGCAGGATGTTTTCCGTATCGCTCTGCTATCTTTCTGTTCAGTATGTGGCATTTTTCACGATAAACTGAACTGTTGAAGCAATAATGTTTTCTTGTTCCGAACCCCTTTACGTATCCATGAACATCCTCCTGAAGAATCTCCGGATATTTATCTACCATCCATTTTGGCGGTGTTGCCGAGGGCGTACACAATACAACTTTGATATTATATTTCGCCAGTTCCTCCAGAGCTTCGTCCATCCATTCAAAATGAAATTCTCCCTCTTTTGGTTCATAGAGACTCCAGGCAAACTCACCAATCCTGACAACTTCGATATTGGCTTTATTCATTAATTTAAAGTCAGTTTTCCAACGGGATTTTTCCCAATGTTCCGGATAGTAGTCAGCACCTATTCTCATATTCTAATTTCCTCCGTTATCACTCGTCTGCTTTCAAAACCTGAATTTCACTTTCTGCAATTCACAGTTCCTGCTGGAATCTCCAACATAAGCTATGTACTGAATATCCTCCGTTTTCCATTCATTTGCTTTTTCATCAAAATACGCCATCTGATCCTTTTTAACGCTCAAAGCTATTCTTTTACACTCTCCCGGCTCTAATGTAACCCGGGCAAAATCACGCAGCACTTTAACCGGTCTGTCTACTTTGCTTCCTTCACATCCGATATAAAGCTGTATTACATCCGCGCCTTTTACTTTTCCTGTATTTTCGACTGTAACGACCAGTTTCGCCGTATCGTTGCATATTTCAAGTTCCGGATTTCCAATTTTAAACTCAGTATAGGACAGACCATATCCAAAGGGATATGCCACTTCTTTATTTTCCTTGTCCATCTTGCAGTATCCGTGATAATATTCGTAGGTTATCTCTGTACAGTCAGGATCAAAGAAAGGATAATCCTCCTCAGTTCTGGCAACTGTATAGGGAAGCTTTCCGCTCGGGCACACATCGCCGAATAGAATATCTGCAAGCGCATTTCCGCCTTCCATACCCGAATAGAATGAGAACAGGATTGCAGGCACGTCTTTCTCCCATTCATCGATAAGAATCGCGCTTGAACCGATGATAGAGACGACGGTATTCGGATTTACATCTTTAAGCCCATGTATCAAATCCACATCTCTGCTGTGCAGACGCATGCTGACTCTGTCGCCGCCCATCTCGCCTTCCGCGATATCAGCACGGTCGGACAGATATTCTCCCTCATCACAATGGATATATCCGGCTACGATAACGACCGCATCCGCCGCCTGTGCAAGTTCTCGTGCTTTTTCTATATCTTTTCCGTCATTATACAATACTTCAGCGCACGGCATCGCTTTCATCAATCCACGGAAAGGCGTAATCGTATAGTATGGATGTACCTTTGATGAACCGTGGTCACCGATATTCTCCGTGTCTCCAAGTTCGCCGAGAACAACTATTTTCTTTGTCTTCGCTTTATCAAAAGGCAGCACATTATTATCATTTTTCAGAAGTACCATGGATTCCTCTGCAGCACGTCTTGCCACTTTTATATGTTCCGGGCATGCAAGCACCTCCGGTCCGTAGCTCTGAGGATCTTTTCTCGTTTCATAGTAGAGCGTCGTCCTCAAAATATATCCTACTGCTTCATTCAAATCTGCTTCTTCTAATCTGCCATCTTCAAGGGCTTTCGGAATATCTTCCACATAATGCGCAACGCATGGCATTTCAATATTCATTCCGGCTTTAACAGACTTCGCACCATCATAAACCGCCCATAGGAAATCCGAAAGTGTAAAACCTTCGAATCCCCACTGATCGCGTAGTATATCACGTAATAACAGCCTGCTTTCTGAGGCATGCTTTCCGAGCACCGCATTATACGCGCACATTACAGACGCTGCGCCTTCCTCGATACATCTTTTAAAATGCGGCAAATATACTTCCTGGAGAGCTCTCATGTCTACCTGAACATTTGCTTTAAATCTTGCATTCTCAATACTGTTCAGTGCAAAATGCTTTACACATGCCATAACATTCTGGCTCTGTACTCCCCGCGTCAGGGCTGCTCCCATTTCTCCCAAATGGTACTGATCTTCACCATAGCACTCCTGAGCGCGCCCCCATCTTGGATTACGAAGAAGGTTGATGCATACGCCGCCGTAATAATTGCCGCCCACAGCACGCACTTCCGCTCCTATGCACTTCCCGATTTCTTCCTCCAGCTCTCTGTCAAATGTTGCGCCTCTTGCCATGGAAACAGGAAAACATGTAGCGCTTCCTGCAACAACACCTCTTGGACCGTCTACAAATCTGACATTTGGCAGGCCAAGCCTTTCAACTTCCATAGTAGGATACGGTGCCACATTGTAATGTTCAATCACAAACAGGTCGTCCAGCAATTTTTTTTCTGTTATCTGTCCGGACATTATGCCTATTTTCTCTTCTGTAGTAAGCTGTGGAATCACCGATTCGACAAATGCACATATATCTTCTTTTGAGCAGTTTTCTGTCAATGATATTTTTTCTACTATTTCCCGCATATCTTTTACCTCTTGTTTTCTAATTCTTTCTGGCGTATTTTCTCATATCGAGAATAACCGCCAACAGGATAATTGCTCCCTTTACAATGTACTGCCAGTACATGTTTACTCCTACGAATGACATTCCATAATTGATGATCGTAAACATAAGAACTCCGACCACAACTCCCGGAATTGTTCCTACGCCGCCTGAAAGTGACACGCCTCCTACAACGCAGGCCGCAACGGCATCCATCTCATACCCTTCACCGGTTCCATTTGCTGCTGATCCGATACGTCCTACTTCCAGTACTGCAGCGATAGCATAGAGGACAAACGCAGAGCAGTATACCCCGAGCAATGTCTTTTTCACATGTACGCCTGAAACCTTAGCAGCTTCGGGATTGCCTCCGACCGCAAACATATATTTACCGAATCGTGTTTTATTCCATACAATCCACATAAGCACAGCTATAACCAGTGCAATAATAGTCAGATAAGGTATCCTCACAGGTCCGATCTCCAGCGCGCCATTGGACAGACCTGTAATAGAGCTTTTGATTCCTCCGTACGGCTGAGGACCCGAAGGCTGTGATGAATAGTAAATTGACGTCAAACCGAACAGCAGAAGCTGCACGCCTAATGTTGCGATAAACGGCGGCACATGAAAATATGCAACTATAATTCCCACAAATAAACCTACAATTGCAAGCATTGCTATACAAACAATAAACGGAACTATCAGCGGCAGATCCGGTAGATTCGGATACATCCGGTATGCATAATCAACCGTCTGCATCAGCGAAGCCGACACTACACAGGCCAGTCCTACAGCTCTTCCCGCCGAGAGATCAACGCCCTGAACCACCAATATCATTCCCGCTCCGATAGCAATGATAATCTTTGTTGATGACTGCGCCAGCAGATTCTGAAAATTCTGCAAGCTCAGGAACCGCGGTTCCAGTATTACAACAAGAACAAGAAGAATCACGAGTACGACATATATTGCATGATCAAATATAGCTTTTTTTATATTAGACATCTGAAATGCCTCTTTTTTGTTCTCCATTCTGTCACTTCCTTTTTACACATATTTAGCTGCTGCAGTCATAACGTCTTCCTGCGTAGCTTCTTTTACGTCAAAAACACCTGACTGCTGTCCGTTGCTCATTACAAGGATCCTGTCACAGATTCCAAAGAGCTCTGGCATTTCCGAACTGACAACTATAATGGCTTTTCCTTCTGCGGCCAATTTGTTAATCAGTTTGTAGATCTCATATTTCGCGCCTACGTCGATTCCTCTTGTAGGTTCATCCAGGAGAAGAATCTCCGGATCTGTAAGCAACCATCTTGACAAAATAACTTTTTGCTGATTTCCTCCTGAAAGATTCTTTATCGGCGTAGAACTGCTCCCCAGTTTTATGGACATTGCATCTACCATTTTATCAATATCGTCTTTCATCACTCTGTTGGAAAGCAAGCCGTGCTTACAGTACTTTTTCAGATTTGAAATAGTCATATTAAAATCAACGCCCATTTCAGCGTAAATCCCATTAAAACGTCGTTCCTCCGTAACCATTGCAAATCCTTTTTCAATAGCGTCCATCTCCCGTTTGAATCTTACAGGCTCGCCTTTATAATAAATCGTACCGGCTCCCTGTGCGCGGCTGCCAAATAATGTCTCAAGAAGTTCCGTCCTCATAGACCCTACTAGTCCTGCTATGCCAAGTATTTCACCGCTATGTAGT
>DWXI01000037.1 GCA_019119265.1 Candidatus Mediterraneibacter intestinigallinarum | reverse complement strand
TCTGATTTCTGCGTTCAACCTCATCTTCACGGGTAAGACTGTACTCCTGACTGAGATTGTGTGATTTCAGTTTTAAAGCACGCAACTCCGGTTCTTCAGGATAAAACAGTATACCGGCGTTGATTTTTTCCTCTTCATTTGTCATAAAATTCAGCACCTCCAACATCTGAATCCGGATTATTTTTTGCGTCCTGCAAATCTGGCTTTGATTCGCGGTCCTACAATCTGAATCATAATAACAAGAATCAGGATAATCCCTTTAATCGCATCATTAATCAGAGAATCCATCTTAAGTGCCACAATAATCTTATCAATGCAGTCATATGACATCGCACCAAAAAGAATACCGATACATTTTCCTTTGCCACCCGACATGCTGATACCGCCAAGCACTACTGCCGCGATTGCATACATTTCGTAGCTGTTGCCCGTTGTTGCAGGATCGGCAGACGCATTCATTGCAATCCAAAGAAATGATGATACACCGACAAGGACTCCCGCCAGAGTAAATACCGATACCTTGATCGCACTGACGTTGATACCTGTCATCTGCGCCCCTTTTGCATTGCTGCCGACTGCATAGATCTTTTTACCGTACTTTGTACTTGTAGTAATATACACAAACAAAACAGTAAGCAGAATCAAGATCATACCAACTATCGGCATCGTTGCAATCCTTCCATTTCCAAACTCATACATTGGCTGATAGGATGATGATTCCATCGACATTCTATAGACAGAACTTCCACCGCCAAGCAGTTCTCTGTCAATCCTCTGACAAAAATACTGCGCAAAAGATCTGTAGATAAGCATCGTCGCCAAAGTAACGATAAATGCAGGCATCTGGATATATCCTACCAGAATGCCATTGATAAAGCCACAGACGGCCCCGAATCCCAGCGCAAACAGCAGGGTCAGCGCAATGCTGTCAGTCATATTAAAAACAACAACTGAAAATCCGGCGTCCAACGCCAGCATAGAGCCCACCGACAGATCGATCTCGCCAGTCAAACATACCAGCCCCATCCCGAGCGCTATAATCCCAACTGCAGTCGAATGGCGGAATATATTCATCACTCCGGCAAGCGTCAGTCCGTTGCTTACAAATACATAAATCAAAAATATCAATATAAATACTAAAACAAAACTGTATTCTCCGCAGAATCTCCCTATTTTTTTCAGCGTCAGTCCGCCTGTTTTCTCTTGAGCCCTCATTGTATTACCTCCTCTGTATTGACCGCATTTGTTGAATATAACATAACGGTTGTTTCATCAATCTCATCATGTTCAAGTACCTTTATAATGCTGCCATTGTAAAACACGGCGCAATAGTCTGCCACCTTCTGTATCTCCGGAATCTCCAGAGTATTGATCAGGATCGTTTTTCCAGCTTCGGCAAGCTCAAGAATCAGTTTATAAATCTCTGCTTTTGCTCCCACGTCAATTCCCTGTGTAGGATTATCAAAAAGAAGGATATCCGCCTCTGTATTCAGCCATCTCGCTATAAAAACCTTTTGTTGGTTTCCTCCGCTTAGAGACAGGATTGGATTATGGCTGTTCTGGCACTTAATGTTTAGCAATTCTTTATATTTATTGAATTTTTCCTCTTCCTTTTTCTTATTGATGTGCATTTTCACTGATGATAAGGTATGTTCTGCCAGATACATGTTTTCCAAAAGATCCATGTCCTGAATTACGGAATTTTCTTTTCTGTTTGAGGGCAGCATAGCCATTTTGCTTCTCATCACATCATGAATCCTGTGGCGCTTAAGTGTGTTCCCTTCCACTTTCATCGTTCCTCCTGTCGGATGGGTACATCCGAACATACATTGCATCAGCTCACTGCTCCCGGCCCCCTGAAGCCCTGTAAGACCTATGATCTGACCTTTCTTTACTTTAAGCGACACATCCTCAAATCCGGGTCCTGAAAAATGATCAAGTTCAAGTACAACATCACCTGTATCTCTTTTAGTATATACATCTTTACTGCTGTAACTTTCTCCGACCATCATCTTTGTCACAGCCTCAGGATTCGTCTCGTTTATCCTGCCTTCTCCTATATATTCTCCGTTTCTGAATACGGTATATCTGTCTGCCAGTTCAAAGATTTCCGGCATCTTATGGGAAATAAAAATAAAGGATGTTCCCTTTTTCTTCGAATCATTTACAATTCCGAACAAATGCTTCACTTCCTCAGTGTTCAAAGAGGTAGTGGGCTCATCCAGGATTAACAGCTTTGCATTAAAAAACAGCGCTTTTGATATTTCCAGCAGCTGCTTTTGGCTGGTCTTAAGATTAGCTGCCAGCTCCGTCGGATCGATATCTACTCCCAGTTCTTCAAACAGCCTGCCTGCTTCCGATATCATTTTCTTTTTATTTAATTTTCCGAACCTATTTTTGTATTCTTTACCGAGAAAAATATTCTCATATACTTTCAGATCATTAAACAGATTCAGTTCCTGATGTACAAATGCAATCCCCATCTGTTCAGATTGCTTTATCGATATACTGTCATACTCTTTTCCGTCAAATTCAATTGTACCCGCGTCTCTCGCATGGACACCAGTAAGCACATTCATTAGAGTAGATTTTCCGGCTCCATTTTCTCCAAGCAACGCATGTACTTCTCCTTTTTCCACGTTCAGGCGTACCCCTTTCAGTACAGGCACTCCGTTAAACGCCTTCACAATTCCTTCCATTTTCAGTAAGCTCATATATTCCCGCACCTCCTGCGCTGTAAAAAAGGGACCATTGACAGCTCGATCCAACGATCCCTTTTCCTCACTATTTAGAATGACGGATACTCCTCCACGTTCTCCGCGGTTACATTTTCACAAGCAATAACGTGATCCTGCGTCACTTCTTTGCCATCAAGATAATCAACCATATCCTGAATTGCAGTCTGGATCATAGCCGGGCTGTATGTAACTGAAACAAGGCCGCCAAGCTGCTCAGAGATATCTGTATATGTCTCTCCTCTCATCACCGCATACAGCTCGTCAAGACCGCCACAACCGCTGATAACCGGCTGATTTGCAAGAAACGCCTCTTTTGTTCCTTCATCTATACCGCCGCCGTCAAGTGCCTCAAGAATACCCATAGTAAGCTCATCATCTTCTGCGTAGAACCATTTGATACCTGCATTGGAAGCGTCTCCCATCAGAGACTCAAAAGAAGTTTTAGTATCAGAACGGCTCCAGTTCATAGCTCCCGAGTATGTGATAGATGCAAGGTCTTCTTCTGTCCATTTCGCAGACTCCTCAATCGTTGCCCCTTCAAATTCAAGCTCTCCTGTCAGGTACTTTGTAAAACCTTCATCGCGAAGTGTTGTAACAGAAGATGTATCTCCCTCATATACATATACCTGATCTCCCGGCTGAAGACCAAGTGACACAAAGTAAGCTGCCGCCGCTGCACCGATTCCTTCATTGTCACCTTTTACATTGGAGACAGCCGCCTGAGATACACCGTCAATAATACGGTCAAAAGCCACATATGGAATCTCTGCATCAATAAGCTGCTGGATTGCAGACTGTACTGTATCATCAATTGGCTGGATTACAACTGATATGTTCTCTTCACCTCTTGAGACAATATCCTCTACATTTCTGATCTGTTCTGCTGCGTCGGCAGATGTGATCAGCTCAGCGGTATAAGTTCCTGCTCCATTCACCTCATCAATCTTCTCCTTTGCGAACGTTGCGACCGAACCACTCCATCCATGATCCTCCGGTGCGGTCAATACATAGATGTGCTGCTGAGCCTCCGATGAGCCGCCGTTGCCACCGCTCTGTGAATTCGAGTCCGTACTGCATCCTGCAAGTCCGATCACCATGAGTGCAGCCATTCCCAATGCTACTGTTTTTTTCATAGAAACTCCTCCTTTTCTTCTTCTATTAAAACAGCCTTCTGTGCTGTCTTAATCTTTATCGATCTATTGCGGCATAATTCTGTGTCCGCTATATTATAAACTGCTCAAGATATCTCTTTGACAGTCTTACGCTGTCCAGGATTCTCTCTTTTGAGCCTTCAAACGCCTTATCTTCCACTTCGATGCATGTATATCCGTCATACCCTATGTCTGTGAGCGCACTCACATACTTTCCCCAGTCAACATCACCCAGGCCCGGCAGTTTTGGAGACATATAGGAAAGGGGATACGCCATCGTTCCGACTCTTTTCAACTTCTCAGGAAAGAGCTTGATATCTTTATAATGCACATGGAATATCTTAGCCCTGAATTCATATAATGGCTGAATATAGTCCATCATCTGCCATACAAAGTGAGACGGATCATAATTAATACCGAGATAATCGCTTTCAAGAATCTCAAATACTTCTTTCCAGATATCCGGTCTCGTCATTAAGTTCTGCCCTCCTGGCCATTCGTCTTCACTGAACAGCATCGGACAGTTTTCAATGGCAATTCGTACTCCTTTTTCTTCAGCATGCTTTATAATCGGCGGCCACACCTCGGAAACTATT
>DWXI01000036.1 GCA_019119265.1 Candidatus Mediterraneibacter intestinigallinarum | reverse complement strand
TAGTTAATTTAAATAAACAAATAAAACAAGGAATACCAGAGGAAGATATAAAAATAATTAGCCAAAATATAGAAAATGATAAATTTTCTAAAGAAAGACTATGAATGGCTAAAGGAAGTGGACAAATTCGCTCTGACCAACGCAATTTATAACATGGACTCTGCCTATCAGAAATTTTTCAGGGAACATGCGGGATATCCAAAATTCAGGAGTAAACATGACAGCCATAGATCCTATACAACAAATTATACAAATGGAAATATAGCAGTAGATTTTGAGAATGGTAAGGTAAAACTGCCTAAATTAAAAGAGGTAAAAGCAAAGTTACACCGGGATTTCAGAGGACAGATCAAGTCGGCGACTGTCTCGTGGGTTCCCAGTGGAAAATATTATGTGTCCATACTTGTAGAAACTGAGCATAAGGAACTGGCACATACAAAGGATAGCATAGGAATAGATTTAGGGATCAAAGATTTATGCATTACTTCCGATGGGAAGAAATATGAGAATCCAAAAATCATAAGGAAATACGAAAGACAACTGGTAAAGCTGCAAGGGCAACTGTCACATAAAGAAAAGAGAAGTAAAAACTATTATAAGACAAAGAAAAAGATAGCATTATGCCATGAGAAAATAAGAAATACCAGAAAAGATTATCTGCATAAAGTTTCACATGAAATTATCAGCGAAAACCAAGTGGTAGTTTCTGAGAATTTACAGATAAAAAATATGGTAAAGAATCATCATCTGGCAAAAGTCATAAGTGATGTATCGTGGTACGAGCTGACGAGACAGTTAGAGTATAAGGCAAAATGGAATGGCAGGAAATATATCAAAATAGATAAATTTTATGCCAGTAGTCAATTATGTTCCGATTGTGGGTATCAGAATCCGGATATAAAAGATCTGTCAGTGAGAACGTGGATATGTCCGGAATGTGGAGCAGAACACGACAGGGATATAAATGCAGCAAAAAATATATTGGCAGAAGGATTAGGAGAAATAGCATAAAGAAATATATAGGGCAGGGACTGCCCAAATTAACGCCTGTGGAGATAGTAGGTTACGAGGTCGATGAAGCAGGAAGCCCATTGGCTTTAGACAATGGGTAGTTCACTTACTGGAGCAGATTGTGGCGTTGCTGGCAATGGGTGAATCGCTGCCGGAGAAAAATCGCGATCACGGTCTTTCCGGCGATTGGGCGGGGCATCGGGAATGTCATATTCTCCCGGACTGGCTACTTATCTACCGAATAGAGGATAATGTGCTGGTGTTGACACTGGCTCGTACCGGATCGCACAGCGATTTGTTTGGTAAATAAACTTTCAATATGGAGAAAAATTAATATGTCTAGTACAATACGGGTAATAGTGGATGACGAGTTAAAAGGAAAATCGGATAGTTTGTTTAAAGATCTTGAAATAGATACCAATATACTGAAAAAACTTGATGAATCAAAGGAACATGCTGATCATGGACAATGTAGACGAGCAGACGATGTTGTGGCAGATATGAGGAGAAAATATGGTTTATGAGAATAGAATAAATTAATACTTCCAGTATATCCAGTATATTATACATAATATCGGAGAAAATATTTTTGTTGATCAACGCTGATTGATATCAAATGATAATCAATCTCAACAAAGTCCTTGCTTAAATCGTTTTATTCTGTTAATATACATATAGTTAGCAAAGACTAACTATATGTGAATGAATCATGAAAACTCCTTTTCCCCATAACGCCTGAAACGGGGCAGAGGGCGTTTTCGTGGGAAAGGACGAAAAAATATGGATTATTTAGAGATTGAAAAAGTGATCGGACGGGAAATCATTGATTCGAGAGGAAACCCGACAGTTGAGGCAGAGGTACATCTGGCGGACGGAACCGTAGCAAGAGGCGCGGCTCCCAGCGGCGCTTCCACAGGTGAATTCGAGGCGCTCGAGTTAAGAGACGGAGATAAGAACAGATTCGGAGGAAAAGGTGTCTCCAGGGCTGTTGAAAATATCAATACAGTGATCAACGATACACTGAAAGGTATGGATGCAAGTGACATCTATGCAGTAGACAAAGCGATGATCAAAGCGGACGGCACAAAGGATAAATCAAAGCTCGGGGCAAATGCAATCCTTGCGGTGTCCATTGCCTGCGCGAGAGCAGCATCCGCCGCTCTTGATATTCCGCTGTACCGTTTTCTTGGCGGCGTAAACGGCAACCGTCTTCCGGTTCCTATGATGAATATTTTAAATGGCGGGGCGCACGCGGCAAATACAGTGGATGTGCAGGAGTTTATGATCATGCCGGCGGGGGCGAAGAGTTTTGCAGAGGGCTTGAGATGGTGTACAGAGGTATTCCATGCACTCCAGTCACTTCTGAAGTCCAAAGGACTTGCAACATCTGTGGGAGATGAGGGTGGATTTGCGCCTGATCTTGCAAGCGATGAAGAGGCGATAGAATACATCCTTGAGGCAGTTCGTCAGGCAGGATATGAGCCGGGCAGAGATTTTGTGCTTGCCATGGACGCGGCTTCCAGTGAGTGGAAGGGGAGTCAGAAAGGGGAATACGTACTCCCGAAATGCGGAAAGAAATTTACTTCTGCAGAGCTTGTAGAGCATTGGAAATCTCTTGTGGAGAAATATCCGATCTACTCCATCGAGGACGGCCTTGACGAGGAAGACTGGGAAGGCTGGCAGATCCTTACAAAAGAGTTGGGAGATAAAGTACAGCTGGTAGGTGACGATTTGTTTGTGACAAATACAGAGAGACTGAAAAAAGGTATCGATATGGGATGCGGTAACTCTATCCTGATCAAATTAAATCAGATAGGTTCCGTGTCCGAGACGCTGGAGGCGATCAAAATGGCGCACAAGGCGGGATATACGGCAATTTCTTCACACCGTTCCGGTGAGACGGAAGATACAACTATTGCTGATCTTGCAGTTGCACTTAATACCTGCCAGATCAAGACCGGCGCACCGAGCCGGAGCGAGCGCGTGGCAAAATACAATCAGCTTCTGCGGATTGAGGAAGACCTGGGCGATAGCGCAGTATATCCGGGATTTACAGCATTCAACGTGAAGAGATAAGCAAAACTGCGAAAACGAAAAATTCAGAAATAAAGATAAAAGAAAGGGCGAAGCATCTGAGAGAAAGATGTTTTGCCCTTCTTTCATAAAAATATTGGAAATAGTACTTGTCATAGCGACTGATTGAGCGTATAATAACCCGCGGTCTATAAATGAGAGAAAACAATCTGAGAGATTGATGCAGTAGGAAAAGAGGAACGGTCATGGGTAAAAATACGATACGCGATATGACGACAGGAAGCCCGGCGAAACTGATCATACGTTTTATGGTTCCGATGTGCCTGGGAAATATATTTCAGCAGTTTTATAACATAGCGGATTCCATCGTGGCAGGACAGTTTATCGGAGTGTCCGCACTGGCGGCCATCGGGAGTACGGGTTCTCTAATGTTTTTTGTGACCGGATGGCTAAACGGCTTAAGCAGCGGATTTGCAATCCTTGTATCACAGTGTTTCGGAGCAAAGCAGTACGACAGAATGAGACATTACGTGGCGATGTCAATCTATCTTGCGGCCGCATTTGCAATCCTGATGACAGCAGGATTCCTGATCGCTAACGAGCCGATCCTGAGGCTTATGAATTATTCGGACAGTATCATGCCGGATGTGACGCTTTATATGGGAATCATATACGCAGGGCTTATCGTGACCGCCGCCTATAATTCACTGGCAGCGTTTTTGCGGGCGCTGGGCGATTCCAGATCGCCTCTTTATTTCCTTGTTATTTCTGCAGTGATCAATGTAGTGCTTGACATTGCATTTATTGTGATATTCGGGATGGGTGTGGAAGGTTGCGCTTATGCGACGGTAATCGCTCAGGGAATTTCAGCGCTTCTGTGCTTTGTCTACATACTGAAACGTTTTCCTATCCTGCATCTGAAGCGGGAGGATTTCAGAATCAGCTTTCACAGTTTCGGAAGACTTCTGGCGCTTGGGATTCCTATGGGATTGCAGTTCTCCATCACTGCCATTGGTACCATCATCGTACAGGGAGCGGTGAACATATATGGAGAAATATACATGGCGGGCTTCTCCGCAGCGAGCAAGCTGCAGAATATGCTTATGACAGTATTTACCGCATTCGGGGCTACCATTGCTACATATGTAGGTCAGAACCGGGGCGCCGGGAAAATGGACAGAATCAGGGAGGGAGTCAGGTGCACTCAGTTCATGACCATTGGATGGAGTGTGATCATGATGGCCGTTATGTACTTCTGCAGTGAATATATGACCTGGCTCTTCATCGATCCGTCCGAGACAGAGGTAGTCAATGCATCCGTGACATATTTTCATACGGTATGCTGGTTTTATCCCTTCCTCGGCAGCATCTTTCTGTACAGAAATACACTGCAGGGGATGGGATACGGGCTTGTTCCGATGCTTGGCGGCATCTTTGAGCTGATCGCCCGGAGCGGCATAGTCTTGATCGTTGCAGGTCACGCCAGTTTCGCCGGCGTATGTTTTTCGGATCCGGCTGCGTGGATTGCGGCTTTGATCCCTCTTGTTCCGTACTATTTTTACAGGATGCACAAATTTACTAAGGCGTCTGCTCTACAGAAAAACTGATGTAAAATGAAGGCTGGCTTCCATAGGTCGGCACCAGCACATGGTCTGTGGTCCATTCACCCGGACGCAGATCATATCCGGTGTATTCGACGGTGCATCTGACAGTCACGCCTGCTGTGGAAATGGTGAAATCGGAGAACTCGTCGCCGTACATTTTGATCCGCGTATAGATGAGAGAGGGCAGGTCAGGAACCATATTGTAGTCATCCTGCGCGCATACGAAAGAAAGAGCAGAGACTGCCATAAGATCACTGAAAGATGCGATCGTTACATCTTCATTTTCGTAAGAAGCGGAAAAGCCAAGACCGGTCATTACACCGTTTTCCATTGTATACTGAAGCTCAGGAAGTTCTGCGTAATTTTCTGAAGTTTGTTCAATATAGGGGGTTCCCGGGAGTTTTTCCCAGTCGCCTTCACTGTTCAGGATCAGACGGGAATCTTCAATTCCGTAAAGAGGATTTATCTCGGGAAGATTCAGCTGACGGTCGATCTGATAAAATTTTTCCATATCATTGAAGTTTTCGGCATATTCCGCCACGGTGAGGTCTCCTCTGTTCTGAGGCATGGCGCCTGCCTGCCATATCATCAGATCTGCTCCGTTGAAAAAGATCATTCCGACGATAGTGGCGAGGATGCCAAGAGGAACACGCCCTTCATCCAGCCACAGAAGAGTTTCTTCTTCCCAGTCAAGTGTTTCGCCATTCTTACATGCCTTGTACGACTTATACTCCCGCACCAGATCATATATTGGAATAAAAAGCCCGGAGCCTTTTTTTATGACAGTCCATGTACGGTGAAGAGCTTCTCTGTGCGTCAGCCGGGCGCCTGTCTCAGCGGTCACACGCAGACCGAACACAAATTTGCCGGGCGTCGTGCCGAACCGGGAAAGCATGAGAGGCTCAATGATCAGAAGGAGACAAATAGACACGATAATATTAAGGATAATACCCGCAAATCCCATCTCCATGATATTGATATGGAAGACAAGAGCGAGGAGGGCATCCCACAGAGTTCCATACAGGCAGAGATCAAGGGATCGGGCGAAGTACCTTACCCAGGGCGACGTTACTTTAGGAACGGCATCTTCCCTTAACTCAGCGGGAACTTCGTCGGGCGAAGTGTTCAATAGATCCAGATAGTACTGTGCGTCAAAATCTTTATAGGACACGCGATCCTTGCAGAGCTGTTCACAGATGGTCATAGACTGCTCCAGATCCTGGTGTTCTTTTCTCAGAGAACTCAGATGATAGATAAGAAGCTCTGTCAGATCCTGTTCATTCCGGCTCAACGACTTGATATCTTCCAGACTGAGATGGAGTGTCCGCAGAAGCCGGATGCGTTTTAAAATATTCAGATCATCTCTGGAATAATTTCTGTAACCGTTGGAGTCTCGCTGCGGTTTGATCAGCCCTTCTTTTTCATAAAAACGGATATTGGCTCTTGTCATTCCGGAGAGATCTTCAATCTCTTTGATCGTCATAGGTAGCATCCCCCTTTTTAATATCTGAACTGATTATATGGTGTAAAGAGGGTTTACAGTCAAGTAGATAATTGTTAAATTTGA
>DWXI01000035.1 GCA_019119265.1 Candidatus Mediterraneibacter intestinigallinarum | reverse complement strand
AAAGGGAGAAAGCATGGTCAATGCAGGAATTCTTGACGGCGATATGGTTCTGGTAGAAGAAAGTAACACTGCATCGAACGGTGATATGGTGGTAGCGCTGGTCGAGGACGGAGCTACAGTGAAGACCTTTTATAAGGAAGAAGGAGTTTACCGGCTGCAGCCGGAGAATGATTTTATGGACCCGATCATTGTGAAAGAAGTTGCTATATTGGGAAAAGTGATCGGCGTGATACGACTTTTCAAATAGTATAAATTAAATATAAGTAAATCAGAATACCTGCAGCCTGTCTTATTTAAAATGAAAGACAGATGCAGGTATTTTTAATGTTTTGATATTTATTGCTCAAGTTCATCAGGTGCGATGTCTTTTCCGTCCTTCCAGATTCTTTCCAGATCATAGAACAGTCGGTTTTCTTTATCAAAGACGTGCACGATGATGTCGCCGAAATCAAGAAGTATCCAGCTTGAATTTGAGCGCCCTTCCCGCTGTTTAAGGTGATATCCTGCTTTGTGAAGTTCCTCTTCCACATTATCGACAAGTGCGTTTACCTGGCTGTCGCTCCCTCCGCTTGCAATGATAAAATAGTCTGCAAGCACAGAAATTCCGGTTATATCTATGATCTTAATATCTTCTCCCTTTTTATCGCTGAGTGCATGATATGCAATGCGTGCCATTTCTTTGGACTGATTCATTTGCTGCCTCCTCTCCTACTCTTCTTTTTTATAATATTCACAGGTACTTACTGTCATCGGATCTACGGATTTTCCGCCATCTTCTAAATAACGTACGGTTCTCTTTGCAGATAGATATATTGCACGGTCAATATCCTGAAAGACAATACCCCTTATCTCCTCAAGCCCCGGGATAATCTTTCGATTCGGTTCAATATAGTCTGCAATATAAAGAATTTTTTCAAGCATTGTCATGGCTGGCCGGCCTGTCGTATGCCAGGTGATCGCATCCAGAATCTCCCGATCCTTGATTTTATATTTATTTTCTGCCAGATAAGCTCCAAGCTTTGCATGAATGAGCGCAGGCATTGCAAGTTCAGATTCAGAGAGTGAGATTGCGTATTTTTCACACAGTCTGATCTGTTCTTTTGCCGGACAGAATTTACCGCAGTCATGCAGTAGTCCGGCGGTCAGAGCTTTCTCTATATCCTCTCCGTAACACATGGCAAGAGAGGCGGCGGTATACATAACTCCTATTGTATGTTCAAAACGTTCTTTTTTGAGTTTTTTTGAAAGATTCTTGCGGATATCTATCAATTTTTCTGTCATTGTATAGCTCCTCCTTTTCGGATACTGTCTGAATCCGTTGTATAAAGCCGGTTTTTTCGGATATAATCAGAAACTGTATCGGGAACCATATAACGAATACTCAACCCCTGTTTTAATCTGTTACGGATCGTTGTGGAAGATATTTCCACAAGAGGAGCCTGCAGCAGACGGATGTCGGCGTTATATTTATGGCTGAGATATTCGATCTGCTCCTTCATGCTCTTGGCATCTTTATCATCCCGCATTGCCGCTAATATCGCACATGAAGGAAAGATTTCACGAAAATTTTTCCACTGCTCGATTGAGAACAGGGAGTCTGCCCCCAGGATGAAGAAAAACTCGTGATCCGGATAAAGTCTCCGCAGAGCCTTCATTGTGCTGAAAGTATAAGAATGTTTTTGCGCAGTAGCCTCATAAAGATTTACTCTGAAATAGGGTACGTCATCCGTGGCAAGACGAACCATTTCGATGCGGTCCGCAAGTGAAACACTGCTTTCATCCGTTGTTTTGTGAGGCGGATTTCCGTTCGGGAGAAACCAGATCTCGTCCAGATCAAAGTTTTCGTAGGCAAATTCTCCAAGGAGAAGATGCCCGATGTGTATCGGATCAAACGTACCGCCCATGATTCCAACTTTCATTCTATCCACCTGCGTTATCTGTTATTGAAAATTTTCTTTTTGTTATCTTTTCCTTCCCTATACAGTACGATCTTTTTGCCAATGACCTGAACGATCTGGGAACGGGTGCGCTCTGCAATAATCTCTGCAAGTTCTCTGGGGTCATCCGCACAGTTTTTCAGAACACTGATCTTGATCAGCTCGCGGGCCTCCAGAGCCTCTGATATCGCCTGAGTAAGGCCCGGAGTCATGCTTGACTTTCCTACCTGGAAGATCGGTTCCATTGTCATTGCGAGACTTTTCAGGTAAGCTCTCTCTTTCGTTGTCATCTGTTCGCTCCTTTTATATAATTTGAATATTCTGCAGTTTTATTTATAATAGTCAAACTGCAGACCGTACATTTTTACAGTGTCACCCTCCTGAATGCCTTTGGCCTCAAGTTCGTCGAGAATGCCTGTCTCTTTCAGAAATTTCTGAAAAAATGCAAATCCTTTTTCTGAGTCCAGATTCGTATATCCGAGCATTTTCTCAATCTTCGGTCCTTCCACTATATATATGCCGTCTTCTACTTCCACGGTGTAGGGAAGCTCTTCGTAGATCAGCTCATCTTCCGGGAAATACTCCTGCTCAAACACGACAGGCTTTTTGTCCATGGTATCCAGCTGGGTGCTCACATAGTAAAGGAGTTCGGATACCCCTTTCCCAGTCGCCCCTGAAATAGGAAATACACGGATCCCCTGTGGCTCAAATTCATGCTTCAGGCGCTGAATCGGGTCATCTTCAGGATCGTAGATGAGATCCGTCTTGTTTGCCGCGATCACCTGCGGGCGCTTTGCGATATCAGAATTATATGCCTCCAGTTCGGCGTTGATCTTATAGATATCGTCAATCGGATCACGGCCCTCTGTGCCTGCTGCGTCTACTACATGGATCATGAGCTTTGTTCGCTCAATATGGCGAAGAAATTCGTGACCCAGCCCGACTCCTTCAGAAGCACCTTCGATGAGCCCGGGAATATCGGCCATTACAAACCCCTTTGCGCCTTCAAGGTCAACGACGCCCAGATTAGGAGTCAATGTTGTAAAATGATAATTTGCTATCTTAGGCTCTGCGTTCGTCACTCTGGAAAGAAGGGTTGATTTGCCTACATTTGGGAATCCGATCAGCCCTACGTCTGCGATCACTTTCAATTCCAGGCTGACTTCCAGCTCGCGTGCAGGCTGTCCGGGCTGTGCATATTTTGGAACCTGCATAGTGGCTGTGGCAAAATGTTGATTGCCGAGTCCGCCTTTTCCTCCTTTGAGGACAACCTGTCTTCTGTTCTCGCCCGACATATCGGCGATCACTTTTCCTGATACGGCCTCTTTGATGACAGTTCCCTCCGGAACATAGAGAATCAGGTCCTTTCCGTCTTTACCGTGACATCTCCGTTTCCCGCCGGGTTCGCCGTCGCCGGCTGCATATTTTCTGCGATGCCTGTAATCGGACAGGGTGTTCAATCCTTCATCGACTTCAAAGATCAGATCACCGCCTCGTCCGCCGTCGCCGCCGTCAGGACCGCCGTTGGGAACATAGAGCTCCCGCCGGAAGCTGCAGTGTCCGTCACCGCCCTTCCCGGAACGGATATAGATTTTTGCTCTGTCTGCAAACATAACTTCTCCTTTATCATAATGATGGAAAAGCCCCAGACTTTAAGGTCTGGGGCCTGATCTTACTGCTCTACTCAGCTACCGGATAGATAGAAACCTGTTTCTTATCTCTTCCTTTTCTTTCATATCTTACAACACCGTCTACAAGAGCAAACAGAGTGTCGTCTCCGCCGCGTCCTACGTTCACACCCGGGTGAATCTTTGTTCCGCGCTGTCTGTAGAGGATATTGCCAGCTTTTACAAACTGTCCGTCGGCTCTTTTGGCACCCAGTCTCTTAGCTTCGGAGTCACGTCCGTTCTTTGTAGAACCAACTCCTTTTTTATGAGCAAAAAACTGAAGATTCATTTTCATCATGGTTCTTACACCTCCTTGAAAATAATGTCAATGTATGATTCATATTCGCTGCTGTCTTCTATATCTTCCAGACCAAGAATCATGGAATCCAGCAAAAGTGAGGCATCATGTGAAGGTATCTTCCCGAATCTGAATTCGATCGTACCCGACTCCTCATCAGAAACGCTGCTTGTCTCATCATCTGTAAAGCGTTCGATGGAATTGATCGTATTGATCACGATGGCGGAAACAGCTGCACATACTACATCATTTCCTGACTCATCATATCCCGCATGTCCTGATATATCGAAGCCTGCATATTTATGCCCGTCGGTCTTATAAATGGTTACCCTGATCATATGATCGATTAAGCGTTGATCTTGTCGATCTTAACAGCGGTGTACTGCTGTCTGTGTCCGTTTTTCTTATGGTAGCCAGTTTTTCTCTTATACTTGTAAACGACAACCTTTTTAGTCTTGCCGTCGCCGATTACGGAAGCTGTAACCGTTGCGCCGTCAACAGTAGGATTGCCGACAACCAGTTTGTCGTTGTTTACTGCAAGTACCTGGTCAAATGTATAAGTTGTTCCGGCTTCAACACCAAGTTTTTCTACTTTAATGATATCGCCTTCAGATACTTTGTACTGTTTGCCACCTGTTGCTATAATCGCGTACATATAGCACCTCCTATTATCATTACTCGCCAATTACGGTGTCTGCGTTTTCACGCAGATCTTATTAAAACCTCATTGTGCGGCATACTTGTATAGTATAGCATACGGATTTTGAATCAGTCAATAGGTTTCCGGTAAATTTTTCAGCTTTTCATAGCAGTACTCAATGATGCTTTTCCGTGTTACTATTCCTATAAACTTTTTCTGATCATCAACTACAGGAACAAAATTCTGGTCCATGGACTTCCGTATCAGATCTTCCATATCGGAATCAATGGAGACTGGCATATAGTCCGCTTTTCTGGGAAAATCGCGGATGAAGATGTTCTCGGCTTCTTTCAGGTTCAGATTTGTATAACGTTTAATCCCCCAAAGAAGATCTCCTTCTGTAATTGTTCCTACATACTCCCCTTCCTTATTCAACATGGGGATGGATGCGTATTTGTGATATTCCATTGTTTCCAGAACCTGCCGTAGAGTACCGTAGTCGTGCACATATGCCACTTCAT
>DWXI01000034.1 GCA_019119265.1 Candidatus Mediterraneibacter intestinigallinarum | reverse complement strand
CACTCTTTCTTTCCCTGATTCATACATATCATAAGCAGAGTATCCCAGCCACGCCACAAGGGCCAGGGCCACAACTGTCAGAACAGATTTTCTGACAATATTCATTGCTTTCTGCTTACGCATGATCTTCTTTCTGTTTGCCTTTTCCTGTTTATATCTGTCAACCTTTTCCTGACTCATTTTCGTACAGCTCCTTTCACTATGGCAAAGGCTGTTCATAACCTGATTTTAGCCTCAATAATGACAGTTTACCACAATCATCTTCAGAGTACAACAATTATTCCCCCGTCATTTGCATACATTGTACTGATTCCGGCTGTATCAACAATAAAACTGGTTTTCACATGAATCCTATCCAGAAGCATACGTTCTACCTCTCTCGCCCGTTCCGGGCAGTTGCAGTGAGCAATTGCCAGAATCTTCTCCTTTGTTGCTTTTCCCTCTTCGGCTATCTGATTCGCCATCTTCACAAGAGCCCGTTTCATCCCTCGCGCCTGACCGAGCTGACAGATCGTGCCTTCCGGAGTAGAACCCATAACCGGCTTGATGTTCAATGCACTGGCCACAAAAGACTTGATACCCGTAAGACGTCCGTTTTTGCGAAGCGTGTCAAGATTCTCCAAAACAAAATATGTGTGCTGCCCCTCAATATAATCTTCTACAACACTAACCACTTTTTCAAACGAAAGACCTTTTTCCTCGCATTCCTGTATCTTAAGACCAATCAGTGTCTCTCCAACCGAAGCAGACCTGGAATTAAATACATATATCTGTTTTCCGTCATCTCCATGCTCTTCTATCCAGAGTTTTCTTCCGAGCTGCGCACTGTTATACGAACCGCTGAGTTCCGAAGAAAGAGTGACAACATAAATTCTTTTTTCCTCTCCTTCATACAGTTCCATATAGTTTTCCGGTGACGGGCATGAAGACTTTGGACATTCCGGGCTGGCCGCTACGCGCCGAAGAAAGTCCGCCTGATCAAAAAGTTCGTCGTCTGTGATGATGTCTCCATCCACCTCCATGCTAAGCGAGGCCGTCTCATATATTCCGCTCTGTTTCATTCTGTGAGTCAATTCGCCACAGCTGTCTATAATGATCTTATAATCCACAATAATCCCTCCCAAACCGTAATGTATATTCAGCAATTCTATCACACGTAGTTTTCAATACCACATAAAACTATATCATACATTTCAAAAGAAAGGAAGAGGGATCATAAAATTTTCACCACCTGATCCGACGCGAAATCCCAAGCGCCACTCCCATCTCGGCCATCAGGAACAGGATCGCAGTGCCTCCATAACTGATAAAAGGCAGTGTGATACCCGTAGTGGGGAGAAGGCCCGTAACAACCGCAATATTAAGAATAACCTGAAGCGCAATATGCGCGAAAATTCCCGTAGCGATCAACGATCCATACAGATCCGGTGCATTTTTCGCGATAAACATCAGCCGGTAAAGAAGGACGCCGAACAGAATCAGGATCAGAAGTGCGCCGAATACCCCCAGCTCTTCACAGATAACGACAAGTATCATATCGTTTTGAGCCTCCGGAATTACTCCCAGCTTCTGCGTACTGTTTCCCAGACCTTTTCCAAACAGTCCGCCGCTTCCGATGGCATAAAGCCCCTGCATAACCTGATAGCTTCCTGTGTCCGCCGTAGCCTCCGGATTCAGCCACGATATGACTCTCTGCAGCCTGAAGTTGCCGCTGCTGGCCGCATCCGTATTTGCAATGATCACCGACAGAATTATGATCCCGACCGCTGCTATCAGAGCCCCGATTATAATAATCACGACAAAAGGCTTTGTCTTCGGATGAATCACGAAGATGAGGATACAGGTGATCGCCATTACAATGATCGCTGTGCTCAGATTATCCGTCAGAAACAATACTCCACCCGAAGCTATGGCGCCAAACGCAAGCACTCTTATGATCCCCTGTATCGTATACGCCTTTTTGCCCAGACGGCACAGCTCATACGCGATGAACAGTATCACTGCGATCTTGGTGATCTCGGCCGGCTGAAGCGTCTGATTGCCCGGGAGCTGAATCCATCTTCTGGCGCCGTTAAACTCCAGTCCGAGAGGCGTCTGCACCAACGCCATCATAAACATGGCGAATACATAGATTTCTCCTGCGAACGCACCATAGATATGATAATCAATCTTTGAGACAACAAACATTACAACAAATCCCGCCGCGCCGATCAGGGCCTGTCTGGTAAAGTAATACAGATCATTTCCGAAATCGACATCCGCTTCATACGCACTTGTACTATAGAGCATCACCAGTCCAAAGCACATAAGAAATACAATGACCAGCAGCAGATCATAGTCAAAATACTGTACCTGCGCTGTCGCTGCCGTCTTTGCTCTTTTTCTTCTGTCTGCTATCATCCTGCTGATTCCACTTCTTTTCGGCTTTGCCGCAGAGCGGACATTTTTTCTCTCCGGCTCGGGCTTCGGGGTACGCAGTACCTGACGCCTGCGGTCAATCGTCTGACGATATGAATCCCGATATTTTCCATAACCGGACCGGGTACGGGTATTAACCGGACGCATCGGCCGGGTATCAGAAAAACGATCCTGCCGGGTGCTCTGCCCTACCGGGCGCATCGGCTGCGTATCCCCTGATACTCTGCTTTTCCTGTTGTTTCTGGAACTCTGTTCCCGCCGATTAACCGGTCGTACAATCCTACTCTTCATTCTACCATCGCTTTCCGCTTAAAATCCTGTTTATAACAGATAAGGAACCAGTTTCGGTAAGTTACATTCACCCGATCTGATCCCTTATGATAATGCCTCAACATGAATAATTGCTTCGTTTCATCGGGGTGACAGGATTCGAACCTGCGACCTCACGGCCCCCAGCCGTGCGCTCTAACCAAACTGAGCCACACCCCGCCGACTAATACATTATATATAATTTGAATCCAATTGTAAAGAAATATTTCATGAATCTTTGCAGAGCCCCTGTAACATCTGATTTTTATTCTCATACTTTAAATACAAAGTCTTATTTTAATATGGAAGGAGATACCACAATATGGCAAATTATCAGAATAATACGCGTTACCAGCGCCGTTCTATGCAGTCCATGCAGCCCGCGCAGTCTTCCCGGGGATGCTGCAGCCGGAAAATGGACGGCTGCCCGGATACGCATGACCATTTTCCTGCTGATATGCCAATCGGCATGGCTTATGTTCCCTGGCAGAAATGGCAGGATCTCTATGATCCGGACAAAAGTCTGGAAAGCGGAACTATTTTTGAAGAACTGGATAAACCGTTCCTGGGTAAAGGAGGTATACGCAGATGAATAACCAGATGAACAGTCAATTAAATCGCCAGATGAACCGCCGTCAACTGCTGAATCATATTAATCAGGTCAGCTTCGCGGTAAACGACGTCACTCTTTATCTCGACACCCATCCCTGCGACCCGGAGGCTCTTGAATATCTTCGCAAAATGAGCCGTCAGCGCAACGAGGCATTAAAAGAATACGCTGCCGCATACGGTCCGCTGACCATCGACACAGCAGAGGATTCCTGTACAGAACGCTGGAACTGGATCAATGAGCCATGGCCATGGCAGGAAGGAGGATGCTGATTTATGTGGAACTATGAAAAAAGACTTCAATATCCTGTAAAAATAACGCAGACAAATCCGAAAATTGCTCAGATTATTATATCCCAGTTCGGCGGGCCGGACGGTGAGCTTGCCGCATCAATGAGATATTTATCTCAGAGATATACGATGCCGTATAAAGAAGTGACGGGAATTCTGACCGATATCGGCACGGAAGAACTTGCCCACATGGAAATGATATGTGCAATCGTCTATCAACTCACGAAAGATCTTACGCCGGAAGAGATCGAGCGTTCTGGATTCGGCCCTTACTATGTCGACCACACACTTGCACTCTGGCCCCAGGCAGCCAGCGGAACGCCCTGGACTGCAACCGTCTTTCAGTCAAAAGGAGATCCCATCACAGATCTTCACGAAGATCTGGCGGCGGAACAAAAAGCCCGGACAACATATGACAACATCCTACGCCTTGTCAAGGATCCGGAAATCTGTGACCCCATACGTTTCTTGAGACAACGTGAAATCGTACACTATCAACGTTTCGGTGAAAGTCTCCGCATCGTACAAGAGAAGCTTGACAGTCGAAATTTCTATGCATTCAATCCTGAATTCGACAGATAACTTCAAAAAGACCATCCGGATCAAAACACCGGATGGTCTTTTACAGATGTTATCAACTTAACGCCACATCTATCATCTGTTCATTATACTCTCCATTTGTCTGCGGCACTCTGATAGTCAGAGTTACTGTCTCTCCTTTTGCGTAATATTCAAGCTGCTCCTGAAGTGCATCCATGCTGTCAACCGACGTTCCGTTTATCGCGGTAATAATGCACCCTTTCGTCATTCCGGCTTTTTCTGCTCCTCCTCCAGGTGTCACCTCAGTCACGTAAACACCGGCCGGCACGTCAATTTGTGCTGAAAATGCAGAAGAGACACTAATGCCTGTTATACCAATCATGCCTCTGTCGTCTTCATCTACCTTTTCCTTTGTCTCCTGATTCATCAGACCCTGAATCAGATCGGAAACGTCACTGATTGGTATAGCATACCCGATTCCTTCGACACTCTCACCGATCAGCTTTGCCGAATTGATGCCGATTACTTCTCCATTCACATTAACCAGTGCGCCGCCGCTGTTGCCTTCATTGATCGCCGCATCTGTCTGGATCAGATTTACGCTGCTCTCCGTTGTCTGCCCTGTTCTGGCATCTGTTGAAGCCACAGACCGATCAAGCGCACTTATCACACCTGTAGTAACAGACTGCCCGTAACCGAGAGCATTTCCTATGGCTATCGCAGGCTCTCCAACTTTAAGTTCTTCAGAATTTCCCAGCGTTGCAACGGAAATCATTTCTAATGTATCGGAAGATACAGACTCAATCGGAACAGCTATAACCGCTACATCATACACGGAATCCGTACCTTTAATATTAGCCTCCACGCTTGTTTCATCATCAAACGATACCGTCAGAGTATCGCTGCCTTCAACAACATGATTATTCGTAACGATCAACAGCTCTGAATCATTCTCCCCAATGATGATACCTGTTCCGGCCCCTGCGCTCTGTTTCTGATAAGTGCCGCCGAAAAAGCTCTGTACTTCTTCCACAGACATACTGGTAATGGATACAATAGACGGCATGACCTTCTCCACCACACCCGATACATCTGATGTAACTACGCTGGAAGATCTTGACAGTATAGTATTTCCGTTCACTTCATTGCCTGCTACTGCCTGAGCGTCCGATGTTCTCTCCAGACCGAGTAACCTGCTTCCGATAATATTTGAAGTAAGAAATACTGCACTGGAAACAATCCCAAACAGAATTGCCAGCCCGGCAACCATTATCACCTTAGGGAACGCCTTGTGATTACTCTTCTGAGGCTGCTTTCCCGGCCATACGTCTCTGTTGCCCACATTATCCGGTCCTTTCTGAGGATTATAATAATTATACTGATTATCCATAAAGCTACCTGCTTTCTGCTGTTTTCCACTACTTCCACAGCCTTATCATAATTG
>DWXI01000033.1 GCA_019119265.1 Candidatus Mediterraneibacter intestinigallinarum | reverse complement strand
CCGAAACAGGAAAACTATACGGACGATCTGTTAAAATTTCAGAGCGGACAAGAGCATTATATAGAAAAAGAATTTGAAATCGCAGCTATTGTAAGCAGGCCATTGGCGCAGGAAGAAGGCTTTTTAAATGTAGACGCATGGAACAATGCCCAGAGTGTGATCATGACAAATGATCAGATGACACAAAATTTTGGCTTGACAGATTATAGCTTTATCAATGCCTCTCCGGCACAGGGGATAAAATCAGAACAGGTAAGCACGCAGTTGTTGCAGGTGATTCGTGATGTGCCGAAAGCAGTGCTGCAGGACTATACTAGGGCTATTGAGACACAGAAAAATTATTTGTCTCAACAGCAGATTTTCTTTTCAGGTATCGCGGTAATCCTGCTGATCATAAGTCTTTTTCATATTATGAACAGTATGAATTATGCGATTCTTGCCCGGAAAAGAGAATATGGCATCATGCGTGCCATGGGAATTACAGACAGCGGATTTTACAGAATGATCCTGCAGACAGGCGTTACCTACGGCCTGTTGGCTGATGCAGCAATCTTTCTGCTTTATAATCTGGTACTTCGCAGAGTGATGGATTATTATATGGTTCATATTGTGCAGTTCTTGCATATTCAAGCTGGCGTACCTGCCTGGATTTTGTGTGGATTGATGATCTTGAATATCATAATCGCAGTTATTGCAGTATTATTGCCGGCACGAAAACTGATACAAGAAAGTATTATAAACGAGTTGAAAGGTTAATAGACCGGGAAAGATCGACTTATCCCCCTTTCTATGATATGATTACGAATGTATGATCATAAAACAGAAAGGGGTATTTTCTATGGGAAATACGTCTGATAATAGAGAAAATAAAACAACAGGAGAGAAGTTAAAGCACCTCAATATCGGCATCCTCGCCCATGTGGACGCGGGAAAAACAACACTGTCAGAGGGGATGCTCTATTTAAGCGGCAGTATCCGGAATCTGGGGCGGGTCGATCACGGCGATGCATTTCTGGATACATATGAAATGGAGCGTGAACGCGGGATTACAATTTTTTCCAAGCAGGCGGTCATGAAATGGAAGGATATGGAATTTACGCTTCTTGATACGCCGGGCCACGTGGATTTCTCTGCGGAGATGGAACGTGTGCTGCAGGTGCTGGACTATGCGATTCTGGTGATCAGCGGGGCGGACGGCGTGCAGGGGCATACCGTGACGCTATGGCGGCTGCTGAAACGCTATGGCGTACCAGTCTTTCTGTTTGTCAATAAGATGGACAGAGAAGGAACAGACAGAGATGCGCTGATGTCGGAACTGAAAAGCCGGCTGGATGAGGGCTGTACAGATTTTGAACGGATATCGGATGGCGCACCGGACGCCCTTGAAAGTCTTGCGGTCTGCGACGATGGGATGCTGGAAGGGTATCTCGAGACCGGTGGTATCCCGAAAGATACGCTGAGGCGTGTGGTGGCAGAGCGGAAAGTATTCCCGTGCTGGTTCGGATCTGCTCTGAAAGCAGAAGGGATTACAGAGCTGCTGGACGGAATCAGAGAATACAGTATCTGCCCGGAATATCCGGAAACATTCGGCGCAAAGGTGTATAAGATCGCAAGAGATCCGCAGGGAAACCGGCTGACTTATTTGAAGGTGACAGGCGGAGAACTAAAAGTGAAGGAAACGCTCGCGGGAATAGATGGGAAAGTAAATCAGATCCGTATATATTCCGGTGATAAATATGAGCTGGCTCAAAATGCACAGGCAGGAATGGTCTGTGCGGTGACTGGATTGGAAGGCACGTATCCGGGGCAGGGGATTGGCGCGGAGTCAGACTCGGATATCCCCGTGCTGGAACCGGTGCTGACCTACCGTCTTGAACTTCCGGAAGGCTGCGACGTCCACGGGATGCTTAATAATCTGCGCCGCCTGGAAGAGGAGGAACCGGAGCTTCATATCGTGTGGATAGAGGAAACGCAGGAAATACATATACGGCTTATGGGCGAAGTTCAGACAGAAGTGCTTCAGCGCCTGATCAAAGAACGTTACGGCGTCCTTGTAGAATTCAGAGAGGGCAGGATCATTTACAAAGAAACGATCGGAAATACAGTAGAGGGAGTCGGGCATTTTGAACCGCTGCGTCATTATGCGGAAGTACATCTCCTTCTGGAGCCGGGAGAAAGAGGGTCCGGCCTGCAGTTTTCATCAGAGTGCAGTGAGGATGTTCTGGACCGGAACTGGCAGAGACTGATCCTGACCCATCTGGATGAAAAGGAACACAGGGGAGTGCTGACCGGATCTGCGCTTACTGATGTGCGCATCACTCTGATATCCGGACGGGCACATCAGAAGCATACAGAGGGCGGAGATTTCCGTCAGGCCACATACCGGGCGGTCCGGCAGGGGCTGATGAAAGCGCAGGGTATACTGCTGGAGCCATACTATGAATTCCGGATGGAACTTCCGATGGAAAATGTAGGACGGGCAATGACAGATATCCGCAGAATGAACGGTACTTTTGAAGGCCCTGAGACAGAAAACGGACAGGCTGTACTTACGGGGAGCGCTCCTGTATCAGAGATGAGGGGCTACCAGAAAGAATTTTCGGCTTATACAGGCGGGTTCGGAAGGATGTCCTGTGTGTTGAAGGGATATGATATCTGCCATAATGCAGAGGAAGTGATCGGGGAAACCGGATACGATCCGGACAGTGATATCGAGAATACGGCGGATTCGGTATTCTGCGCTCACGGGGCAGGTTATATCGTGCCCTGGCATGAGGTGGAGGAACATATGCATGTGGAAAGCGCGTGGCAGGATCCCTCTTCCGCAGGTGAGGCTGAGGCAGCAGTTGTTTCGCCGCGGCCGGCTGCCCGTACGATCGAGCTCACTCAGGAAGAACTGGATGCGATCTATGTACGTACACCGGATCCGGTGAAGAGAAAGGTGAATAGTACGCCGGTGAAAGTATCGGCTTATACTGAAACAGAGCAGAAAAAGAGGAGTTCAGATACGTCGGAAGACGGGAAAAATAAGCCGGATAGGGAGGAGTATCTCCTTGTCGACGGATACAATATCATATTTGCATGGGATGAGTTGAGAGAACTCTCAGAGATCGATCTGGCTTCGGCCAGGGGAAAACTTGCGGATATTCTCTGCAACTATCAGGGATACCGCAGATGCACGCTGATTCTTGTATTCGACGCATATAAAGTAGAGGGGAATCCCGGCGAAATTTCTAAATATCACAATATCCATATCGTCTATACGAAAGAAGCAGAGACTGCGGATCAGTATATTGAGAAGACCGTGCGAAAAATCGCAAAGAACCATCATGTGACCGTAGCAACATCAGACGCCATGGAACAAGTCATTATACTGGGGCAGGGGGCGCACCGCATGTCTGCCGCAGGACTGAAAGAAGAAGTGGAGCTTGCGTTAAGGGAAATCCGTGGCGAACATCTCGGGAGAGGCGATATTCTCCGGACATATCTTTTTGATTATATGGGAAAAGATATGGCGAAAGAAATGGAAGACGTAAGGCTGGGCAGGAAAAAGTGGACTGTATAAAAATGCGGAAAGTGGACGTTTTAATAAAACCAGTCGGGTGATAATATACTGTAGCAGATAAGATTATACAGAAAAGAGGAATCCCCTATGGAGAGAAGAAATGAAACGTTGATAAAACTGGCGCAGACAGGACTGATGGCAGCCCTGTGTTTTGTGACATTTTCGCTTTTTCAGATAAAGATACCTATGCCGGGAGGAGGAGCGACGTCTTTTCATGTTGGAAATGCATTCTGCGTGCTGGCGGCGCTGATTCTGGGAGGCTGGTACGGCGGACTTGCCGGCGCGATCGGACTGGGGATCGCGGATATACTGGATCCGGTATATATCACAGGAGCGCCAAAGACGTTTGTACTGAAGTTTTGTATCGGCTTGATCACGGGTTTGATCGCTCACAGGATTGCGAAGATCAATGAGAGCAGAGATAAGAAATACATTTTTCGCTGGAGTATGATCTCTTCAGCCGCAGGACTTGCGTTCAATGTGATCGCTGATCCGCTTGCCGGTTTTTTCTATAATCAGTATATATTGGGGCAGCCGCAGCAGATTGCAGGAGTTCTGGCTAAGTGGAGTACTGCGACAACTTTTGTGAATGCGGTACTGTCGCTTATCATTGCAGGCGCGCTTTATAATGCGCTCAGGCCAATCCTGCTGAAAACAGGTATCATCCATTCGGCGAAAATAAATACAGCCGGCACAGTTTAGAATCCGCATTATACGCATTCAACAAAAGTTTACAAAATTTTTGATGATTTTATTTATTTTGGATGGTATTATTATAAAGGTACTGCAATAGTATGATGTCGGGAGCAAAAGCCCCTAACTACGATTATGAGAGTGAGGTATGAGAAATGAATTGCATCAAGTGTTATCGGGAAATACCGGAAGGTTCAAGATTCTGCCCGCATTGCGGGGCACAGCAGCCGGACGCGCCGGGCGCTGAGACGACAAATGCGCAGCCGGATCCCCAAGCTGATATGAACAACACAAATACGCAGCCGGATACCCGGAACTACTATCAGACACCTCCGGTTTATCAGTCTTCATATGAACCAAAGAAAGAAATCAACTGGGTGCCGTATCTTGTGTTGTCTATCATATCTCTGGTCTGCTGCTGCCCGCCGTTTGGTATCGTGGGAATCGTGTACGCTGCCAAGATCAATAACGCTATGAATACAGGAGACTATACGGAGGCGGAGAGATGCACCAGACTGGCGAAGATCTGGATCATTGTCGCTTTTGTGGTGGGATTTTTTGCACAGCTCATTTTCGGTGTTCTGACATATTTCGGAATTATGGGATCTTATTATTACTATTATTAGACGTAAGGAGTCTTACGGATAATTTATGTTGAAGATCATATCAAGTTTTCAGGAAAACAGAAAATTGCGGATCGCTCTCGCGTTGTGCGCGGGAGCGATCGCTGCGACAGGAGCCGTGTATCTGTATCACCATGATCCGTACAGCTATCCGCTGCCGTGTATTTTTTATCTGCTGACAGGATTGTACTGTCCGGGATGCGGGGCGGGGAGAGCCTGCTATTCAATTCTGCATCTGCGCTTTGCGGATGCGCTTTGTTATAATCCGCTCATGACGATCCTCCTGCCTCTGATCGGACTCTATATCGTCGTACGGGGACTGGACTGGGTGATCACGGGTGGGAACCACATTGATCGTAAGATCAGTGTTCGATTTCTTGTGGCGATATTGACGGCTGTTATCGTGTATGGAGTTCTGAGAAATATCCCGGCGTTCCCTTTTACGCTGCTGGCTCCGGGAGGACTTGCGCAGATTTGGTGAGCTTTGGTGAAAACGTCTGAAGAAACAGAGACTTCAGGCGTTTCTTTTTGTTTTACTAAGGGTCGGACTTATGGTATTATAATGGACAGGTATATCAGAATAAGAAGCGGAGGAAAAGCAGATGATCAATAAATTAGTGGAAAAGATTAAAAAGACAGGGGCGCCGATCGTAGTAGGGCTTGATCCGATGTTGAACTATATCCCGCAGCATGTGCAGGATAAGGCGTTTGCAGAATACGGAGAAACTTTGGAAGGAGCAGCGGAGGCAATCTGGCAGTTTAATAAAGAGATCGTGGATAAGACTTACGACCTGATTCCGGCTGTAAAGCCGCAGATTGCAATGTATGAGCAGTTCGGCGTGCCGGGAGTCATGGCATTTAAAAAGACGGTGGACTACTGTAAGTCAAAAGACCTCGTGGTGATCGGAGACATTAAAAGAGGCGATATCGGTTCCACTTCTGCAGCATACGCGACAGGACATCTCGGAAAGGTGAAAGTGGGAAGCAAAGAATATATTCCGTTTGATGAAGATTTTGCAACGGTAAATCCGTATCTCGGATCCGACGGAGTGAATCCGTTCATCAATGTGTGCAAAGAAGAGAAGAAAGGAATTTTCGTGCTCGTCAAGACATCCAATCCGTCCAGCGGTGAGTTCCAGGACAGACTGATCGACGGTCGTCCGCTCTATGAGCTGGTGGGAGAGAAAGTAGCAGAGTGGGGAGCAGACTGCATGGGCGATGAGTACAGTTATGTAGGAGCCGTAGTCGGAGCAACTTATCCGGAGATGGGAAAAGTCCTCAGAAAGATCATGCCGAAAGCTTACATCCTTGTGCCGGGATACGGTGCACAGGGCGGACAGGGCAAGGATCTGATCCACTTTTTCAATGAAGACGGACTGGGAGCGATCGTGAATTCATCCAGAGGCATCATTGCAGCATATAAGCAGGAGGCTTATGCGAAGTACGGAGCGGAGAATTTCGGCGATGCGTCCAGAGCGGCAGTTGAAGCGATGATCGCCGATATCAGTGGAGCACTGGCAGGAAAGTGCGAAAAGGAGTAACTATGACAAGTAAGAAAAAAGAAAATGCGCAGGTCATCTCACAGGAGAGGATCGCGCAGGATATCTACAGCATGTGGGTCAGAACAGAGGCTGCGGCTGAAGCGAAGCCGGGGCAGTTTATCTCCATGTATACCAATGACGGAAGCAAGCTGCTTCCCCGTCCGATCAGTATCTGTGAGATTGATAAGGAAAATGGAAGTCTCCGTGTTGTGTACCGTGTCACGGGAAGGAATACGGGAACAGAGGAATTCTCCAAACTTCAGGCAGGGGATACGATCCCGGTGATCGGACCTTTAGGGAACGGTTTTCCTGTAGAAAAGGCAGAAGGCAAACGGGCTTTCCTCGTGGGAGGCGGCATCGGTGTACCGCCAATCCTTGAGCTGGCAAAGCAGATGGAATGTGAGAAGAAACAGATCATCGTAGGCTATCGTGACGCAGAGACGTTTCTGCAGGAAGAATTTGAGCAGAACGGCGAGGTATATATATCGACGGAAGACGGCAGTATTGGCACAAAAGGAAATGTAATGGACGCCATCCGGGAAAACAATCTTGAGGCGGATATCATCTACGCCTGCGGTCCGACGCCTATGCTTCGTGCGATCAAGGGATATGCAGAGGAAAACGGTATCGAGTGTTATATCTCCCTTGAGGAGCGCATGGCATGCGGGATCGGAGCGTGTCTGGCGTGTGTGTGCCAGTCGAAGGAGAAGGACCATCACAGCAACGTACACAACAAGCGGATCTGCAAGGATGGTCCGGTATTCCTTTCTACGGAGGTGGAGATCTGATGGATATGAAAGTAAATATCGCCGGTGTAGAATGGAAGAATCCTGTGACGGTGGCTTCGGGTACATTCGGTTCGGGCGCGGAGTTTGCGGATTATGTGGATTTGAACCGTCTTGGCGCAGTGACGACGAAAGGTGTGGCAAATGTTCCGTGGACAGGGAACCCGACGCCGAGAGTGGCTGAAGTCTACGGTGGAATGATGAATGCGGTCGGTCTGCAGAATCCGGGTATCGATGTGTTCTGCGAGAGGGATATCCCGTTTTTAAGACAGTATGATACAAAGATCATCGTGAACGTGTGTGGAAAGTCTACGGAGGATTACTGCGAGGTAGTGGAGCGCCTGGCAGGTGAGGACGTGGATATGCTGGAGATCAATATTTCCTGTCCGAATGTCAAAGAGGGCGGTATTGCCTTCGGCCAGGATCCGAAAGCTGCGGAGGCTATCACGAAAGAAGTGAAGAAATATGCAAAACAGCCGGTGATCATGAAACTGAGCCCGAATGTGACCAGCATTGCCGAGATGGCAAAAGCCGTGGAAGCCGGCGGTGCAGATGCAGTATCCCTGATCAATACGATCACGGGGATGAAGATTGATATTAACCGTAAGAGTTTTGTGCTGGCAAACAAGACGGGCGGCGTGTCCGGACCGGCGATCCACCCGATCGCGGTGCGCATGGTCTATGAGGCGGCGAATGCTGTAAATGTGCCGATTATCGGTATGGGCGGCATATCGACTGCTGAGGATGCTATTGAGATGATCCTTGCAGGGGCAAGCGCGGTGTCTGTCGGAACGGCGAATTTCCATGACCCGGGCGTGACGATGAAGATCGTGGACGGGATTGAAGAATATATGAGACGACAGGGATTCAGCTCGGTTGATGAGATGGTCGGAATCGTGAAATAAATATAGCGTCAGTATATAAGGAGACAATATGTCCGAGTATACTGACGCTATTTTTAACATTTATCACACATATATTGAACATAGTCTTGAAGCAGGAACTTCTCATTTCTGATAAAGTAGTAACGTAGGCATACAGAAAGGAGAACATACAATGAATAAATACTGGAAAAAGTTACTTGCAGGTGCATCTGCAGTTGCCCTCACAATATCGCTTTTTCCTTCGGGTCTGACAGTGTCGGCAGCAGAAACGGAGACAGGCGTACCGTATACGGCGGAGGGAATCTATGATGCGACAGTGCCCCATGTGATCATCAATCAGGTTTACGGCGGATCAGATGACGGAGCTGCAAGTCACAGCTTTATTGAATTATATAATCAGACTTCTGAAGATGTGGATCTGACCGGGTGGAGACTGGCTTACCGCTCCAGCGATGACGGGAATGACAGTGAACAGTGGAGTTATCTGGAACTGACTGGTGTGATCCGGGCGAACGGATATTATCTTGTACGCTGCAGGGCAACAGGAGGAACGAATTATGAAGTGCCGACGGGAAATCAGGAGTGGGATATTCTTCTACACAATAAGGGCTTGTCTGTGGTCCTTCTTGATGAAAGAGCAGAAGATCTGACAGATGCATTTGCAGGAGCAATAACAGGAGAAAACCGGCCGGCAGGATATGTGGACCTGCTTGCTGTGCAGGGAAATGATACAGAAGACTCTCAGATCCCTCCGGCATATGAAGGAGCATATGAAGATATCCAGTCTAAGAAGAAAGCGGTGCGCAGAGATAATTTTGCGGATACGGATAATAATGCAGATGATGCATCTGAAGTAAATTATGAAGATCCGGTAGATGCAGAACTTGGACCTCATGGTCCGGGGGAAAGTGGAGAAGGTACGACGGATCCCGGAACAGGCGACGAGGGTGGTACCGATACTTCGTCACAGACATATTGGAATGACAGTTTTAACGGGGAGGCGTCTCTTCAGATGAGCCGGACAGGCGATGCAGCGCTTGGCACGGCAAATGCTGACGGCGGAGTGGCAGAGATCGTGTCCTACAATCCGGATAACGGGAAAGCTTATGTAGTAAACGGGCAGGCAGGTGTTCTGAACGTAGTTACAGTAAACGCTGACGGAAGTCTGACTACAGAAGAATCCATTCAGGTGCAGGATCTGATCGATGGATTTACATATGGCGATATGACCAGCGTGGCTGCAGATACGGTCAATGGCCATGTTGTGATTGCACTGCAGGCAGCAGACTATGCAGCGGCAGGACGTATTGCAGTTCTGGACTATGACGGGAATCTGCTGAAAAGTTATGAGACAGGCGTACAGCCTGATATGGTCACGGTCAGCAGCGATGGTAAATGGATTCTTACTGCAGATGAGGGAGAACCCCGGGAAGGTTACGGGGCAGGAACAACAGACCCTGCAGGAAGCGTGACCCTTGTAAATACGGAGACTGATAAGGTGAAAGTGATCGGATTCAGTGGATTTGACTCAACGGCGCTTGCGGAACAGGGAATACTGTTTAATAAAGTGGACGGACAGATCTTAAGCGCTGCGCAGGATCTGGAGCCGGAGTACATTGCACTGAACGCCGATAATTCAAAGGCGTACATTTCCCTTCAGGAGGCCAATGCAATTGCAACGCTTGACATTGCATCCGGGGAATTTACATCGATCAAAAGCCTCGGTTTCCAGAAACTTTCAGATGAGGCAAACAGCGCGGATCTTGTAGAAGACGGCGGATATGCCGCGGCTTCTTATGAGAATGCTGTGGGTGTGCGCATGCCGGACGGAATCAGCACGTTTGAGGTAAACGGTACGACCTATCTTGCAACGGCAAACGAAGGTGATGCGAGAGAATGGGGCAGCTTCAGCAACGAGGCGAAAGCAGATCTGACAGACTCCGAGGGAAATGTAGTGGAGAAAGTCAGAGTTCTGGATCATGATGTGACAGCAGGTCTTGACGAGAATACAAATTATCTTTTTGGCAGCCGTTCGTTCAGCATATTTAATGCAGAGACGATGGAACTTGTCTATGACAGCGGCAATGATTTTGAGAGGCTGACAGCAGATTATCTGAGCTGGTGGTTCAACAGCTCTAACGATGACATAGACATTGACAGCCGCAGTGCAAAGAAAGGGCCGGAGCCGGAGACTGTTACAGTGAAACAGCTCGGAGACAGATGGTATGCTTTTGTAGGGCTTGAGCGAATTGGCGGCATAATGGTATATGACGTAACGAATCCGTTCGGGGCATCCTATGTAAACTACATTAATACAAGAGATTTCTCAGGTGAGATTGCAGGCGATGTGGCGCCGGAAGGTCTTGCATTTATTGCGGCTGAGGACTCTCCGTCAGGCAGTCCGGTACTGCTGGCGGCGTGCGAGGTATCCGGAACACTGGCTGCTTATACTTTAAGCGGAAGTGCGGTGCCGGCGCCGGAAGATCCGGCATCTGAGGGCGCAGTCGTGCTCTATACAAATGACGTGCATTGTGCTGCAGACGGATATTCCTATCTGGCGGCATATCGTGCGCAGCTGATCGAGGACGGATATGACGTGATCACCGTAGATGTGGGTGATGCGATCCAGGGAGAAGCCATTGGTTCCACCTCAGAAGGTGCAGCTATTGTGGACATCATGAATACAGTTGGGTATGATTACGGTGTGCCGGGAAATCACGAGTTCGATTACGGACTGGAGAGATTTCTGGAGATTGCCACAGGGGATGCGCCGGAGGCACAGTATGAATATTTGAGCAGCAATTTTGTGGATCTTCAGACAGATGAGACCGTGCTTGCTCCATACGATATTGTAGAGATGAACGGTGAGGATGTGGCTTTTGTCGGCATCAGCACACCGGAGACATACACAAAGTCCACACCGACTTATTTCCAGGATGAGAATGGTAATTTTATCTACAGTTTTTCAGAAGATACATTTTATGACACGATACAGGATGCAGTTGATAACGCCCGGGCAGAAGGCGCCGACCGTGTGATCGCGGTAGGCCATCTGGGAATCGAGGGAACTACAGAGGGCTGGAAGTCCACAGATGTGATTGCCAACACGACAGGAATTGATGCGTTTATTGATGCACATTCTCATGAGACAATCGCAGAAAATGAATATGCAAATGCAGATGGCGAAATGATTCCCCTGACATCTACAGGAACCAAGTTTGCAAACTTTGGTGTGATGACATTGAATGAGGATGGTACATACACGACAGAGTTAGTGGCCCCGTCCAGTGTGGATGTGCAGAGTTCAGATGCGGCTGCATCTGCATACAGAGAAGTCCAGGGTAAAGTGGATGGATACAATGAGGAGCTTGCATATCTCAACGAGAAACTGGGGACATCCGAAGTTGAACTTACGATCAATGATGCGGACGGCGTGAGGAGAATCCGCAATGGAGAGACTAACATGGGAGATTTCGTTGCAGACGCCTACCGTACAATGACAGGGGCTGACATTGCTCTGGTAAACGGCGGGGGAATCCGTGATTCTATAGCGGCAGGAGATGTGACGAGAAAAGATCTGATGGATGTGAATCCGTGGAATAATGAAATGTGTGTGATACGTGCTACCGGGCAGCAGATCCTTGACGCTCTTGAGCATGGAGCAAGAATGAATCCCGAGGAATGCGGAGGATTCCTTCAGGTATCCGGATTGACTTACGAGATCCACAATTATCTGGAAAGTCCTGTCATCACAGACAGCATGGAAATATTCCAGGAGATTGATGGAACGAAAGAGCGTCGTGTGCAGAATGTAATAATCGGCGGCGAGGCTCTTGATCCGAATAAGACTTACACAGTAGCGGGAAGCTGCTATACATTGCAGGAGCAGGGAGACGGTTTCTCGATGTTCCAGGGAGCAGAGGTAGTAGAAGAGGAAGGACTTCCGGTCGACTCCGAGATGCTGATCAGCTATTTTACGGAGGAACTGGGAGGCAAAGTGACCGCGGAACAGTATGGTAATCCGCTCGGTGACGGCAGGATTACAATCCTGACGGAAGCGCAGGGAGAAACGCCTGAGAATCCTTCGGGAGATCCGGACGATGATACGACGGGAGGACAGACCGGTGATCCGACAGATAACCCGACAGGCGGAAAAACAGTCCAGACCGGAGATGACAGCCAGATCTGGCCGATAGCTGTTGTTATGGCGGCGGCATTGATCGCAGCAGGCGGATCGGGTATTTATATAATCAAAAGAAAGAAGTGTCAGTGATTGGTAAAAAGCATTTCATGTTTATGAGAAGCCTGGGATTGCTTTACGAATTCTTTTTGAGATTATAAAAAGATAAGATTTTATCGAGGGTTATACATGCCATATATAAGCATGCATAATCCTCGATTTGCGTGGCGGGCATGGTGTTGAGCTTACTGGTGAAAGTAAAGGAAAGGATGTTTAAAATGCCAAACGTAGCAGTAGGGAAGCGGAAGTTTGATTTGATAGTACAGAGAAGATAATGTATAATCTTTCTGTAATAGTTTATTTAGTCGCATAAATAAATTTTACACCAAGAGCCAGGCCTTGCACAGACCTGGCTCTTATTCTCTGCAAAAAAGTGCTGCCGCACTAATTATTTAGTGCGACAGCCCCATCTGATTGTAAAGAAAGCCATCTATCTTTGGTGTGACTATTTTCCCTGTCCGAGCAGTTGTTTTATCTGTTCTGGGGGAAGATCACAGCAGGCTGATATCTCCTCTGCAGTTTTCCACTCCCGGAAAAGCCTGAAGATTGTCTCCGCGAGTTTCAGGCCGGAGTCTCTGCCCTCCGCATGGCCCTCCTCCCAGGCTTCTTCCCTCTCCTGTCTGATATGTTTCTCCTGATCATATTCAAAAATACTCATCGCTTTCGCCTCCGCCCTATGCTTCGTCAGGAAATCCTTCAGGACGTCTTCTGCAATGCACTCATCGATCGCCCTTTCCACCGCTTCCGCCAATGGCTGTTCTTTTGAATACAGACGGATCTTATCCGTATACACTGCGTAATCCTTAAGCGTCCTGCACGCCTCCTTGAGCCTACTGTTATTTGATCCTGAAATATTGAGCATCACTGCATCCAGCTGCAGTTTCGGCTCCTCCACCTTCAACCTGTACATATCCGACAGCCTCAGGGGCGTCTCCTCCGACATATCTTTTTCCCCATTGTAGAAGATAACAAACTCCGGCGGCGGAATCTGCACGACCTTTGTTCCGTACAGGTTCTCGTTCCTCGTCATTCCCGCATAAAGTTGGGATATATAGATAAGGAAACGCAGCGGAAGATTCGGGTTATAGCTGGACTGATGTTCATAAAGAGAAAGTCTCCCGTCAATTAAAAATGACAGATCATTCTTCATAGACATATAAACAGCATTCTCAAGTGGAAAGCAATTTGTCAAGGGTGTTTTTTACCAAAACCACGTGTGAGACAACGAGGCGAGTAACACGAATGTTCCGTCTACAATCTGCAATATACCGAAGATAAAAAAGTGGTTCCTTTCGCCTCGAACCGGGCATCCCCCTGGTGGGCTTTTGCCACGGCCCGGATGGAGCTGAGGCCCACGCCGGGCGCACCCGCCCGCTTACTGGAGAGGAACTTCCCGTCCTCCTGCCGCGCCTGCCCGTCAAAGCTGTTGTCCATGGTGATAGTCAGGACGCCGTACTCCAGGGAGCTGTTTAGCCGGATAAATTTCTTGCCCCCGGCCATGCGTCCGCAGGCTTCCACCCCGTTTTCCAGCAGATTGGCGAACACGACGCACAAGGCGCGGTCATCCAGATTTTCGTTCTGCGCGGGGACGATCAGCCGAGCGGTAAAGGCGATGCCCTCCTGCTGGCAGCGGGCGGCGTAGTGGGACACCACTGCATTGACGGTGGGATTTTCGCAGTAGTCCTGGACGGCGGTGGGAATGTCCAGGATCAGAGTAGCGATATAATCCCGCAGCTTGGAGTTCTCCTCCCCGGCCATGGCCTGGATCGCGGTCAGATGGTGGCGCAGGTCGTGGCGCATCTGCCGGGTCTGCTGGGCGGTTTCCATCAGGAGCTGGCTGCGCTTTTCTTCCTCCTCCATCTGGAGTTCCAGCAGATGGGTTTCAAAATTCAACTGTTCCTGAAGGACGGCCTGCTTCTGGATGCCGTCCAGAGCGTTCAGCAGCACCCAGTAGACCAGAACGATGCAGAGCAGCAAACTGGTCCGGGCCAGGAAAAACATCCAGGAGCACACCAGTTCCGTCTGGTAGCTGCCGGTAAAGATCGTAACAAGCCCGCTCATGATCGCAGGCAGCAGCCAGATGACCCGCCACAGCCGTGGGGCGTCGATGCGGTAGACCTGCCGGGCGGCGTACCGGAACAGCCGGTACATGGGCACCCCGGCCAGGGCGAACAGCACCAGGCAGACAAGACCGCTTTCCAGGCTTCTTGGGGCGGCGTGGAACAGCCGGACCGCAAAAAACGAAGAAACTCCCTGAGCCATGTTCTGGTAGTTGACCAGCAGCACATAGGTGAAGAGCAGCTTGCTGGGGGAGAGCCGGATGTTGACAAAGTACAGCGCCAGGGAGACCGGCACCATGGCCAGCCCTACCACTGTAATGAGATCCGGCCGGCCTATTTGAACCACCCAGGCCACGCCTAGCAGGTGCAGCAGCATATTGCCGGCCACCGTGGCTGCCATCCACCGCTTTTTGAACCGCAGCAGGTCCAGAAAGGGCAGATAGGCCAGCAGGTGGATGGGCAGATAGGTGCAGAAGGTGTAGAGGACCGTTTCCATCATACCGCCCCCCTTGCCCGCGCGAACAGGAAATCTTCATAGGCCCGTTTCGCTTTCCACCGATTGGGGCGGCTGATCGGAATATTTTTCCCGTCTACCGTCCGATAGCACTGAAGCTCCTCATCAATTCCGCACACAAAAGCCAGGTTCACACAGTAGCTTTTGTGCGAACAGAAAAAAGGATGTTCCACCAACTGAGGAATGAGGGTGGACAGCTTGCCGTATAGCTGGACGGTGGTGCCGTCCTTCAGGGCAAGAATAACGTGATGCGCCTTCTGCTCCAGGTACATCAGTTCCGAGAGCAGGAATTTCTTCGCCGTGCCGTTTTGCAGGACAATCAGATAAGGCGTGCGGTCTTTTTTCTGCTTGACCAGCCGTAGAAGGTCGTCCACGTCCTTTTGCCGGATTGGCTTTTCCAGATATTTCAGTACGGAAAGGCGGTAGCCTTCCAGGGCATGCTCGGTGCTGGTGGTGGTAAAGGCGATGGATACAGTTTCATCTGCCTCCCGGATGCGTTGTACCGCTTCCACCCCAGTCATGCCCTTCATATAAATATCCATCAACAACAGATCGTAGGTGCCGGGGCGAAACACTTCCAGCAGATCTTCGCTGCTCCCAAACTGAGTACAGGTCGTCTGGACAGGTGCCTGTTCCAGCAGGGCCAGCAGCTTCTCCCGTTCCTCCGGCAGATCGTCGCAGAGGGCAATCGTTAATGGTTCCATTGGAATCCTCCATTTTCTCTTTAAATTCTATTTTACGGTATATGCACAAAAAAGTCAATTTGTCAAGAGCCATTTTTGATGCGACAAACGGCATTTTTTGTACTTGTAAAGGGATAGACAGGCGCAATATAATACACTATGGATTATCTGTCTGCAAGGAGGATACCAATGATTAAAGATTACTTTGCTGCCTATGAGCAGCAATACCCGGAACAGCAATCGCAGCTGCGAAAAATCTCACTTGCCCTGCACAGGAACGGTGTGAGCACCATGTCAGAACTGGTCCGGCTGTATATGCAGAATCCGGAGCAGCTTTTTGCAGATGCGTTCCATCGGCGAAAAGAGCTTCGGGCTGATCGGAGCAGTGTGCAGGCAGTATCAGACTACGGAACGATAGGAGGAAACCCAATGAGGACAAAATGGAAACGCCCGCTGGCGGTTGTTCTGTTGGCGGCGCTGATATTTTCCATGAACAGCGCACCGGTCTATGCGGTGGAGCTGGGAGAAGGGACTACCGCCACCAGTCAGGTTGACCAGGCGGACGGCGTACAGGAGCAATGCTCCTGTACTACTCTCTGTACAGAGAGTAGTAAAAACCCTGACTGCCCGGTCTGCGGCGCGGAGGGCGCGGACCTGACCGCCTGCGCCGGAACCGTGGAGGAAGGAGACGCTGCGGAACAGGCCGTCACGGCCTGGGAGTGGATCGGGGCGGACAACCTGAATGAAGGCGTCCTGCCTCTGACCGGCGTGGGCGAGGCAAACCCCGTGGATTTTGACACGGTGGTCTCCCTGCTGCCCACCGGCATCACCGCCACGGGGGACGGCAGCGAGGAGCCGGTGGAGCTGGTCCTCACCTGGTCCTGCGAGGGCTTCCCCGAACAGGCCGCCGAGGGCGAATACACCTTTACGGCGGAGCTGCCCCAGGGCTACGCCCTGGGCGAAGAAACAGCGGCCCTCACCGTGCCCGTGATCCTGGGCGGGGGCACGACGCTGGATGGGGACGGCCAGCCTGATGGCGAGGGCACCGAGGAAAGCCCCTACCAGATCAGCACCGTGGACGAGCTGCTTTGGTTCGCCGGCCTGGTCAACGGCACCCTGATGACCGACGGCACGGAGCAGAACGCTGCCGCCTGCGCAGTGCTGACCGCCGACATCGACCTGACCGGTGCGGACTGGACCCCCATCGGCACCGATACCAATAACTACTTCAAAGGCACCTTCGACGGCGGCGACCACACCATCAGCAACCTGACCATCGACACCAATGCCAGTTATGTCGGCCTCTTTGGGGCTACTTCTGGCGCTACGCTCAAAAATGTCACGCTGGATAATCCCAAGGTGCAAAACAGCGCAACCGGAACCAGCAATACCGGCGCTCTGGTGGGATACATGGTTGGCAACGGAACCGTGGAATACTGCGCCGTGACCAACGGGTCCGTGTCCTCTGACGACCAGCGCGTCGGCGGCCTGATCGGCTATATCTACGCAGGGACGGTTCGGTATTGCTATAATTTGGAAACAGAGGTACGCTCATCCTATTCAACAACGGACTATGTGAACGGCGTGGCCGGTGAGACGCGTAACTACAGTTACTTGTGTTCCAGCTTTTCCTATGTTTCTAACCAAAAAGAGCTGAAAGCATCAAACACTGCAAAGTATGCCGCCTACCTGAGCGAGACCCCGACGGAGCGAACTGGCACATACGGCGACCAGCACGGCTTTACAGCAGAGCAGTTCCAGGACGGCACTGTCGCCTATTTTCTCCGCACCGGCTTCTACTCCAATGTAAGCTATGAGGGTTGGGGCCAGACCCTCGGGGCGGATAAACTGCCGGAGTGGAACAGCGAGGTGGTGGAGTCCCTCAAGTATACGCATTTAGGAGATACTGGCGCAGCCGTGGACGCCTATGCCTACTTCAACGCACTGACCCCGGATGATGACGACACATACCATATTGAGGACACCTCTGACTGGATCGCCTTCGTGAAGCTGGTCAAAGAGGACATGAACTATAGTGCCAATGCCGTTGTGACGGAAGGCGCGGTCATCGATTTCTCCCAGTTCGGGACGCTGACCAACAAGAGCACCTACAGCTATCTGGTCATTGCGGATTATTTCTCTGACGAGCCCTACACCGGCACCTTCATCGGCAACGGCTGCACGGTGAAAGGCGTTTCCTACTCCGGCACGATGGAGTTTGCCCTGTTCGGCACCATTGGGGAGGGCGGCAGCGTGTCCGGCATCACGCTGGAGACGCCTGAGATCACCGGCACCACAACTGGAGCCTACAACATCGCCGGTATTGCCAGCCACAATTACGGCATCATTGATGACTGCCATGTGGACGGCGGAACCATTTCCACTGTAGCAACCACGGCAGCCGGTATCGCGGCGGAATCCTTCGGCACGGTGAGCAACTGCACCAACAGCGCGGACATCACGGCGAAGTATGAGGTGGCCGGCATCGTGGCCACTTCCAACAGCACGAACGGTAATACATCGTCGACGAAACTCATGAAGATCAAGGGCTGCTCCAACAGCGGTACGATCACGGCCACATATGCTGGTTCTTCTCACGCGGGCGGCATTTTCGGCGGGCAATATCAGTTTAGTAATAGAGGCTACCCCTACGGAACCATCAGCAAATGCTTCAACACGGGCAACATTCTCGGCCAGAGCTATATCGGCGGCATCGTGGGTTATTCAATCAAAAACGCTAACGCAAGCGCGGCTAATGTTACCATTGAAAACTGCTACAACACCGGAGCCATCGGGGATGATCGCACCACAGGCGTGGCCGGCGGCATTTCCGCCGGGGCCTACAGCAGCGTCAGCAACTGCTTCAATATGGGTGACGTCACCGGAACATACGCCCAGCCCATCGTGGCGAACGGTCAGAATACACAGGCATGGTCCGTCAATTCCTACGCCAGCTGTGAGGTGACAGGAAAGAGTACGACGCTCTATTATGGCGAGGATGACGATAATCAATCCGGGTCGACAGATGAACAGGGGCGGTACTGCCGTGGCAACGGCAAACGCACCGATGCGGAGATGGCCTCCGGCGAGGTGGCGTATCTGCTCAACGGCTCCACCAGCGCGGACGGCCTGGTCTGGTACCAGAATCTGGACAACGGCGAAACCGTGGACAAATATCCCGTGCTGGACAGCAGCCACGGCGTTGTTTACGCCCAGAGGAACTGCATGGACGGGCTCTCCGGCGTCTATGGCAACAGCGAATTTACTGAAAATGTCCATATCTTTGATGAGAACGGCTTCTGCACCGAGTGCGGCCAGTATGAGCCCGCCGTATGGAATGAGGAGAACAACCGCTACGAAATTTCCAACGCCGGCCAGCTGTTCTGGTTCGCGGCGCTGGTCAACGGCGACAACACCCATGCCGACTTTGACAGCCAGGACACCGCTGTCAGCGCAGTGCTGATGAACGACATCGACCTGAACAAAGTGAGATGGACTCCCATCGGTACCAGTTCCACCCCCTACATCGGCACCTTTGACGGACAGAACCATACCATCAGCGGCCTGTATGTCTACAATAGTCGATCCGACTACCAAGGCTTTGTAGGATATTTGGGCAAGGCCGGTACCATCCAAAACCTGACCCTGGGCGAGGGCTGCTCGGTCACTGGCAGCAGCGGTGTAGGCGGTGTCTGCGGCTACAACGGCGGCGCCATCACCGGCTGCACCAACAACGGCGCGGTCGAAGGTTACTCCTACCTGGGCGGCATCTGCGGCTACAATTATGGCACCGTGAGAAACTGCACCAACAGCGGCACCGTCGCCGGCATGGTCAGCGGTGTGGGCGGTATCTGCGGCTATAATAGTAACATCATCACCAACTGCCATAACAGCGGCACTGTCAAAGGTACGATCGCCTCCGCCAGTAATGTGGGCGGCGTCTGCGGCAGCGGTAATACCGGTTGTACCATTAGCTACTGCTGGAATAGCGGCACGATCAGCAACAAAGGCGACACCGTAGGCGGCGTCTGCGGCTACTCTTCTCCCAACCAAACCATTCAAAGCTGCTACAGCACCGGCATAGTCACCGGCGGCAGCAAAGTGGGCGGCATCTGCGGCTACAAATCAAATTTTGTCAGCTTCCAGAACTGCTATTGGCTGGACACCTCTGCCAGTATGGGTTGCGGCACCAACAGCGGCACTGTCAGCGGCGCGGAATCTAAGACCGCTGAGGAGTTCGCCTCCGGCGAAGTGGCGTACCTGCTCAACGGCTCCAGTTCGGAGAACCCCGCCTGGTATCAGAACTTGGACAACGGCCAGACGGTTGACTCCTATCCCGTGCTGGACAGCAGCCACGGCATCGTCTACCGCATTGAAGCGAACCCTGTGTTCTATAGCAACGACCCCAACAGCCAACCTCCTGTGATCGTCAGCGTGGACATCACCTGGGGAGAATTAAGCTTTACTTACAGCGACGGCACCTGGAATCCGGACACCCATACTTATGATGGCGCGGGCTGGAATGTGGATGAAGAAGGTGGTAATTCCATCAAGGTGGAGAATACCGGTAATACCGATGTGAATGTTACTTACGAATACAAGGCAGAAGAAACTGGCATCACCGGCAGCTTCACCGATGGGGAGAACCCGGTTTCCGCCCCCGTGTCCCTGCCTGAAAATGACAGCAGCACCGTTTATCTGATTCTGGCCGGCAAACCGGAAAAAGAATGGGAGAAAGCCCCCATCGGCGCCGTGACCGTAACGATTGGAGGTGAGAGCGAATGAAGGGAAAGAAAATTTTGATTCCTGTGCTGCTTCTGATTACGTTGATTGCCATCGGCGTGACCATCTGGGCCTTGTGCTTCCGGGACACGGCCCCGGTCCTGGCTCCGGATTACGCCCCGGTGGAGGAGGAATCCAATGCCCAGGCCATTGAGGACGACAGCGGTGAAAAGCTGGAGGCTGAAGAAGGCGGCGGGGCGGTAAGCCTCACCTATTCCAATGAGGTCACCATCGACCTGTCCGATAAAGCGGCCAGCCTTGTGTTTGCCAATCCCGGCAAGTCCTTGCAGGATATGGTGGTGCAGATCGTCATCGACGAGACGGTGATCGTCCAGTCCGGCACCTTAAAGTCGGGCAACCAGGTCACTACCCTGAACCTGCTGGACGGAGCGGAAAAACAGCTCCAACCCGGCGGGTATGACGGCAAATTTGTCGTGTTCTACTATGACCCCGACTCCGGCGAAAAAGCCGTGGTCAATACCGAAATCCCTGTGACCATTACGGTGCAGGAATAAATCAAACATGAGTTATAAGGAGGAACTATCCATGAAGAAATTGATTGCAACCGCTCTGGCATTGACTATGACCCTGAGCCTGAGCACCACCGCTCTGGCCGCCGGCAATGTGAACGGCGCCGGCGTAGGTTTACAGGATCCCATTGATGTCACCGCCAAATACAACGACGGTGCCACGGAGCCTACCGTGTACAGCGTGGATCTCACATGGGAAGACATGACCTTTACTTACAACGAATCCGGCACCAGAACCTGGAACCCGGACACCCACACCTATACGGACAGCACCACTTCCGGTTGGGATAAGGTCACCGCTGCGGTTACGGCCACCAACCACTCCAACGCCCAGGTTACGGTCAAATTCGATTATACCCCGCAGGGCGCTACCGGCGTGAACGCCTCCATGAGCAAGGACAGCTTCAAATTGGCTGCCGGTGTGGAAAATAAGCCTAACGAAGCTGCCACGGACAGCTCTATTCTGAC
>DWXI01000032.1 GCA_019119265.1 Candidatus Mediterraneibacter intestinigallinarum | reverse complement strand
GAGCTTGAAGCATATCTTCTCGCAGAAGGCGGTGATGCGCCGAATCTCGAGTACAGCGAGGAGTTTGTAGCACAGCAGGGAGAAACACAGGTGTTAGCTGATCTCGCGGCAGATACGACAGAAGATACAGTATATGCGCCATGTATTCTGGACGTGATCCCGTCGTCTGTCGCCAGCTCGGATCTGAGCAGACTGCTTCCGTCGCTTGCAGACGGCACATATACAGCGGAAGAATTCTGCCAACAGTTGACAACAGCGGCGCAGGAGGCGACTGCAGAGTAAAAGAACATAAAAAGACGGATATAGGTCACAACAAAATAATACAGCCTTATACACGCCCGCCGTATCAGACGGGCGTGTGCCATAAAGAAAGGAAATGGTTTTATGAAAAATAAAATCACAAAACCGAAACATACGTCTAAAAACCATTGGGAACGAAAGAATTACAAATGGATATATCTTTTCCTTTTGCCTACGATCGTAATCTTCCTTATGTTTTATCTTGTGCCGATCGTACAGGTATTTGTCACCTCGTTTTCACAATGGGACGGGTTTAATGATCCGGTATTCAATGGCCTGAAGAATTATTTCAACCTGTTTACAAGCAACGCCTTTTTAATTTCCCTCAAGAATCTTTTGCTGTGGGCGCTGATTGCGATGGTGCTCCATGTAGGGTTCGGAACAGTGGTGGCGTTTGTCCTGTATCAGCGCAGGAGAGGATGGAAGGTTACCCGTGCAGTATTTATGATTCCTAATGTGATCAGCGCTGCGGCATGGGCAATGATATACAGATTTTTCTTTAACGATAATTTCGGTATTCTGAATTCACTGATTCGTAAGATTAATCCGGATTTTCATGTACAGTGGTTCTATCAGTCGCCATGGGCTTTCTGGGCGGTAACGTTTACGTGGCTCTTCTATGCGGTTATCGTTACCCTGCTCGTGTTCGGCGATCTGATGAATATTCCGCAGGAACTCAATGAAGCGGCGATCATAGATGGAGCAGGAGGATGGCAGCTTATCCGATATATTCAATTACCGCTGTGCCGCAGTGCGATTGCCACGGGTGTGATCTGTTCTATCACCTCAAGGATTACGATGTATGAGCAGATATCTCTTACGACGGCAGGAGGTCCGGGCAATGATACGATGAGCCTTCCGATCCTGCTTGTGAATGCCGTTACGGATTACCGGTACGGATATGCTAATGCGATTGGTGTGGTTATGTTTGTTATCGGACTGGTTATGATGGGAGTTATTAACAAAGTGTTCCGGATGAATGAAGTGGACTATTAGAGGAGGTAGATTTATGCTGACATTAAAAAAAGGACTGAGCAGAAGTCTTATATACGTTATTGAAATTTTCGTCATCGTAATTTCGATCTTCCCTATCCTGTGGGTAATCATGTCCGCGTTTAAGACGAACGGGGAGATATTGAGTGACCCGCTGGCACTGCCGACCTCGATATCGTTTGATACGTTTATACACTTGTTTGAGAATTATAATTTCCTGCAGTATTTTTTAAATTCACTTATTGCTGCGGGAGTATCGACAGCAGTCTCGCTTTTATTTTACGCCATGAGCGGATATGTACTGGCAAAGTATAAGTTCCCGGGCAGAACGCTTCTCTTTATGTTGTTTACGGTAACGCTGCTTGTTCCGGCGCACAGTAAGACTCAGCCGATTTTCAGACTGATCATGGAACTGGGGCTGTACGATAATCTGTGGGGCGTGACGCTCGTCTATCTGTCGACGGGAATGGCGATGTCTATCTTTGTGCTGAGGGCCGGTTTTATGGCTATACCGAAATCTCTTGATGAGGCGGCGATCGTAGACGGGGCGGGATTCATGAGGATATTCTGGTCCATCAACCTGCCTCTTGCAAAGAGCGCTCTGACGACAGCCGGAATTCTGATGTTCCTGAATAACTGGAATGAATATTATTTCGCATCGCTGTTCACAATGTCGGACTCACAGAGAACGCTGCCGATTGCTCTGAGTTACTTTACGAGCGAATTTTCATATAACTACACAGAGCTTTTTGCAGCTCTTGCCATTGTTGTCCTGCCGGGAATTATTCTGTACATCTTTGCACAGGAACAGGTACAGGTCAGTATGGCGTCCACAGGCATCAAAGGCTGATAAGACATATTATATTGAAGGAGAAGACGCATGAACTATCATATGAATTATAATGCAGTTCCCCCGGGGTGGGTGATCGAGGAGGCGGCATTTGATTCCCGCTGTATGGCAAAATGCGAATCGATCTTTGCTCAGGGAAACGGGTACATGAATATCCGATGCGCACTGGAAGAAGACTATGTGGGCCAGTGCAGGAATACATTTATTGCAGGAACATTTAATAAAGCCATGCCGGATGAAGTTACGGAATTACCAAACCTTCCGGATGTAACAGAACTCGTTATAAGGGTCAATGGAGAAAGGTTCTCAATGGACAGAGGAAAAGTGCTTGCTTACTCCAGGCGGCTTGACCTTATGACAGGAGAATGTAAAAGGGAAGTGCTGTGGGAAAGCCCGGCAAAAAATAAAATAAGATTTTTGTTCCGTAGATTTGTTTCTCTTGCAGAATGCCATGTGGCGGGCTTCCGTGTGGAAGCGGTTCCGTTGTCGGGCGCGGCAGAGATTGAAATAGAGAGCGGTATCAGCTCCCGAAGTTCGAACACAGGGGCGCAGCATTGCCTGGATGGGGAAAAAAGGCTGCCTGAGAGCGATATTCTGCGGCTGACAACGAAGACATGCCAGTCAGGAATACCTGTTGCAGTGCACTGTACACATCAGTTTGGGAAAGCCCCCGCGTTTGAACTTCCTGTCATCGAGAGAAGAAGATTTGTAAAAAAATTCCGGTTTCCGGTAGATGAGGGCGAGACATTCTGCATGGAAAAGACTGCCTGCTATCATACGGGAAGAGATATGGAATATGAAGAGCCGGAACATCCTGAGGGAACTACAGAAATCCGGAAAGTGACGGAAAAAGGCGACGCCTGCATCCGGCGCTGCAAAGCCAAAACATACGAGACCATGCTCGATGAGTCCGCAAGGCTGTGGAGAGAATACTGGAACAGGATGGACGTAAGGATTGAAAGTCCGAATCCGATGGATCAGCTGGGAGTGAGATTCGCGCTGTATCATCTTAATATCATGATTCAGAGAAAAGACAGCCGTGTGGGAATCGGGGCAAAAGGAATGACAGGAGAAGGATACAAAGGTCATTCTTTCTGGGATACAGAAATGTTTCTGTTCCCCCACTACCTTCTGACAGATCCGGCTTCAGCGAGAACTTTGCTTGAATACCGCTTCCGGACTTTGCCCGGTGCTTATCGCAAGGCGGAAGAGTACAATTACAAAGGCGCGATGTTCCCGTGGGAGAGCGCATGGCTGGACGACGGTGAAGTGACGCCTCTGTACGGTGCGGCGGATGTGGAGACAGGCGAGTGCATTCCAATCTATACAGGAATAAGAGAACATCATATTACGGCTGACATTGCATGGGCTGTATGGCTGTATTACAATGCGACGGGCGACGATGAATTTATGGACAGGTACGGGTGTGAGCTGATAGTAGAGACGGCGAGGTTCTGGGCGAGTCGTCTGGAGTGGAAGGAAAATGCGGCGAGATATGAGATCTGCGGTGTGATCGGCCCCGATGAGTATAAAGAAGATGTAGATAATAACGCATTTACCAATTATCTTGCTGCATATAATCTGAAAATTGCGGCAGCTCTGATCAACAGAATGGAAAAAGAATGGGAAGATGCGTGGAAAAGACTGAAAGCAGAGTATGATCTTAAAAACCTGCAGGAAGAATTTACAGATAAGGCAGGGAAGATTTATCTGCCGGTTCCGGGCCAGGACGGGCTGATTCCTCAGAACGATGAGTATCTCAGTCTGGAGAAGATAGATCTGTCAAAGTACAAGAAGCAGCAGGGCGTATCGTCTATATACGAAGATTATAGTCCGGCTCAGATGAACAGGTTTATGGTCTCGAAACAGGCGGATTTGGTTATGCTGCTACGAGTGATGCCCGACCTTTTCGATGAGCAGACAAGACGGAAAAACTTTATATTTTATGAATCCCGCACACTTCATGATTCTTCTCTGAGTCACGGACAGCATTGCATAGTCGCTGCCTGGATGGGGATGGATCAGATGGCTCTTGGTATGTACAGACATGCGGTGGACATTGATCTGGGCCCCAATCCGTTCTCATCAAATGAAGGGATACACAGCGCAGCCATGGGCGGTATCTGGCAGTGCGGCGTATGCGGCTTTGCAGGTCTGAAATGGGAAGAAGAGATGTTGTCCATGGAAAATCATCTTCCGGACACATGGAAAAGTATGGAATTCAGGATATGCTGGCGCGGCGCGGAAATAAAAGTCCGGCTTGAAAAAGGTCTGTTGTCGGCAGAGCATCTTGGCGGACCAGGGATTGACCTGAAGCTGAACGGAAGAAAATATATTCTGTCGAAAGGCGCGAAAATAACAGACGGATATTCAAAGAAAAATATCCCGAAGTACAAAGGCGTTATTTTCGACCTGGACGGAGTACTGTGTCATACAGACCGTTTCCATTACCGCGCATGGAAAAAGGTGGCTGATGAGCTGGGCATACCGTTCGATGAAACGATCAACCGGAGACTCAGGGGAGTCAGCAGGATGGAAAGTCTGGAAATCATACTGGAAAACAGCGGCGAAAAATTTTCGGAGGAAAAGAAACAGGAGCTGGCGGAGGAAAAAAATACGTATTACAGAAAGCTGCTTTCGGAGATGACTCCTTCGGATATGACCCCACAGGTGAGAGATATGCTTACGGTACTGAAAAAAAGAGGAATAAGGCTTGCAGTAGGTTCGTCCAGTAAAAATGCTCCGTTTATCCTGGAACGTCTGGAAGCAAAAAACGAATTTGACGCAGTATGTGACGGCACAATGATCACACAGAGCAAACCGCATCCGGAAGTGTTTTTAAAGGCGGCGCAGATGCTTGGACTGAAGCCGGAAGAATGCATGGTAGTAGAGGACGCTCCGGCGGGTTTGGAAGCGGCGAAGGCCGCCGGAATGGACTGCGCGGTGATCGGTCAGGGAGAATGGCCGTCAAGTCCGGATTTTGAACTGGAATCTGCGGATCAATTAAAAAAGATATTTGGATAAGTACACATACATAAGTAAAAGAATGACAGCGTTTGCATATGCCGCCCGTATATGCCGACGCTGTTTCTTTGCGCGATACGCCCGGAGGGCGACCGCCGTGCTTGCACGAGCGGTATTCGATCGTGATGCTCACATTACAGCCATGACAGCATATACTGTACATATATGATGTCTTCCGGGAGTGAATGATTGATGGACGCAAAAATTCCTTATTATATGGCATATCCGATGCCATTTTCTTATGATGATGAGAGAACAGAGAGGATAGACTTCGAATATCTGAAGAGTATGTATCCGGATACTGCAAAACGGATCCTGCCTTATGTGGAGGAAGAATGTGACCGCATGGAATATGAGAACAGCATGGTTTATGACCAGTATCCTGACAAACTGCAGCTCAGGATGATGTGCAGGAGAGCATATGATAATGTGATAAAACATGAGAGAATGTTCGACGGAGAAGACGAGCGGGATGAAGTGACAGAAACGGCGGGCAGATCGGCATCCGGACACACAGGATCCTTGTCACTGCACGACTTTATAGAAGTTATGCTTTATCAGGAACTCTATAAACGCAGGAGCGACAACAGAAGAAGACACAGGAGATTTTACTAAGAGAAGGATTCGTGGTATAATGATCGCGCAAAGCGCGATCCGAAGCGATGAGATCGCTTCGTCCTGCTGCGCAGGAATTATACCGGCAACCCACGGCTTGAAAAGTAAATGGCGCCAAAGCGCCGCTTTCTTTCCTGCGCGCGTGGTATAATGATCGCGCAAAGCGCGATCCGAAGCGATGAGGTCGCTTCGTCCTGCGAGAGAAACAATGTGAAGATACAGATTAAAAGAGAGAATACAACATGAAGAAAAATTTGATTTTTATCGGAATGCCGGCGGTCGGGAAGAGCACTGTCGGCATCGTAGTAGCAAAACGTCTCGGAATGCGGTTTATTGATACGGATCTTCTTATTCAGGAACAGGAAGGGAAACTGCTCCGGGAGATTATAGCTGAAAAAGGTGAGGAAGGATTTCTGGAGATTGAGAATCAGGTAAACGCTTCGGTGGAAGCGAAAAATTCCGTTATATCCCCGGGAGGCAGCGTCATCTATTGTAAAGAAGCTATGAAACATTTTAAAAAGATCGGTACGGTAGTATATTTAAAGGCTTCTTATCAGACAATAAAAAGGCGGATAAAAAATCCGAAGAAACGTGGCGTGGTACTAAAAGAAGGTCAGTCATTGAGAGATCTTTACTATGAGCGCGTGCCGTATTTTGAAAAATATGCAGATATTACGATCTGCGAGGATGGATGCCGTATAGAAGATACTATAAAAAATGTATTAAATGCGGTAAAAAAATATAGAAAAACAGCGGAAAAGAGAAGGGAATTCAGGAAAAAACTTGACAATACACCAAAGAGCAAACTAAAATAAGACGTTGAGCCGGGGCATCAGCAAGGGCCGCGGCGAAAAAGCAATTTAAAAATAATGGGTTATGTGATATAATACATTCGTGGGTGCAGTTTACTGCAATTCCCTTGCACAGACGTTTAGCGGGAGACTTTGGAATACAGAGGGGAAATACGAATAAGAATAAGATTGGGGTCGAGGTGCAAAATGGAACAATATATAATTAAAGGCGGCAATCCGCTTGTGGGAGAAGTGGAGATCGGTGGCGCCAAAAACGCAGCGCTGGCTATACTGGCGGCGGCGATCATGACGGATGAGACGGTCCTGATCGAGAATCTGCCGGATGTCAATGACGTTAACGTGATGCTGGAGGCAATCAGCGAGATAGGAGCGACAGTACAGCGCATTGATAGACATACTGTTAAGATAAATGGCGGAACGATAGGAAATTTCAATATTGAGTATGACTATATCAAGAAGATAAGAGCGTCATATTACCTGTTGGGAGCTCTGCTCGGAAAATACAGACGGGCGGAGGTTGCTCTTCCGGGTGGATGCAATATCGGAAGCAGGCCGATCGATCAGCACCTGAAAGGGTTCCGTGCCCTCGGCGCTGATGTTGATATCGAGCATGGCAAGATTGTAGCTGAAGCAGATCATTTAAAAGGAACACATCTTTATTTTGATGTAGTGACCGTGGGAGCGACGATTAATGTGATGATGGCAGCGGCCATGTCAGAAGGTCTTACGATCATGGAGAACGTGGCGAAAGAACCGCACGTTGTCGATGTGGCGAACTTCCTGAACAGCATGGGAGCAAATATCAGGGGAGCAGGAACTGATGTGATCAAGATCAGAGGAGTGCGTTCCCTGCACAAGACTGAGTACTCTATCATACCGGATCAGATTGAGGCGGGAACATTTATGTTTGCGGCAGCGGCGACGAAGGGTGATGTAACGGTGCTGAATGTGATTCCGAAGCATCTGGATGCTACGATTTCGAAGTTGATTGATATCGGATGCGAAGTAGAAGAGTTTGACGATGCAGTCCGCGTAGTATCAAAAGGGCGGCTCAGAAGCACACAGGTGAAGACCCTTCCATATCCCGGATATCCGACAGATATGCAGCCTCAGATCGGTGTAACTCTGGCGCTGGCAAGAGGTACAAGTACGATTACGGAGAGTATTTTTGAGAATCGCTTTAAATATCTTGGCGAACTGGCTCGTATGGGAGCGCAGGTTAAAGTAGAAGGAAACTCCGCGACGATCGAGGGGATCGAGAGATTCTCGGGAGCCCGGGTGAGCGCGCCGGACCTGAGAGCGGGAGCCGCGCTGTGCATCGCAGGTCTTGCGGCTGACGGCATCACCATCGTGGATGATATCGTGTATATCCAGAGAGGATACGAGCGTTTTGAAGAGAAGCTCAGAAGCCTTGGCGGTGTAATAGAAAAAGTGACTAATGAAAAAGAGATCCAGAAGTTTAAGCTGAAGGTAGGATAAAGACAGATGCTTAAAATGAGTGACGAGGGCAAATATGCCCTCGTTCTTTTGTTTGAAGATATATTTCATTCATGAATCGTTGCTCTGTATTGGCGGGGAGACATCCCCGTTTTTGATTTAAAGACTCTGGAAAAATAGTATTCATCCTTTATCCCCACATAAGAACTTATTTGTTTTAGTGTATATGAAGTTAATAAAATAATTATAAACACTATTGACATTTCTCCGCATACGCGGTAAAGTTTCTTACTGGAACAGAATCAAATTATAAAAACTTTCTCTTATTCAGAGCAGTGGAGATACAAAGGATCTGTGAAGCTGCGGCAACCCCTTAAAAAGGAAGGTGCCAACCTGAGCGAGTGATCGAACAATAAGAGGATTGTAGCGATAGATATCGGCAGTCCGCTTTGCGGACTGCTTTCTTTTTCCATCTGACAGGGCTTACCTGTATTGGAATTCGAAAGAACGTCAGATGGACGATCGAAAGGAGAAAGTTAAACCGGTATTCCGGTGCAAAGAGAGGAGTTTGTTTTATGGAGAAATTATTGTTTACCTCGGAGTCAGTTACAGAAGGTCATCCGGATAAGATGTGTGACCAGATTTCAGACGCGATCCTGGATGCGTTGATGGAACAGGATCCGATGAGCCGTGTGGCGTGTGAGACGTGTTGTACGACAGGCATGGTTATGGTTATGGGAGAGATTACGACGAAGGCTTATGTGGATATCCCGAAAATCGTGCGCGATACGGTGCGGGAGATCGGGTATACGCGGGGAAAATATGGATTCGACGCGGATACATGCGGTGTCATTACGACAATCGACGAACAGTCTGCAGACATTGCACTGGGGGTTGATAAAGCGCTTGAGGCAAAGGAACATACGATGTCGGAGAATGACATCGAAGCAATCGGAGCAGGGGATCAGGGAATGATGTTCGGCTATGCGTCTGACGAGACAGAAGAGTATATGCCGTATCCGATCGCAATGGCACATAAGCTGGCGCGCCGCCTGACAGAGGTGAGGAAGAACGGAACGCTGTCTTATCTGCGCCCGGACGGAAAAACACAGGTGACAGTGGAGTATGATGAAAACCGTATTCCGAAGAGGCTGGACGCCGTTGTTCTTTCTACGCAGCACGATCCGGATGTGACACAGGAACAGATTCATGCAGATATTAAGAAATATGTATTTGATGAGATCATTCCCGCGGATATGGTTGATGATCAGACGAAGTTCTTTATCAATCCTACAGGAAGATTCGTGATCGGCGGACCGCACGGAGACAGCGGACTGACAGGCCGCAAGATCATCGTTGACACATACGGCGGCATGGCTCGTCACGGCGGCGGGGCATTTTCCGGAAAAGACTGCACAAAGGTAGACCGTTCTGCGGCATATGCGGCTCGCTATGCAGCAAAGAACATTGTGGCAGCAGGTCTGGCGAAACGCTGTGAGATTCAGCTTTCCTATGCGATCGGAGTGGCGCGGCCGACGTCAATTTCCGTAGATACATTTGGTACAGGCAAAGTATCCGATGATAAACTGGTAGAGATTATCCGCGAGAACTTTGATCTTCGCCCGGCAGGTATCATCAAAATGCTGGATCTGCGCAGGCCGATCTACAAGCAGACGGCGTCATACGGGCATTTCGGACGTACGGATCTGGATCTGCCGTGGGAGAAACTGGATAAGGTTGACGATCTTGTGAAATATTTATAAAGGGAGTTGCCGATGAAACTCAGAACAAAACTGATCATTGTATTTATGGCGGTCATGATCCTGCCGACTATTTTTATGACAGTGGCGATGCATACTTTCGGAACCGAAGGAGAGGCAAGCGAGATACTTCAGCTTTATATGATGCTTGTATTCTTCACTACGGCGCTCCTGATCTACTGGATCTACAGGTCTGTGTCCGTTCCGCTGACGAAGCTCCAGAAAGCAGCCCGGAACATCAAAGAGGGCAATCTGGATTTTGAGGTGAAGCAGGAATCGGATGACGAGATTGGCCAGCTTTGTCAGGATTTTGAAGAGATGAGGCTCCGCCTGAAGGCGAATGCAGAGGAGAAGGTGCAGTTTGACCGGGAAAATAAGGAGCTTATCAGCAATATCTCTCACGATCTTAAGACTCCTATCACTGCTATTAAGGGATATGTGGAAGGAATCATGGATGGCGTGGCGGATACACCGGAAAAGATGGACAGATATATCAAGACCATATATAATAAAGCTAATGAGATGGATCTTCTTATTAACGAGCTGACACTTTATTCCAAGATCGATACCAACAGGATCCCTTATAACTTCGCGACAATCTCTGCGAAAGATTATTTTGAAGACTGTGCGGAAGATCTTCATATGGAGCTGGAGTCGAAAGGAGTAGCATTTACTTATCGCAATGCAATGGAAGAAGACTGCAAAGTGATCGTAGATCCGGAGCAGCTCAGGAGAGTCATCAACAATATCGTGTCAAATTCCCTTAAATATATGGATAAGCCGAAGGGAAGAATCACGATGAATCTGAAGGATGTGGGAGATTTTGTCCAGGTTGAGCTGGGCGACAATGGAAAAGGGATCGCCGGAAAGGATCTGCCGTATATTTTTGATCGGTTTTACCGGACGGATGCATCGAGAAATTCATCAAAAGGGGGCAGCGGCATCGGACTTTCCATTGTGAAAAAGATCGTCGAGGAGCACGGAGGCAATATCTGGGCCACCAGTGAAGAGGGCGCTGGTACGACAATGTATTTTGTAATCAGAAAATATCAGGAGGTACCAATTGATGAGTAAGCGTATTTTAATCGTAGAAGACGAGGAAAGTATTGCCGATCTGGAAAAAGACTATCTGGAACTGAGCAACTTTGAAGTAGAAGTTGCGAATGACGGACAGGTAGGATTAAAGAAAGGGCTGGAGGAAGACTTTGATCTGATCATCCTTGACCTGATGCTCCCGGGTGTGGATGGTTTTGATATCTGCCGCCAGATCAGGGATCAGAAAAACACGCCGATTATTATGGTTTCAGCGAAGAAGGACGATATCGACAAGATCAGAGGTCTCGGACTCGGGGCCGACGATTATATGACAAAGCCGTTCAGCCCGAGTGAACTGGTCGCCCGAGTGAAAGCTCATCTTGCACGGTATGAGAGGCTGATCGGAAGCAATGTTGAGGAAAATAAAGTGATTGAAATCCGCGGGCTTAAGATCGATACAACTGCGAGACGCGTGTGGGTCGGAGGCGAGGAAAAGTCTTTTACGACGAAAGAATTTGATCTGCTCACATTTTTGGCGAGCCATCCGAATCATGTGTATACAAAGGAAGAATTATTCCGCGAGATATGGGATATGGAGTCCATTGGAGATATCGCCACGGTGACCGTGCATATTAAAAAGATCAGGGAGAAGATCGAGTACGATACGTCACATCCTCAGTATATTGAG
>DWXI01000005.1 GCA_019119265.1 Candidatus Mediterraneibacter intestinigallinarum | reverse complement strand
AGTCTGCTGTATTACGATCATGCCGGTTTTCCTGCGGATGTTCACTTCATCCGAAGCGGTCATTGAACTTGGCGTCCGCTATTCTGTCGTTGCGTTCGCCTTTACACTCATTGTTACTGTCAGCATGGCGTTTGAGAAATTGTTCCAGGCAGTAGGAAACATGAAAACGACCATGATAAGCCTGATGTGCGGGTGCATCACAAACATTGTCTTAGATCCCGTTCTGATTTTTGGCTATGGCCCATTCCCGGAAATGGGGATCGAAGGCGCTGCACTGGCAACCGGCATCGGGCAGACTCTGACGCTGGCGATTTACCTTGTAGTTTATTTTGTGCGGCCAATTCGCGTGCATATCCGCAGGCAGTACGTTCTGCCCGGCAAAAAGATGGTCATCAAGCTGTACTCCATCGGCATTCCCGCAACCCTGAATCTTGCGCTTCCGTCTCTTTTGATTTCGGCGCTCAATGCGATTCTGGCGGCATATTCCGAAGTGTATATTCTGGTTTTGGGAATCTATTACAAATTGCAGACCTTTATCTATCTGCCAGCGAATGGCATTGTGCAGGGGATGCGGCCCCTGATTGGCTATAACTACGGCGCGGGGGAGCACAAACGGGTCAGCCAGATTTATCAGATTGTTTTGTGCATGAGTGGCATCATTATGGTGTTTGGGACAGTAATATGTCTGCTGATCCCCGGACAGTTGATGGGGCTGTTTACCCACACAGAAGCGACGATTCAGGCCGGGGAAACCGCCTTACGCATCATCGGGGCCGGGTTTATCGTCTCGGCGGTTTCTGTTACATCTTCCGGCGCATTGGAGGGACTTGGGAAAGGAACTCCCTCCTTACTGATTTCCCTTTGCCGGTATGTAGTGGTCATCATCCCGGCTGCGTTTTTACTCAGCAGGTTTTTCGGAGCAGTTGGCGTCTGGAATGCGTTTTGGATCACGGAAGCGATTACTGCGATCATTTCCCTTGTCATTTACCGCAAGGCAATCACAGGCCCGTGACGGCGGTCCGAAAGCCATGTACACCGTCCTTACTCCACCGCGCCGGATAAATTACTGCTTCTCTAAGATGAGCAGCTATCGTATAATGGAGACAGTGACAAATGAAAGGAGGCACTACGATGGAAATAAAAAAAAACCATCAGGAATTTTCAGTATGTCAGGTAGAAGATTATTCCTTTGTAAATTTAGATTCCGAGTATAGCTTTATCGGGAAAACGGACGAAGAAAAATCTCTTGTTTGCCTCACAAGCGAAGTCCCGCCAAATGTAATTCGGCGTGATGATGGCTGGAAAGCGCTTCGAATTCAAGGCGTTTTGGAGTTTTCGTTGATCGGGATACTGTCTAAAATCGCAGCGATCTTAGCAGATCATAACATTCCGATTTTTGCAGTATCTACTTACAATACGGACTATCTTCTGGTCAAAAAGGAGAATTATGAGAAAGCGATACAAGCGCTTGAAGCCGCCGGATACAAAATAATAGAGTGACCGCACAGCGCGGTGAATCGAAATTTTCAGGAAGGATAAATCTACCGCCATGAAAGACATAGAAAACAGTTGTAAAATCGCATTGGTGCAGGCAGAACCTGTATGTTTGCCTGCCGCCTGCAAAATGGAGCATGACGTGGTCGGACATTATGCGCGCCCGGATATACTTGAGCTGAAAATCAACGATAAATAGCGCCGGGTTTACGGATTGAATTCTATTTGATACTACGGATTACTATAGGCTGATACGTGTATACACTTCACTTATGACTATGTCTTCTCAAGTATTTTATGAAAGGAAACGAGATATGACAATACAACAATTAAGATATATGATCACCGTGGCGGAAAAGGGTTCTATCACGGAGGCCGCCAAGTTTCTGTTCATCTCCCAGCCCAGTCTGTCCGATGCGGTGCGGCAGGTAGAGAAAGAAGCGGGCGTGACTATTTTTACCCGCTGCCGGGCCGGTGTAGCGCTGACCAAAGAAGGGATGGAATTTTTGGGATATGCGCGTCAGGTGGTTCAGCAGATGGAGCTGCTGGAAGCAAAATACATCAACAATGAGCCGCCCAGGCAGCGGTTTTGTGTTTCCACCCAGCATTATACCTTTACAACGAACGCTTTCGTGGAGCTGATTCAGACATTCGGACAGGAGCGGTTTGAATTTATCCTCAATGAAACGCAGACCCACCAGATCCTGGAGGATGTGCGCAACCGATTCAGCGATATAGGCATCCTCTACCTGAGTAAGGAGAACGAGAGCGTTCTGACGAAACTGCTGGAAGAATATGATTTGCAATTTTACGAGCTGCTCTCTGCTTCCCCTCATGTGTTCCTGCGCAGAGGCCATCCCCTGGCGCAGCGCCCGTTGCTGAAACTGGAGGATCTGAAACTCTATCCCCGTCTGAGCTTTGTGCAGGGCAATTATGAGTCCGCCTATTTTTCGGAAGAACTGTTCAGTACTGTGCCAGTGGAAAAGAGCATCAAAGTCAGTGATCGGGCGGCCATTGTAAACCTGATGATCGGTGTCGATGGATATACGATCTCCAGCGGCATTTTCCCCAAATATTTGCAGGGAGACGACATTGTCTCCCTTCCATTGGATGAGCAGGAAACCATGCGGATTGGCTATGTCATCAACCGGGATAAGGAACTGTCCGAACTGGGCAGGATTTATGTGGAAGCCTTAAAAAAATTTCGATAGCCCTCATTTTGCGCCGTCTGTTCTGGTCCGGCGCTCCGGTCTGGGGCGTTTCAACGGACCTTATCTGCGCAGACAGCTCTGGTGCCGGGCGCTGACCATGTCCTCCGCTCTCTGTCCGGGAGTTTTCCGCTGTTTGCCGCATCGAACGGGATACTGCAGATGCAGCTTTCCCGTTTGAAAAGCGCCGGATTATTTTCGTATTTTTCTGATGTCTTCGTTTCTGATGAGATGGGTTTTGAAAAACCGGACAGCCGATTTTTTTCAAAATGTTTGCATCGGATTCATTTTCGCCCGGAAGAAGTGTTGATGGTCGGAGACAGCCTGCAGGCTGATATTGCCGGCGGAGCAAAAAGCGGTCTGAAAACCTTCTGGCTGAACAGGACAAAGAAGCCAAATCCATCCGATACGCTCCCCGGCTATGAGATCCGGGGATTGCCGGAACTTTTGACTTTACTGATAGATAAATGAAGAATGAGGAGAGAATGTATGGAAATTCGTACTGCAAATAAAGAAGATTTTTCGGAATTACTGTCTTTCTATAACAGGATGTGCAGTGTATTGGGGGAGCAGGATTTTCTGCCCGAGGGAGACAAAGGCGGTTTTCCGTCAGAAGAAATGATACGGGAATCTATCGCAGCGAAAGCGCAGTTTGTCGGGATAGAAGATGAGAAAATCATCGCTGCTTATATCATCGATCACAACTGTGATCCGGCATATCATTCTGTTCAGTGGCAGATAAATACAAAAACAGAAGAGGTTATGATCCTGCATGCGCTGCGCGTTCTTCCTGAATATAGCAGGCGCGGATATTCCAAACAGTTGGTCAGACATGCTATCCAGATTTCAAAAGAAATGGGACAAAAAGCAATTCGTCTAGACTGCATTGAAGGCAATGACATTCCTCAGAAAATGTATCAGTCCCTTGGCTTTCAATATATTGATTCTGTCAGGATTACGTATCCTGATATCGGAACGCCCAAAAAATTCCTTCTCTATGAGATATTGCTGTAAATCTCCGACTGCCATTTAGAAATGCTGTGTACGGATTTCTGTATTCCCGTCTGAAAACCTGACTTTGTCTGATACGGCGCCAGTCAATTACTTATAGGTTCATCCTATGTTATAGCATAGAATATCGATATTACCTATCGCTCTCCTTTCCGTGGTATGCTAGATTGGAAGGAGGTGGCAGAATGCCTGCCTATGTGATAGGTAATTTTTTTATTTTTTCTCTGATCAACGCGTTCACGCCGGGGCCGGGCAATATCCTGGCGCTGAATACTGTGACAAATTACGGATATAAAAAGGGACGGCCTTTGTTCCTGGGAATCTTCGCAGGATATTATGTCGTCCAGATTCTATGCGCTGTCTTTGTGTTCGGGCTGAGCAGTTTTCTGCCCGGTGTTCTGGGCGTCATGAAATACATAGGCGCAGCCTATATCCTGTTTTTGGCCGTTCACATTGCTGTCAGCAAGCTGCCGGAGGAAGATGCGGAAGCCTCCGCCTCGTTTTTGAAAGGCTTTCTGCTCCAATTCGTCAATGTAAAGATCTATCTTTTCGGAATCACAGCATTGACGGGCTATGTTACAGATTACAGCACTTCATTCTGGGTGCTCTGCGGCTTTGAACTGGTCATTGCTACCATCGGCTCTATCGCTACCATGACATGGGTAGGCATGGGGCTGCTGATCCAGACCTGGTATCGAAAATATTTCCGTGCCATTAACATTATTTTGGCGCTGACCCTGCTGGAGTGTGTGGTCAGCATCCTGTTCTCATAAAACAAGCGAAAAATAAAGAAAACACTGATATTTCCTGCATTTGCAGGCTGTATCAGTGTTTTACCTTTTCTGGCTATGAGGGAATATTCTGACTTTATAATACTCGGTGAGGATTATGTTGATTTGCTGGGATCTTGTACGAAAATTCTCTTCCGTATCTTTGTCAATCTTTGCAACAAAATTTGTGTACCGACCGGTATCAACCGGGATGTTATTGAATCTGATGACCACATGTATTAGAACAAGAAAAGATATATCATCGTTCCGGTTCTTTATGGCGTTTTACTCTGTCTGTTGCTCTGTCTTGTCTCCGTATTGTCTCCTTCTCTATACGCTTTCTGAAAGCATACTCCCGGAAAATATCCGGATCTTCTTTCAAGCGGTCATCCACTGTATTGGCTGCATCATGGAACCGGAAAGAGTCATATTTTTGCCCGAATTTTTCCTGCAAAGTAAAGCGTGTCTGTTCCCGGACAGTTTCCCGCAACTCGGATCTGGCTTTCAGCAGTTCACAGGATTTCTCTGAACTGACGGATGCTTTGAGCTTCTGAAAACATTCCTGACTGTCCTCCAGCTGAGCAGACAAAGTATCATATTGCTGATCCAGCCGGTTTAAGAAGTCCTGCTGTTTCTGGCAGATAGATTCACTATTTTTAAATTCTGTTTCACTATGAAAATAGTTGTCAAAAATCAGCCGTTCTTTCTGAGACAGAAGTTCTTCGATCTCCTCGGTGAGAGTAATGATCTTCTGGCTGATCTGATAATAGCGGACAGGCTGCAGGAGACTGAGCGCCTTTTTCTCAGTTGCGAGGGTTTTCTTTTCGGCCCGTTTTTCTTTGATCTTTCTGGTCAGTCCTTTGTACCTGGACAATACAGGGGTAAAGTGATCGATCCATTCCCTGACAGAAGAAGCCTGGGAGCGGTTGTGGAGCAGATGATACTGCAGCAGTATCATTGTCCCACGGAGTTTTTCCAATGCATCTGCAATGGAGCGGATATTGTCCATGACTACGCTTGTAAGTTTCTCTACCTGTTTTTTCAGTTCCCGAAGCAGCCGGTTATCTTTCCGGATCTGTCGGTTGATCTCACATCGGTCGGAAAGAAAGCCTCGTTTTTCCATATCACGGGCATGGTAGCCTTCATGGATCGTTGGCTGTTCCAGGCGCCCCTGATCGGCAAAACTGCGGTGATCCACTCTTGCGTCAATATGGTGAGCCTCCAGTGTATGGTTTACTGCGTCCTCCCATGCTTTCCGCCATTCCCGGAGCTGCGTTTCACTGTTCCATTGCTCGGAAATGGGATTCTGTCTGCCGAAGCGGGTACTTTTGGGGTGCTTGTCTGCCCGGAGATATCCTTCTTTTTGTGCGGCTGAGATTGTCATATAAATCTTCTTTTTCCCCACCTTATAAGCATATTGTTTTTCCCATCCTTCCCGCTGGGCAGCCTTGAACTCAGCAGCGGTAAAGCCTCTTTCCTCCCCGTTTCGGATACAGAGGTATTCTTTCTGTGTCTTATACTGCCAGCTTCCGTCTGCCTCCATAGGGCGGACGGTCAGCAGGATATGGGCGTGAGGATTGTGGCCGTCCGTATCGTGAATGGCAAAGTCAGCGCACATTCCCAGATTCACAAAGTTTTTCTGGATGAAATCCCGGAGAAAGGTGATCTGGCTTTCTCTTGGCAACTCGATAGGCAACGCTACGACAAATTCACGGGCAAGACGGCTGTCCTTTGTCTTTTCAGCCTGCTCTACGGCGTTCCAGAGCTGTTCCCGGTCTTTCCATTCCGGCGGAGCCATAGACGGAAGAAGGACTTCCTGATAGGTCAGACCGTGTTTCCTCGTATAATCGTGCTGGATTCCGTCGTAGTCATTGTACATACGGCTGCAGCTTAAATAAGCAGAAGCGGCGACAGCGGAGCGGCCTGCGCCACGGCTGATCACTTTTGCCGACATATGGTAAATTGCGATAACGATCATCTCCTTCCTGTGAATATCGCTGGACTATGAAGGAACATGGAAACAACCATGTTCCTCTGCAGAAAAGGTGCCAGTGGCAGCTTTTCGCAGGCAGCCATCTCCGGCAGGTGTATCTGACGAAACTCGGCGGATGGATGGCTGCATAGTCGGTGCTGCCTGTCAGCAGCGGATAGCCCTCGGCAGAGCGCACGAGCCCGACCAGCGGGAGGGATACCACCGCTGCCCTACAGGGCAGTGGTGAGTAAGTGCGCCTTTCGGGAATAGAAAACTTGCAAAGCCAGCTCTTAAAAGTGCTTTTGCAGGTGAAGCAGAAGGAACTGCCGTAATTCATCTGTTGTCATGTCTTTGACTTCCGGTACAATCTTTTCCAGTTCTGCTCCTTCCAGTATCAACCGGCGTGTTCTGGCACTGCGTTCCTTTTTGCGGTCTCTGGCTTGTACGGCTTCCATGCGGTGCTTCGCCTGTAATAATTTTTTCTTCGTTTCTTCGGATGAGTCTTGCATAATCGCTCCTTTCCGGTATCGTCCTGACACTGATTTCTCAGTTATCTGGTGCTGATACCTCTGCATATTTTTATTTTCAATTTGGCTGTATTTGCTTCTTTGATTATTTGATCCGTTTATATGGTATCTTTGGTACTGGAACGTAACAGATCTCGTGCTTCTTTCAGATTGGAAGCAGCATTTATCTTCCGTATATTCAGACGATTGACCTTTAAGGGGATACAGCGTTCCAGTATACGGTCATATATTCTGGCATGCGCCAGATCATTTGGATTTTTTAGTTCGTCTAGTGTAAGATTTGTAGTGACGATCAGGGGCTTTCTGCTGCGGTAACGGCTGTCAATTATATTGAATACCTGTTCCAACGCAAATTCTGAATTACGCTCAATACCGAGATCGTCAATGATCAGCAGACTGTATTGATTAAAACTTTCGATAAATCGGTTCCTGTCATCGGAGTACATTCCAGTAAGGATATTCAGGATACGTGAAAAGTTTGTCATAAGGACAGGGATGCCTTTGTCCAGCAGGGCATTGGCGATACAGCCGGCAAAAAAGGATTTTCCTGTACCTACATCTCCCCAGAGAAGAAGCCCCAGCGATTTTTCTTTCATTTCCCTCCAGTGGTCTACATAGTCATGAGCTTTCTGTATTTCAGGATTGTAGCCTTTATCATTAGAAAAATTGTATTCTCTCAGGGTTTTGTCCTGCAGGCCGCTGGCTTTCAGCCGGGATATATGCTCAAGAAATTCCCGCTGTTTCCGCTCGGCTTCCTGCTGAACGCATTTCTCCTGCTGGCATCGGCATCTGATCACAGGGAAAAACACTTTGTTACCAAACTGTACCCTGTGTTGTCTGGGAGTATGGCAGTTTGAACAGTAGATCAGTCCGTCTGCTTCATTCAGGTATTCATCTTGGCTTAGTCTCATAGGCTTTCGTCCTCCTTACATTCATAATTCCGTTTGGATAGAGCGGGACGGTCACGCAAAGCCCAGCTTCGGATCGTAGCGGCGTGGTTTTGATACTGTCTTCCGGTGGAGACCATATAACTGGACAATTTCTCAATATATTCCTGATAATCGGGAATTTCGCTTTGCAGCTCTGTCAGTTCGCCCATGTTCAGGAATACATTATGATAAGCTCCGTAAGCGGTGCGCTCCTTACTCTTTTCACTTATCTCTTTAGTTTTATTACTCTCATTTTTATTACAGGACAGTTTCGTGTCTGTTTGACAGACAGTTTTCTGTCTCTCTGACGGACAGATTTCTTTCTCTTTCGTGGACAGTTTTCTGTCTGTCAGACCTGTATCGGCAGGGTATTTTACATAGATTCGGTTCGGTAATCCGATTCCCTGTCTTTTGCGGGAAATAAGCTGCTCCTTTTCCAGCGCATTCAGGGCTGTTTTGACCGTCATTTCGCTTTTGTGGAGTGTTTCAGCAAGTGCCGTGATCGGAAAGTAGATGAACACATGCCCCTTCTCGTCAGTCCAACCATCATTTTTCTGTGAGAGCCGTGCCCGGTTGAGCAGGATCATGTATAAAATTTTGGCTGTTTCACTTAATGCTTCTCTGTTCAACAGAAACTTTGGAAATACCATATAATTTGAAAACTGACTTGCCTGCGTGAGAAATTCTGTCATGTGTCACCCCCATTCGTGCGTATACGCTTACATTGCGATTCATTCTCCAAGAAAATCCCAGTCTATATCCTCGTCTGAATCAGAGGGAGTATCAGGCGGAATGACTACAGCGGGAGCCTTGGACAGCCCTGCCATACATCCGGCCAGAAAGACAGGAAGTGCTTTCTCCATGGCATGTTCCACGGCAGTGATGATCTGATCGACAAATTTTTCTTCCCGTTCTCTTGTCTCAAAATACGGGTCATCCTGACTGTGGTAGTAGCGATCAAAATAATCAACCAGTGATACCGCAATCACATTACTGTAGGATTTGAATTTCTGCTTATCCATTGTCTGGAGATACTGCCACGCTTTGTTTTGCAGATCTTTGTCCAAGTTGAAGCGGACGTTTGTACTGCGGATGTTCTGACTCATGGTTTACCCCTTTCTGCGAAGGCTGGAAAAGGCAAGATATTCATAACCTTTTGCTGTTGCGCAGATGTCGTCCACAATGGTTACCCGGTTTTCGTCATATTGTCCGAAGTGCCTGATCAGACAGCCCCCGCCACCAACGATAAACAGCCGCATAAGATCCGGATTATATTCATATTTTCGAAGTGTGGCAAAGATATCTGCCACATACTGTCTGGCTGCGGAAGTAATGCAGTCCAGATAGGACTTTCCGATATCGGCAGAGCCATAGCGGAATATCTGCTCAATGGTGGCTTCCTCGATCTTTACGCCGAAATTGTCCATTACCGCATTTCTGGCGGCGATCATGCACTGGTTTACACCGAATTTTTCTGTCCAGCAGCAGCTTTCTACTGCCTTTTTATTATTGATATACAGGATGTTCATGGTTCCGTTCCCGATGTCTGCCAGAAGATTAGTCCCTTTGAAGTCCTTGAGGCAGCTGACAATGGCCGGGTATCCCTGAGGGTAAAGGCTGCATCCTATAAGATGAATACGATAATCTTTTCCGTTAAAGCGGTAGGTTACATCTCTGTTTTTAAGGAGATAGCTGCGGAATTCCTCGCGCTGCCTGCGTATCCATGTGAGCGGCAGCCTGGCCGCAATGTGAACATCTGCTTCACGGATACCGTATACGTTCAGCTCTCTTGCAATGGCCATCAATGTGAGCAGATAATAGTCATCGTCAGACACTTTGTCTGAAACAAATTCTTTCTGACATTCTCCGATACGGTAATAACTGCCTTCATATTCAAGAATATTTCCCGAGAAGATTGGCTCTGTCTCATAGGCTGTCACTCCGCTCTTTGTGACTGTACTGGCGGTCTTGATATTTCCATAGCCGTGATCAATTCCGATGATCTTGATGTTGTTTAATTCTTTCATTTACACTGCACCTCCGTACTTTTACATTTGCTCATTAAAAAGACTCCTTTCAGTAAAATTGTTTTGAAATTGTAGTGATTTTGAAAATC
>DWXI01000031.1 GCA_019119265.1 Candidatus Mediterraneibacter intestinigallinarum | reverse complement strand
GTGCCGGGAAAATCGGATATCAGGTGGAAATAGCGCTGGAAGATCTGAAGAAAGTGATTCACTTTCAGGTGGCGGAGGTGGCTGAATAGTCACAGGATAGAGAAAAGCAGACAAAAACAGAACCGGGATATGTCGGAATCCCGGTTCTGTTTTTGTGGTGACATGGCTTTATGGATATGGTATATTTATCAAAGGGCTATTTTCAGGACAGAAAGGAGAGGGAAAGCTGATGCTTGGATATACATGTAAAAGGATACTGACAGGCATTTTCTCACTTTTCGTTCTTATAACAGTGACTTTTTTTCTTGTACGGCTTATCCCTGGCAGTCCGTTTCAGCAGGGCGGAGTATCAGACCAGGTAGTGGAGGCCATAGAGCAGGAATACGGGCTGCACGATCCGGTTTTCATACAGTACATTTCATACATAGTGAATCTGCTGCATGGAGATCTCGGTATCTCATATCAGGATCCGGCCACCCGGGTGACGGATATCATTGCGAGAGCATGGCCGGTTACGGCTTCGGTCGGCATCACTGCACTGGCTGTATCTGTATTTCTCGGAACAGGGGCCGGTATTGTGAAAGCTGTATCGAGGCGGCGCTGTGTAAAGGAAATGATTTCGGCAGCCGGAATGCTGTCAGCCGGGATTCCGAGCTTTGCGGCGGCAATCCTCCTTCTCCTTGTGTTCAGTGTGAAGCTGAAATGGCTGCCGGCTTCAGGGCTGTTAAGCCCGGCTCACTATATACTTCCTGTGACGGCGCTTTCCCTGTACCCTTCGGCAATGATTGCGAGGCTGACTGCAAACGCCCTTGATGGGGAGCTGAAGAAGGAGTATGTATTGTTTGCCAGGGCAAAGGGAATGGGGAAATGGAGGACCGTTTTAACACATGCCCTGAAGAATGCGTATCTTCCGGTACTTAATTATGTGGGCCCGTCTTCGGCAGCCCTGCTGACCGGAAGTTTTGTGATTGAGAGTATTTTTACGATTCCCGGTCTCGGAAGGGAGTTTGTAGGATCCATTACAAACAGGGATTATACGTTGATTCTTGGCCTGACAATTTTTATGGGAGCTGTAGTCATATTTGTCAACCTGTTGACTGATCTTTTGTGTGCGTGGCTGGATCCGCAGACACGGAGGGCGTATCGGGAAGAAAAGATGTAATAAAGGAGGCTGTTATGCTGCGGCGGATACATCAACACTGGAAAAACTATATATGCAGCAGCCGAATGGCAGTTATCGGGTGCGTGATACTCGGGATATGGATTTTTCTGTCGATCGCAGTACCGCTGTTCGGCCCATGGTCCTTTTCCGGGCAGAATGCCGAGATACGTAATCAGGGCCCATCCCTTCTCCACTGGTTCGGCACGGACCGGTTCGGAAGGGATCTGTTTACCCGCGTGTGGTATGGAGCGGGAATCAGCCTGACTGTCGGAATCGTCAGTGCAGTGACAAATGGCATTATCGGCGTACTCTACGGAGCGGCATCAGGGTATGCGGGCGGCCGCACAGACATGATCCTTATGAGGGTGGCAGACATCGTTTCCGCAATCCCGTCCATGCTCTACGTGATTCTGATCACGCTTGTTCTGGGAGCAGGTACAGTCAGCATTATACTGGGTCTGTGCATTGCGGGCTGGATCAGTATGGCGCGTATTGTCAGGGGAGAGATCATCAGGCTGAAAGGAATGGAGTATACTTACGCGGCACGGATGGAAGGCATAACTTCTTTTCGTATTCTGATGGTGCACCTTTTGCCGAATGTGGCGGGAACGATTGTGGTGAACATGATTTTTCTTGTGCCCCAGGCCATATTTACCGAGGCCTTTTTAAGTTTCCTGGGGGTGGGGATTGCCGCGCCGGCTGCCAGTCTGGGTACGATCATCCAGGAGGCAAGAAGCCAGATGACGCTTTATCCGTATCAGATGATATATCCGCTTCTTGTTCTCTGCGTGATGCTCCTTGCTCTGAACATGGTGGGGAATGCGGTGGAACAAAAGACGGCTGACAGGAGAGGAAGCAGATCAGTATGAGTGTGCTGGACGTACAGAATCTGAGCGTGAAGTATCTGACAGAAAACGGCGCTTCAGATGTCATAAATAATATCAGTCTTAGAGTAGAGCAGGGAGAGATCGTCGGACTGGTGGGAGAATCCGGTTCGGGAAAGAGTACGGCGATGAAAGCCGTGATGGGGCTTCTCGGAGAAGATGCGGCCGTCAGCTCTGACAGGATTACAGTCTGTGGGCACAGGCCTGTTCCCGGACAAAATGCCGCAATGATCTTCCAGGATTCTCTGAGCTGTCTGAATCCTTCTGTCAAGATCGGCAGACAGCTTAAGGAGACTGTACGTATCCGAAGAAAATGCAGCAGAAAAGAAGCCTTGGAGCGTTCAGAAGAACTTCTCGATCTGGTGGGGATACGCAATCCTTCCATAAGGATGCGGCAGTATCCTTTCGAGCTTTCCGGCGGAATGCGCCAGAGAGTCGTGCTTGCGACAGCTCTGGCATGTGAACCTGAGCTTATTATAGCAGATGAACCTACGACGGCTCTCGATGCAGTCGTACAGGCTCAGATCCTTCTGCTTTTAAAGCGCGTAGTGAAAGAGACGAAAACTTCCCTGCTTCTGGTCAGTCATGATATGGGCGTGATAGCGGCTATGTGCAGCAGAGTCTATGTCATGCATCAGGGAAGGATTGTGGAGAGCGGTACCGCGGAAGATATCTTCTACGCACCGATGGAGGAATATACGAAACGCCTGCTGAAAGATGCGCGGGGAGGCAGACTTGAACGCATGCAGGAGAGAAAAGACGTCGGCAGGGAAAACATAATCCTTAAGATGGAGCATGTGACAAAGAGCTTTGAAGCAAACGAGGGAGTCAGAGATTTCTCCATGGAAATCCGAAAAGGAGAGGTGTTCGCCCTTGTAGGCGAGAGTGGCAGCGGAAAGACTACTGCGGCGAGGATACTGGCCGGAATCCAGAGAGAAGATGAGGGAACTCTGTATTACCGGGGGCAGATCATTGACCGGAGACAAAGGATGGATTCACTTGGCGGCAGAGTGCAGATGGTATTTCAGGATCCGTATACCTCGCTGAATCCATGTCTGACTGTGCGCCGGATGCTGGAGGAGGCTCTTGAGGCGGCCGCCCGCAGGACGGCGGCGAAGAGCGGAACAGGCAGGAAAGCGGACAGAAAAGAGATGCGGAAAACTGCTTCAGAGAAGATCAGGAAAATACTCGAGCTGACCGGCCTTTCGCAGGAAGATGCAGACCGCTGCCCCTGGGATTTCTCGGGAGGACAGCGGCAGCGGATCGGAATTGCCCGCGCCCTGATCGTAGAACCGGAACTTCTCGTGTGTGACGAAGCGCTGTCTTCGCTGGACGCATCCTCACGGGAGAAGATACTGGAACTGATCCTGCGAATACAGAAAAAAGTCGGGTTTGCCTGCCTGTTCATTTCCCATGACATGAATGTTGTGAAAAGGATCAGCGATCGGGTAGGGGTCATGTATGGAGGACACATTGTAGAGGCGGGAAAAACAAAATCGGTCTGTTCGGATCCGTGGCATCCTTATACAAAACAGCTTATGGAGGCCGTTCCGGAAGCGGATCCCATCAGATCTGCAAAGATAAAAGCAGTCCGGGAAAAAGGTGGAGCAGATTCCGGCGGTTCAGGATGTCCTTTTGCGGGAAGATGCGGATACGCGATGGAATGCTGTACGGAAAAAGAACCTGAAGACTACATATTTGAAGGCCGGAAAGTGTCCTGTTTCCTGTATTCGGAAGAGCACAGCGGCAGGCGGAGCAGAGGATACAAGATGAGTTCACAGATATGAAAGAGGAGATATGACATGAAGAAAAGATTGACAGCAGTATTTATCACTTTGGCGCTGTTCTGCACATTGGGAATATCAGGATGCGTTACGGCCGATCCCGCGGCAAATGAGGAGGGAAGAGGAATTACGGTAGCGATAAGCAGTGACACGGGAACGATGGACCCGGCAGGCTCTATTGCTCTGACTTATCTGGCCTACTCGGTAAGCGCTCTTGATGAACTGCTTACCTATGATGAGAGCGGTGAGATCGAGTATCGCGCGGCAGAGAGCTATGAGGTAAATGACGACTCGACAGTCTGGACATTTCATTTAAGAGAGGATGCTCTATGGTCGGACGGATCTCCGGTGACATCCGCAGATTTTCTCAATACCATTACCCGAGCCCTTGATCCCGCTTCAGGAAGCGGATATGCAAATTATCTGTTTCCCATAGAAAATGCGGAAGCAATCTATAATGGAGAGGCAGATATGAGTATGCTGGGAGTGGAGACTCCGGATGACAATACCCTTGTATTTCATCTGTCTGAACCATGCGTCTATTTTCTCGACCTTTTGCGTCTCCCCGTATATACGCCGTCCTGTTCAAAGTATGCAGATTCAGTGGACAGCGGATGGGATAAAGATCCGGACACCAGTCTGGCTAACGGTCCCTTTCGTCTGGCGGAATATGTTCCGGATCAGTACTTTGTCCTTGAGAAGAATGAATATTACTGGAACGCAGAAGCAATAAAGCTGGATACGATCACATACCGTTTCTTTGACGACACCCAGTCCATGGCAAATGCCTATGAAGCAGGGGAGGTGGATGTGGCGACATCTCTCTCGTCTACAGTCATGGAGGCTTATGAGGGAACAGAGGATCTCTTTGTGACGGATCAGATCGCCACCCGGTATATCTATATGAATCTGAATGTAAAACCGCTTGATGATGTGAGAGTCAGAGAAGCGATCAATCTGGCTATAGACAGAGAAGAACTCTGCAAGATAGTGGGAAACGATACAGAGCCGACTTATAATCTGGTGGCAAAGTATATGAAAGATAAGTCCACGGGAGAGTATTTTGTCGATGAGGCGGAGCAGCCTTTCGAGGAGAATATACAGCGCGCTCAGGAGCTGCTGGCGCAGGCCGGTTATCCCGACGGCGAGGGTTTCCCGGAACTTACATACAATTACCCGACATTGGAAATGGATTCTGATACGGCACAGGTGATCCAGGAACAGTTGAAAGAAAACCTGAACATTACCATCAATCTGGAGGCTCAGGAACTTCAGGCCAACTATTCTACGAGATATGCGGGAGATTTTGACTTATGCCGCATGAACTGGACAGCAGACTTTGCAGACCCCTACACATACCTGTCCATGCTGCTGTCTAACAGTACATATAACTGCAGCGGCATCAACGACCCGGAATATGACGCTATTGTGGAAAAGTCAAATTCGGAAGCGGATCCTGAAAAGCGTTCATCATTGCTCCATCAGGCAGAGCAGATCGCAGTAGGCGAACAGTTTTATATCATTCCGCTGTATGCCATGAAAAGTGTAAATCTGGTGGATCCGGATATTACCGGCATCCGGCAGATACCGGCCAGCGGGGCGCTGGAATACCGATATGCGGATATCAGTGAATAGAAGGTGATATGATGATGAAACTGGTTATGGGGGGCAGCGGAAGTGGGAAATCCGCCTATGCGGAGAAATGCATCTGCAGACTGTACAGGGAGTTATGTACGGAAGATGCAGGCAGGGACAAAGAAGCCTCTCTTTACTATGTAGCCGATATGATTCCCTATGGACAGGAAACTGCGAAAAAGATAGAAGCCCATCGGAAAATGCGTGCCGGCAAAGGTTTTGCAACGCTTGAGTGGTATGTGGATCTGCCGGGAAAACTTTCTGATCCGAAAGCGCCGATCCTGAAAGGTTCCTGTGTCCTGCTGGAATGTATTTCCAACCTTACCGCTAATGAAATGTATGAACCCGACGGTGCGGAAAATATGGGGAGAGATACAGCGGAGAGTGTTATAAAAGGCGTACAGATGCTAAAAGAACGATGCGCACATCTTGTTGTGGTGACGAACGACGTGTTCCGGGAATCTGTACCGGATACGGAAGAGATGTCAGCCTATAAGGATAATCTGGGAAAGATCAATCGTGTCCTGGCAGAAATGGCGGACCGGGTGACGGAAGTGGTGTACGGGGTGCCAGTCTGCATAAAATCTGATTCAGATATGGATGCCGGAACCCGGGAACAGTTGAAAGGTATCGGCGCGGCGGAAGAAATCTCAGAAGAGAAAGGACGGCACGGGATGAAATTTATAACAGGCGGCGCATATCAGGGAAAACTTGATTATGCCAGGAAATTGTATCCGGGCGCAGAATGGGCGGACGGAGCCAGGTGCTCTCTCAAGGAGCTTCTGTCCTGCGGGGCTGTGGATCATTTCCATCTTTTTGTGAGAAGATGGCTTCAGGAGGGGAAAACGCCTCAGGAACTGATCAGGGCGATCCTGGATAAAAACAGAGGTCTCGTCATAGTGTGTGATGAGATCGGATGTGGACTTGTTCCTGTGAGTGCCTTTGAGAGAGAATACAGAGAAGCCGTCGGCCGTATCTGCACGGAACTTGTAAAGCATGCGGATGAAGTATATCGCGTGACATGCGGTATCGGCAAGCGGATCAGATCGTGATCGAATCATATTGGCAGCGAAAGGAGACCGGGTATGTTAAATGAACTGGAGCAGGTACGACCTGCTGATATAGAGAAAAGAAGCTTTGAGATCATCGCGGAAGAGCTGGGAGACAAGGAACTGATTCCGGGCACAGAGCCTATTGTAAAGCGTTGTATCCACACAAGCGCGGATTTCGAGTATGCGGATAATCTTGTATTTTCTGACAATGTAGTAGAACGTGCATTGAGCGCTCTTAGAAACGGCGCTTCCATTGTGACGGATACTCAGATGGCGAAAGCCGGAATCAACAAGAAGCGGCTGGCACAGTACGGGGGCGAAGTCCGCTGCTTCATGTCTGATGAGGACGTGGCGCAGGCGGCAAAGAAGAACGGTACCACCCGGGCGGCAGCATGTATGGACAAAGCGGCGGCTATGTATCAGGAAGAGAAGAAGAGCGGCCTGATCTTTGCAATCGGAAATGCCCCTACCGCACTCGTGCGTCTCTATGAACTGATCAATGAGGGAAAACTAAAGCCTGAACTGATCATCGGGGCGCCGGTGGGATTCGTCAATGTGGTGCAATCCAAAGAGTTGATCCTGACGCTGAAGGATATTCCGTATATCGTTGCAAGAGGAAGAAAAGGCGGGAGTAATATTGCGGCGTGCATCTGTAATTCGCTGCTGTATATGCTTTGAGCCGCTCTTTGCTGCATATGTATGGCGAATGATATTCCGCCTGTAGACCATACAAACTGGTATGTGCCGGCATGGCTGATTTGAATGGAGTGTATAAGATGGACAGACCTTATTTTCCAATGTTTATTGACCTTACGGATAAAAAGATACTGGTCGCAGGGGGCGGATCGATCGCACTGAGGCGCGTAAGGACGCTGCTTAAGTTCGGGGCGGATATTCATGTGATCGCGCCGGAACTCTGTGAAGAACTGTCACAGATGGAAGAAGAAGGAAAGGTCAAGGCAGAGCACAGAGAATACCGCGCCGGAGATATCCACGGCGCTCAGATTGTCCTGGCGGCTACGGATGACCATGAGGTAAATCGAAGGATATGGGAAGAGTGCCGGACTGTCGGTATTTTAGTAAATGTGGCGGATGATAAAAAACTGTGCGATTTCTATTTCCCGGCGGTAGTAATGACGGGTGATACCGTGATTGGGATTAATTGCGGGGGAATGGATCACGCAAAAGTGAAAGAGACGCGGATAAAAATAGAGAAGGTGGTCGGAAAATGATTGCCAAAACTTTATATTTTGTTTATAATTGGTCACATATTGTGTCTTGGAATACTTCTGACCCCGTCGTGACAGCCTGGTTTGCGAGGCACAGAGAAAAAGACGCCGGCTCCTCCGGTATCGTATACAGAAAGGACAATATGGAATGGGAGATACTTTACAGATCCTGACTGCCATGGTCATCTATATGGCGGCGGTTATTATTATTGGTGTTACTTTTGCAAGAAAAGCGAATGCCAGTTCAGACGCTTATTTTCTCGGCGGGAGAAGCCTCGGGCCGTGGGTGACGGCTATGAGCGCGGAGGCGTCGGATATGTCCGGCTGGCTCCTTATGGGCCTGCCGGGCGTGGCGTATTGGTGCGGTATCGCAGATGCGGCATGGACTGCGATCGGGTTGGCGGCAGGTACATATATCAACTGGTTGATCGTATCAAAACGGCTGCGCCGGTATAGTGAGAAAGCAGGCAATGCGATCACGCTGCCGGAATATTTTTCAAATCGTTTTCATGAAAAGAAAAAAGTGATCATGACGATCGCCGCAGTGTTTATCCTGATATTCTTTACTGTGTACGCGGCAAGCTGTCTTGTGACATGCGGCAAGCTTTTCTCTACATTATTCGGCATGCCGTATATCCCGATGATGATCGTAGGAGCAGTGTTTGTGCTGATCTATACGATCATAGGCGGCTTTCTTGCGGAAAGTGCTTCGGACTTTATGCAGGCAATCGTTATGATAGTGGCTCTTGGAGTGATCGTTCTCGTAGGGACATATGCGGCAGGCGGTCTTGGCGCAGTTATTGACAATGTGAAAGATATTCCGGGATTTCTCGAGTTCTTCGGCATGGCTACGCCTCAGACCGTAGACGGTGTACAGCAGATAGCAAACGGGGTTCCGCAGTTCGGAGAAGCTGCTCCTTACGGAATTATTTCAGTTGTATCTATGCTGGCATGGGGCCTGGGATATTTCGGAGTTCCCCAGGTACTTTTGAGATTCATGGCGATCCGCCACGAAGATGAGCTTACACGTTCCCGCCGGATTGCTACGGTATGGGTTCTGATTTCTCTTACTATTGCTGTATTCATCGGAGTGCTGGGCAGAGCCCTGTATCCGACGACGCTGACGACTTCCTCGGATGCGGAGAATGTATTTATCCTACTGTCCACAAACCTGCTTCCGCCGTTGGTCGCTGGATTTGTAATGGCAGGAATCCTGGCGGCGACTATCAGCTCATCGGATTCCTATCTGCTCATTGCAGCGTCTGCGTTTGCAAAAAACATTTATCAGGGGCTGTTCCGCAAGAAAGCATCAGACAGAGAAGTGCTCAATATCTCACGGCTGACTCTGCTTGTGATAGCCGTCGTAGCGATTATCATCGCCCTGGATGAAAACAGTGTCATCTTTACGATCGTAAGCTTTGCATGGGCCGGATTCGGCGCTACGTTCGGACCGCTGATGCTCTTCAGCCTGTTCTGGAAGAGAACCACAAGAGCCGGCGCCATTGCCGGAATGCTCGGCGGCGCGGGAATGGTATTTGTCTGGAACCTGCTTGTTCGTCCGCTTGGCGGAATATGGGATATCTATGAATTGCTTCCGGCATTTATCTTCTCCTGCCTGTGTATCGTAGTGGTATCACTGTTATCACCGAAGCCGTCAGGGGAGATTGAGAGTGAATTTGAAGAAGTAAAAGCGATGGGAAGAAAGTAATATGACAGTAAAAGGCGCAGGAGATTGACATTATCTTCTGTGCCTTTTTATTGCTTCCAGTATATCCGGTATTTCTTTTGACTCTGCATAAATCTGATACTCCGGTTCATGGATATCTTCGAGATAATGGGCGTCAGAGCAGCACACCACACTGCAGCTTTCAAAATACGGATGCTCCCGCCTGATCCGGTGCAAATTCTTAAAATCATGGAACTCCGCGCAGGTAAACGTACTTCCGGGCGGTACAAATCCAAGATTGGAGATCAGACTTGTGGAAGTCTTATCCACATGGGCCGGATATGCGATGCCGTGACAGGATTCCACCAGTGGAAATACATCGTCAAAGGCGATGGAAGTGGCATTGATGAGAAGATTTCCTACAGTGCCTGTCACTTCATCGATCTCATTCATGATCTGCTGTTTTCCGAATATATCCTCCCGGTTTGGGATGGGCAGCAGTTTCCCGTATACAAGATCGTCAAAAGTCAGGGCGTCTTCCAGCGTGGGAAAGAGACAGATCACATGAACTTCCTCCTGTGTTGTCAGCTCCATGCCGGGAATCACGGTGACGCCGTAGTTTTTACCGTGATACATGGCGGCCCGGCAGTTTTGGCAGGAATTATGATCTGTGAGCGCGATCACGTCCAGTCCTTTGACCGCAGCCATTCCCACCAGATTAGCGGGAGTCATATCGTCATCCCCGCAGGGAGAGAGACAGGAATGGATATGCAGATCATAGTAGAGCGGGATCATGATACACCTGCTTTGTATATTTCAAGGGAAATATCAAAAATCGGAAGTTCTGTTGAGATTATGGCAATCCCTTCTTCTTCTGCTTTTGTTAAAGTTCCCTCATCCATTCCAATGCCTTCTGCCAGTACAATACAGGCTACATCTGCAAGAGCTGCCACGGCGAGAGTGTTCTTATTTCCCATTACAGTTACCCACACGCTGTCGGTGGGGGCCTTTCCCATGGCGATGCTTAAAAGATCACAGCAGAATACTTTTGATATTTCACGTTCCGGGTTGCCTTTGACCAGAACTTTACATTCCGGCAGTTCCAGTATGGTCTCTAGTTTCATATCTTCTGAACTTCCTTTCTGTTCCTTTGAAAACTTGTAATAGCGGGGCGGACATTTTTACGATCGCCGGAGATTGCCCGGTACGCCGAAGGAAGCGAGTTCTGTAGTCAGCTCTTTGATATATTTGGCGAGCAGTTCGTCTTCTTCTCGGGATAATGGATGTTCCGCATTTTTTCCCTGGGTCAGTTTTTCAATTTTATGAGAGAGGTCCGCGATGTTTGCTCGCAGGACATAAATGCAGTCATTTGGAGTCGCTTCGCCCCGGACGATGTCCTCCGCCAGTGTCTGACAGGTCGGAGCTCCGCAGGAACCACAGTCAAGTCCGGGAAATCTGGCGGTAAGATTTTCTACGTCGCTCATCATCTTCAGACTCTCCTTAAATGTATTGCCGAGGCGAAACACAGGTTCATATTCTACATTATCTGCCCAGTGCATATTCCGGATTTCAGGGCTGTCTTCCAGATGATTTTTTGATACCGGCTGGTATTTCGTCAGGCGTTTGGTCTTTGTCATAGCAATGTAAGCATTCTCGACAGTCAGCGTACCTCCTACGCAGCCGCCGTTGCAGGCGTTCAGCTCTACGAAAGTGAGCCCGTGAAGCTTCTCATCCTCCAGCTCTTCCAACACTCTTAAGATATTTACGATGCCGTCTGCTGCAAGATAACTGTCGGTAAGAAGACCGCCGGCCTCTCCGCCTGCATTGCTCCAGCCGATACCGATGCGCCCGGAATTGGAAAGTGGTTTTAACTGGCTTTCGTCGTGCTTCATATGGGGCAGCAGAAGAGGATAGACATCTTTGATCGCTATTACATTATCAATATTGCTCTTCTCGATTCCAAGGGGCGCTTTTGCATAAGATACCTTGGACGGACAGGGGGAGATAAATATAATGCCAATTTCTTCCGGTTTCAGGCCGGTATTTTTCATCGCCCGCGCCCGTGCAATCTCTGCGGCTACTTCTACCGGTGCTTTGATGGGAAGCAGGCGTGAGATGAGCGAAGGAAACTTCACCCGGATCAGGCGGATAACAGACGGACATGCGGAACTGATAAAAGGAGCCTCGTCCATATGCTGTTTTATATATTTCCTGGAAGCCTCGGATACCAGTTCCGCCGCCGCGCTGACTTCATATACATCGTCAAATCCCAGCTTCAGCAGAGCGTTCAGAACAATGTCTACGTTGTTCAGGTTATTATACTGGGCATAGAGTGAAGGAGCCGGAAGAGCTACCGTATATTTGAAATTATTGATCACGGAGAGCGGATCATAGACTGGGATCTTAGCATGGTGCGGACAGTATCGGATGCATCGGCCGCAGTCGATACAGAACTTGTCTATGATATGGGCTTTTCCGTTATGTACCCGGATCGCCTGGGTGGGGCAGTATTTGATGCAGTTGATACATCCCTGACAGGCAGATTCCCGAAGCCGTACGGAACGTATGAATTTATTATTGTCCACAGTTTCTCTCCTTTCTTCAGAATCTACGTCCTGGTTTTGTATGTTCTGTCTGTTACAGATTCACTTTCATGGTAATGGTGGTTCCCCGGCCTACTACGGTATCAATCTGCATTTCATCGGAATAACGCTTCATATTCGGGAGCCCCATTCCGGCTCCAAAGCCAAGTGAGCGGACTTCCTCCCGGGCAGTGGAATAGCCTTCCTGCATGGCTTTGTCGACATCGGGTATGCCAGGACCCTTGTCAGCCAGTACCATAGTGATATCCGTATCCGATATGGTGACTGTGATCGTACCTCCATCTGCATGGATCACCATATTGATCTCGCCTTCATACATGGCGATAGCAGTTCGTCGGATTGCGTCGCTGCCGACCCCGAGCATCTTAAGCTTGTTTTTGACAGAACTGCTGGCCTCTCCCGCGCGGGTGAAATCATTGCCGTCGATAATATAAGTAAAAATAAGCTGATCTCCCATTCAGGCACCTCCTCGCAATCCGTTTTCATAAAGGATGCCGCAGGCTGTAAACATAAAATGTTCCGTTGCGAGAACAGCAATGGATTTGCCCCTTGCAAGCGCCAGCATATTATCGTCAGGCATCTTGCCGCGGACAAAAATGATACAGCATATATCCAGCATTTCCGCTGTACGTACCACTTGAGGATTACAAAGTCCGGTGATGAGTACAGAACATTTTCCGCAGTAAGCCAGGACATCACTCATCATGTCGGCTGAAAAAACGAATTGTACATCCAGATCGCCAAGTTCCTCTCCATAGAGAAATTGTGCATCAAGGACTTCCTGCATTTCTCTGATCGTCATAAGCCCTCCTCTAAGAATAAATATCGAACAATTTCCGTTTCAGTCAGTATAACATCTGCATATTTAAAAAGCAATAATTGTATAAACAGTAAAAAGCAACAAGAATGTATTGTATAAATATTCGGAAAAAAGATGTATATTTATATTATATACGAAATTTTCGTACTTTTTAAGTGGCATATTGAGATATCATATGATATGATTGTCTTAATGAGCACAAAACAGAATTGGAGGTTGAAGAATGGCAGCAAAGAAAGGAACTGTTCCATTTTCCGGAACAAAGGAGCAGGAAGAGGCACTTACGAAAGCAATCGAAGAGCTGAAAAGCGAAAAAGGTGCTCTTATGCCAATCCTGCAAAAAGCACAGGACATATACGGATATCTTCCTTATGAAGTCCAGAAGATGATCTCAGACCAGATGGGGATTCCCATGGAAAAGATCTATGGCGTCACTACGTTTTATTCGCAGTTTACGCTGAATCCAAAAGGGAAATACAGGATTTCCGTCTGTCTCGGCACGGCGTGCTATGTAAAAGGCTCCGGGGATATCTACAATGCACTGATGGAGAAACTGGGCATTGTAGGCGGGGAGTGTACGCCGGACGGAAAATTTTCTCTGGATGCATGCCGCTGCGTGGGTGCCTGCGGACTCGCACCGGTCATGATGATCAATGATGAAGTTTATGGTCGTCTTACAGTGGACGACATAGACGGCATCCTGGCGAAGTACGAATAATCCATGATGCCGGAAATATCTCTGAATATTCTGGATGTGGCGGAGAATTCCGTGCGTGCACGCGCATCTCTGATCGAAATCACCGTATCTGTACAGCCTAAAGAAGACCGGTTGTCTGTCACTATTTCAGACAATGGATGCGGAATGACGGCGGATCAGGTGAAACGAGCGCAGGATCCGTTCTTTACGACGAGAACAACGCGAATCGTAGGTCTGGGCCTTCCGTTTTTTAAGCAGGCAGCGGAATGTACGGGAGGGAGCTTCCGGATTGATTCAGAAAAAGGAAAAGGAACAACAGTGAAAGCGGTATTCATTTTATCTCATATCGACAGGATGCCGCTGGGTGATATCAGTTCTACCATACATACGCTGATCGTGTTCAACGAGCAGATTGATTTTAAGTATATCTATGAATACGATGATAAGAGTTTTTCGCTCGATACCCGGGAAATGAGGGAGATGCTGGGTGACGAGATCTCTTTTATGGAGCCTGAGGTGTCTTTGTTTATCTGGGAGTATCTGGATAATAATAAAAGAGAGACAGATGGAGGAGCTGAAATTTAAGAACAGGATGGAGGAATCATATGAAATCTCTTGAAGAATTACGTGCGATCCGTGCAAAGATGCAGGGAAAGGTCGGAGTGCGCGCGGAGAATGCTGATCAGATCCGCGTTGTTGTAGGAATGGCTACCTGCGGGATCGCCAGTGGAGCAAGACCGGTACTGACGGCGCTCTCTAATGCGGTGCAGGAACAGAATTTAAGCGAGAAGATCTGTGTGACGCAGACAGGATGTATCGGGCTGTGCCAGTACGAACCTATTGTGGAAGTAATGGAACCGGGAAAAGAAAAAGTGACTTACGTGAAGATGACCCCTGATAAAGCCCTGGAAGTTCTTCGTCTTCACCTGGTTGGCGGCCAGGTCGTGACAAAATATACTTTGAGCGCTGCACAGAATAATACAAACTAGAGAAGGGAGGCAGAAAAATATGTATCGTTCACATGTACTTGTCTGCGGCGGAACCGGATGTACTTCTTCCGGCAGCCAGCGGATCAGGGAGAGACTGGAAAAAGAAATCGCAGCCAACGGGCTGTCTGAAGAAGTCGGTGTAGTCAAGACAGGGTGCTTCGGACTGTGCGCGCTTGGTCCGATCATGATCGTATATCCGGAAGGAACTTTTTATTCCATGGTTCAGGAGGACGACATCCCCGAGATTGTCTCTGAACATTTGTTGAAAGGAAGAGTTGTCACTCGTCTGCTTTACGATGAGACGACAAAGACAGATAAGATCATTCCACTCAATGAGACGAATTTCTATAAGAAACAACATAGAGTTGCGCTGAGAAACTGCGGCGTGATCAATCCTGAAAATATTGAAGAGTATATCGGAACCGGCGGCTATGAGGCACTGGGGATTGTACTGACAGAGAAGACGCCGGAGGATGTGATCCAGATTCTTCTGGACAGCGGCTTAAGGGGAAGGGGCGGCGCCGGATTCCCTACAGGATTAAAATGGAAGTTTGCCGCAGCAAATGAGGCGGACCAGAAATACGTCTGCTGTAATGCAGATGAAGGAGATCCGGGAGCATTCATGGATCGTTCGATTCTGGAGGGCGATCCTCACGCAGTGTTGGAGGCAATGGCGATCGCAGGATATGCCATCGGGGCGTCCCAGGGATATATTTATGTGCGTGCAGAGTATCCTATCGCAGTAAAACGTCTTGAGATCGCCATAAACCAGGCAAGAGAATACGGACTTCTCGGGGAAAATATATTTGACAGCGGATTTAATTTTGATATCGAATTAAGACTCGGAGCGGGAGCGTTTGTCTGCGGAGAGGAAACTGCGCTCATGACGTCGATTGAGGGCAACAGAGGCGAGCCCCGTCCACGTCCGCCGTTCCCGGCGCTCAAAGGGCTTTTCCAGAAGCCAACCATCTTAAATAACGTAGAGACATTTGCAAATATTCCGCAGATTATCGTGAACGGTCCGGAATGGTTTGCATCTATGGGAACAGAAAATTCAAAAGGAACGAAAGTATTTGCCCTGGGCGGTAAGATACATAATACCGGACTTGTGGAAGTTCCCATGGGAACGACACTGCGCGAGATCGTGGAGGAGATTGGAGGCGGAATCCCGAACGGCAAGAAGTTTAAGGCAGCGCAGACCGGCGGACCGTCCGGCGGATGTATTCCCGCAGAGCACCTGGATGTGCCCATTGATTATGACAACCTGAAAAAGATCGGATCCATGATGGGATCAGGCGGATTGATCATTATGGATGAGGATACCTGTATGGTAGACATCGCCAAGTTCTTCCTGGAATTTACCGTGGATGAGTCCTGCGGCAAGTGTACGCCATGCCGGATCGGCACGAGACGTATGCTGGAGATTCTTGAGAAGATCACAAAAGGGCAGGCAACTATGGAAGATCTGGATAAGCTGGAAGAACTCTGTTATCATCTGCAGTCCAGTTCCCTGTGTGCACTCGGACAGACAGCGCCTAATCCGGTGCTTTCTACACTGCGCTATTTCAGAGATGAATATGTCGCTCATATCGTTGACAAAAAATGCCCTGCCGGTGTCTGTAAGGATCTGCTCCAGTATAAGATAGATCCGGATAAATGTAAGGGATGTACGCTCTGCGCGAGAACCTGTCCGGCGGACGCAATTATCGGTTCGGTGAGGGAAGTGCATATGATCAACCCCGAGAAATGTTTAAAATGCGGCGCCTGTATAGATAAATGCCGGTTCGGCGCGATCTACAAAGAATAAGGGAGGGCAGTGAGAATGGAAAATGTGAATTTAAAGATAAACGGCCTGAGAGTAACTGCACCCGCAGGTTCTACGATCCTCGAGGCAGCGCAGGCGGCGGGTATCCGCATCCCTACGCTGTGTTATTTGAAAGAAATCAATGAGATCGGTGCGTGCCGCATGTGCGTCGTGGAAGTAAAAGGGGCAAGAAATCTGGTGGCAGCGTGCGTCTATCCGGTTTCCGAAGGCATGGAGGTACAGACAAATACAAAGAAACTGCTTGACTCCAGAAGAAGGACACTGGAACTTCTTCTGTCTAACCATGATAAGAAGTGTCTTTCCTGCGTGCGCAGCGGACACTGTGAACTTCAGGAACTCTGCCAGGAACTGGGAGTGACGGATGAAGACTATTTCGCAGGCGAGACACCGCATTATGAACTGGATGAAAGTGCAGTACATATGGTGAGAGATAACAATAAGTGTATCCTCTGCCGAAGATGTTCGGCCGTATGCGAAAAAGTACAGACCGTTGGAGTCATCGGACCGAATAACAGAGGATTTGCCACATTTATCGGATCTCCATTTGATATGGGGCTGGGAGATACAAGCTGCGTATCATGTGGTCAGTGTATCGCCGCCTGTCCTACAGGTGCACTCTATGAGAAGAGCAATATAGACGATGTTCTTGAAGCAATAGCAGATGAATCAAAACATGTGGTCGTTCAGCCGGCCCCGTCCGTCCGCGCGGCTCTGGGCGAAGAGTTCGGATATCCCATGGGAACAGACGTGGAAGGCAAGATGGCTGCGGCTCTCAGTAGGATCGGATTTGATAAAGTGTTCGATACAGACTTCAGTGCTGACCTTACCATTATGGAGGAAGCGCATGAATTTCTGGATCGTGTGAGAAATGGGGGCGTCCTGCCGATGATGACCTCCTGTTCGCCGGGATGGATCAAATACTGTGAGCACTATTACCCGGATCAGCTGGCGCATCTGTCCAGCTGTAAGTCGCCCCAGCAGATGTTCGGAGCGATCACCAAGACATATTATGCGGAGAAGATGGGAATTGCTCCCGAAGATATCGTTTGCGTAAGCGTTATGCCGTGTACTGCAAAGAAATTTGAGATTCAGAGAGACGACCAGTATGCGGCGGGAGTGCCGGATGTAGATATCTCCATAACGACAAGAGAACTGGCGCGCCTCATCCGCAAAGTGGGAATTGATTTCCGCAGCCTGCCGGATGAAGGATTCGACGATCCGCTCGGCGAATCTTCGGGTGCAGGAGTAATCTTCGGAGCCACCGGCGGCGTAATGGAGGCGGCTCTTAGAACCGCAGTGGAAGAACTGACCGGAGAGACGCTGGAGAAAGTCGAATTTATGGAAGTGCGCGGAACAGACGGAATCAAAGAGGCAACCTACAATGTAGCCGGGATGAACGTAAAAGTGGCAGTCGCTTCCGGACTTTCCAATGCAAAGATCATCATGGATAAAGTACGTTCCGGAGAAGCGGACTATCATTTCATAGAGATCATGTGCTGCCCGGGCGGATGCGTAAACGGCGGCGGCCAGCCTCAGGTACATGCAGATGTGCGCAACTTCACGGACGTGAAGGCGATCCGCGCGAAAGCCCTCTACGATAATGACGCGGCAAAGACAATCAGAAAATCCCATGAAAACCCGTCTGTCAAGAAAGTATATAACGAGTATCTGGGAGCGCCGGGAAGCGAGAAGGCACATCATATACTGCATACAACCTATGTAAAACGTACCGTAAATTAAATTTGTGTTTGTTGTATAGATTACTCTGCTAAAGTCAGAAGGACTGATTTGATGTATGGACGCTGTGAGAGGCGGATACTGTAACGCCATGCCGGCCCGCTCTCCTCATCCCCAGGAATCCCTGTAACAAAAAAGCAAATGCTCGTCCATTAGAACTTGCATTTGCTTTTTCTAACAGGGAGAACCAGGTGTATTCGGAACCGCTCCTGCCTTAATGCATGGCTTATACAGTATCCGCCTCCCACAGCTAGTGCATCAAACGTCAGGCTTTCCGATTATCCGCAGCGTATCCTATAAACAAACATTCGTAAAAACGGGAAGAAAGGGGTACTTTATCAATAAAGCTCCACTCTCTTCCCCTTTTTCTGCGGCAACTTTTCTATCTGATATTTTTTACTCGAAACATCATATAATCTCTGGAACAAACACAAATTACTTAAACACATTCCCATAAAATTCCCCATTTTTATACTGAACCTCTATATAATCCTCCCGGTTCTTTCCGTCATCGAGGATCCCGCCTGAATACGGGCGGATATGTTCCAGAAGGAGAGCAATATCTTCCTGTGCCGTGGCAGAAATAGTCATTTCTGAATCATAGAAAAGTAAATCTGCAGTATCAGAAAGCTGAGAAACCAGATCACTGAACCTGCCGCTCTCGACGGTATCATTGTACAGGTAGACTGTGATGCCGGACACATCTTCAGGGTCAATATGGCTGCGCAGCGAATATCCGTAATCCTCCAGCAATGCAAGAGTATTTGTATATTCCGGATACAGATATAATTGAGGTACACTGACCGGAAAACCGGAGCTGATATAGGAGTGTCCGGTGTTGTATGACGGAACAGTCGCATCTGCAGTCTGCCCGGTTTGCTGCGGGTCAGGTATCTGAAGCGTGAGTTCGCCTACGGGAATAGAGTTTATGAGTGTATCGGTGCTGACGTTGAGAAGATCCTTTTCATATGCCTCCAAAAGGGCGAGTCTCTGCTCTTTGTCAAGTTTCATTTCGTCCGGTATACCGTAGATATCAGAAAGTGCGATGGATATCACGGAGTTTGCATCAAGATGAAAGTAAGGAAAGAGCTCTTTTCTGTATTCTTTGTTATCCAGCACTTTTTCCAGCGTGGTGACAGCGTTTTCATATTTGATCGGATACTGCCTTGACACGATTCGTCCGTTTGAAAGTTTATAACGGAATAAGGTTTCGATATAGCCGGAGTCGTTCTGACCGTCAATGCCGTTTTCCAGATTTTCGATCCCGGAGCGTGCCAGAGTGTAAAGGGCGTCTGTTTCCTCTTCGGGAGCGAAGTATCCGAGCTCGGATTCAAAAGGATATTCCAGGTCCGGGTAACTAAAATAATAACTGAAGGAATCCGGACGGAAACAGATGGCTGTCACTTTATTTTCATCCGGCAGATAAGTATCATAGCCTAGAAGATCAAACCGGAAGAAACACAGGATCATCATAACTCCGGCAATGGCTATAAGAGATGATCTCCAGTTTTTGAAGAGCCGTCTCAGGTCCAGTGTATATATAAATTCGATCACAGCGCAGAGAATGACAGAAGCCAGGAGACTCAGAAGGAAGATCCATCCGGTGTCATTGAGCAGCATCATTTCCTGAACCGCAAGGCTGACAAACAGTGAAGTCGGGATGCAGATCAGTATTTTCAGCACAGGGGCAACAGCGGGAAATGCAATGGAATTTCCTGCAGCCTCTGACGGGTAGATACGATAAAGGAGTGCTGCGCATACGATGAGCAGAGCGGATATAAGTATCGCTGCTGCAGCCAGACCGATATGGAGACTGCCGGCTGCACTCTCTGAGATCAGGGAATTGAACAACTCGTAGGGAGAAAGGTAATTGGCCAGTTTCTGAGGCAGTGTGGAGTTCAGATCATAGCTGTAGTAACTTTTAAAGAACGCCAGTTCCAACGAAGAGATCATAGCAAATATCATGCTCGGATATACGATTACAGCCAGAGATGCCAGCAGTCCTGTAACAGTTCTTCCGGTCAGCATGACAGCAAAAACTGCGGCATTGTATATGATGAAAAATGCCAGAATACCGCCAAAAGCGGCTACAGCAGAATACTGTGCAAGTTGAGCAGTCATAACTTTGTTTACTGCACCGGCTATTAGCGTCAGTATGCAGCAGATCATATATGGAACAAGAAAGATGATCAGACCGGACAAGTAGGTCGTTGTAAACCATGTCGTGCGTTTCACGGGCAGGGAATGGAAAAAATCCAGTCTTTCTCTGGAGTGGATATAACTAAATCCGGTCAGAGCGGTAAGGATGGCCAGCACCGCGATCACCGCTGAAAACGAGCGCAGGCTGTTTCCGTTCAGTAAACCGGGAAAATATGAAATAAGATCCGATACAGGCTCTGTGTATGTACTCAGGAAGAGCATTGTATAAACAGGCATAGACAGAAAGAGGACAATGCCCGTCAATGCGAGAAGCCATCCTCTGTGTCTGATATCTGCACGGATAAGTTTAATGTAAGAAATAGTCTTTGATGTCATAGCCGGCAACCTCCGTTTCGCTGATAAATATTTCCTCCAGGGTAAGAGGCAGAACCTCGATAAACAAAGGGTTCTGCGCCTCTGCAATGCGCAGGACTTCCGATCGTTCTCCGCGGACTGTGAGTGTCAGCAGGGAACCGGTGCGTTCCATCTTAACTACGCGCAGATTTCTCAGAAGTTCCTGTTCAAGATGCGCATCCTGGATCACGCACTGCAGTTTACAGATATTGCATTTAATCTGGTCCAGATCCTGAGTAAGCAGAAGTTTTCCCCGGTGAAGAAGTCCCACACTGTCACATATGTCTTCCAGTTCCCTGAGATTGTGGGAAGAAATCACAGGTGTAAAATCCCGGTTCATGATCTCGGCGGCGAACAGGCTTTTAACTGCCTGGCGGACTACGGGATCAAGTCCGTCGAATGTTTCGTCGCATAACAGATATTTCGTGCCGGCGCACAGCCCCAGCAGGATTGACACCTGTTTCTTCATACCTTTTGAGAAAGAATTGATTCTGCGATTCATATCCAGGTTGAAGATCTTGGTCAGTGAATCAAACTGTTTTCTGTTAAAGGTCGGATAGACTGTCATATAATAATCACGCATTTCTTTCAGGCAGGCATTCTGAAAATAATAGGGCGAGTCAGACAAAAAACAGATCTGAGACTTTATCTCAGGATTTTCAAATACCGACTCTCCGTCTACAAGGATCTCTCCGGCGTCAGGACGGATGATTCCGCTGATCATGCGCAGGAGCGTACTTTTCCCTGCGCCGTTTGATCCGATCAGGCCGAATACCATCCCTTCGCGGATCGTGCCGGTTACATGATCTACGGCGTGTATATTGTGAAATGTCTTGTCAAGGTCATTCAGTTCGATCATCTGATCTCCTCCTCCTGATACAGCCCGTTGAGGACTGCAATGTATTCTGAACGTGTGATCCCAAGCTCTTTGCCCTGTCTGAGAAGGCGCCTGATTTCTTCCAGCAGGGAACACTTTTTATTTTCGGCAAGTTGTGCAGTGTCCGCCACATAATTTCCGCGTCCTCTTACCGGGTAAATATATCCCTGCTGTTCCAACAGTGCAAAGGCTTTCTGTATGGTGTTCGGATTGATGGACAACTCCATAGCGAGGGAGCGTACGGAAGGCATCTGACTGCCGGGAGGCAGCGCACCTCTCAGTATCAGTGTCTCGAAACGCTCTGAAATCTGCTCGTACAGGGGCAGTTTACTTTGATAATCGATTGTGATCATAGTATCCCTCTTCTTTTTGTAACTGTCTGAAGTGTACTAATGTCAATAGTACACTAAACATATCATAGAAAGTATGGAAAGTCAATATAAGGGAAATTCAATCAGTTTCAAACGGTAAAAATATATTTGCCTGCCATATATTGAGGAATCTCTTAGAAAAAATAAGTTATCCACACCTGCTGTCTTTCTCCCTAACTTATCCACTTTTGTGGGGCTAATGACCGAATTCTCCAGTTTTGTGGATAATTCAGTTCATTTTCCTCTTGGCAGGCATCACTTCCTTTGCTATACTTATCTCAGTTGAATGACTGTGTATTTTCATCAACTGAGAATATATCTTCTTTTGTTAGTTGCCGTCCAAAGCTGGCTAACAAATCAGAAGATATATTTTTTTGTTTCTTTTCAATTCCATTTTTCTCCAGATAATAATACTCATACAACTGTTTCATAAAATCAGAGATCTGTGCCATTAGATAATGGTTCTTCTGTGCCTGGTCATCCCAGCTGCATGTATGGGTAATGCTTCCCTGCCAGTTCTTCTGCCGGTTAAATCCTTCATTCTCAATCTTCCAGCGCTTCCTTCCTGTTTCCGCCATCTTTTCCGCATTTCCTTTGGTAATCCTTATACTGCTCAGCCATTGGAATTCTGTTGTTGTTCCATTTTTTTCTTCCCAATATCTTAATACGTGCACTGGTTTTCCATCATAATCGATTTCATTCACGAATTCTGCTCTCTCTGTTTTCCCTTTTTCCGGTATCTTTTCGTATTCTTCCGCTATGCTCGGAATACTTCACTTTTTATATCGGATCAGAAATTCCCACTTATATTCCCTGCATAGATCCATGACCGGTTTCGATGCATACAGGCTGTCCGCCAACAGCAGGATCGGCAAACGCGGAAATCTCTTCTTGATCCGTTTTGCCAATCGGGTAAATGCTTTGGTCTCACAATCCTGTTTGATCTCCTCCGCGTTCATATTTTCCTGACGTTTCCGGTCTTCCCCGTTATTCTCGATAAATTCACTTCCTATACTGGCTACCAGCTTTTCTCCAAAGAAGATCTTCGCCTCCAGCACATCCCGGTGATACAATGTGACCTCTTTGTCTGTCCCCTTATTACAGCACCGTTCCAGACAATGCTCATTCAGCTTCTTCTGCCCGCAGTATAGCTGTGTCCCATCTACTATGACCAGCCATTTCTTCTTGTATCTTGCATCCTCAAAACTTCGTCTGCGGATTAGATGATACACAAGATCCTGCTTGATTTCTTCTAACTCCATAGGATCAAGCCTTTCCAGATATTCATTCTCTGTTACATGGTGAGGGACATATTCCCTGCTTTTTTCGCCGATGAATAGCGACAGATTTTTAGAGACCTGCTCATCATTAAACTGTTCTGTCATTTCCTGCATACTGTCAATTCCTGCGATGCCTTTATAATATAAAGTCCCCAGCATCATCCGGTTTGTATATATGATATAACTCGGATGCCGGGGATCTTCTGTCTGGGCAAACTTCCAGAACAGCTGACTATAATATTTGTTTTGAATCTTGTTAAGTTCTCTAACTGGATTTTTTTCAAGCTTCTTTTGAATTCTTTGTTCTTTTCTTCCCATTTCAGCCTCACCGCGAAAAATTTTTTTGTAATAACTCTATTTTCGCAGTGAAGCTGTGTATTTTCAATAGATTTAGTGCGAATTATTTTTACCTGTCATAACTGAAATTCAATAAGGTTTATCTTGTGAATCCGGCAGAATAGTGGTATGATGTACATCGGCGTAAATTGATAGATATCTTTACGGAAAATAAAACAGAATATGGAAAGGAAACGAAAGAACGTGACCTATAAAGAAGCAAGGGTATATTTGGACAAAATGTCGAAATACGGAAGTGTACTTGGCTTGGAGACGATTCGAGGTCTGTTGCGTGAACTTGGGAATCCCCAGGATGACTTGAAGTTCATACATATTGCAGGAACGAATGGCAAGGGATCTGTGCTTGCATACACTTCGATGATATTGAGTGAGGCAGGATACAGGATCGGGCGGTATGTTTCACCGACAGTGGTT
>DWXI01000030.1 GCA_019119265.1 Candidatus Mediterraneibacter intestinigallinarum | reverse complement strand
TGCCTTGTTTTTCCAGATCCTGAGCCTCCGATCACCACGGTCAACAGATTCCGCCTGTGTTTCCTACTGTTATAGCTGATACGCACATGCTGTGTCATGATCTTATTCGCAGTAAAGTTCTTCTCACTGTACCGCTTATTGATTTCACGTGCGTCTCCCCATGCCGCCGATCCGTGTTCTTCCCCTTTCCGGTACTTTCTCCGAGTTGCCAGATAGATCCCTATCCCGAAAAGATAACAGAGCAAAAAAATAAGGACAGTCCGTAAACTGTCCTCACAAATCGTAATGTCAAATGGCTTTTTGAATGCCCGGTTCCACCCCTGTAAAATCCCTGTCAGACCACTTTCCATATGGGGCGCGGTCAGAAGTGCAAACCAGACGATCGGGATAATCCCACACACAGCAAAGAGGATGGATGACTTCTTCTCACCGTTCCTCATCACGCCACCATCCTCTCCGCTCCTTCGTAATCGGCGCATCAATAACTTTCAGCAGGATCTCATCAACTGCATCTGTCGGCTCATGTTCCTCAATCATCTGGTTTCTCTGCTCGTTCAAGGAATGGATCAACAGGCTGTGCTCATATTGATCCAGCTCCAGTACCCGTTTTCCGTTACTCAAGCCCATGCACCTCCTACCGCTCCATCTCTTTCACTAAAAATTCTCTTGTTTTTCTCTCCCCATACAGGTCTAACAAGTGATCGATCTCTTGCGACGCTTCATAAGTTTTCCCACGATACAAAGCATATTCTGCTCCGTCTACTTTCACACTGCTGTTTGTTTTCTCCAACTCTATACCCGATAATTCTTTCTCTGAAAACAGGTTAAAGCTATACCCTGATTTTACTGCTTTCATATTCGTCACCTCGTCTGTTCCTGCGATCTCTGGTTTCTCCCTAAGTCAAGCACCTTCGCCATCCGCGCCGACACTTCGGACGCTGCATCTCGGATCACGGACAGCTCACTTCGCACTTCCTGTGCCTCCAAACCTTCAAACTGCTCCGGAGCATGCGAAAAATCATATCTTTCGGTTTCCACTCCACATTTCCTGCAAAGAATATAAGACGCGCAATAGGCATGAAAAGCATACTCATCCCGGTTAAAGTCTCGATCCCCTTTCGCAATTTGTGCAAGCAGAAGTTCCGGTGTAAGGCTCTGGAAAATCTCTTCCGCGTTCATCCCTGTTCTGACATAAATTTTCCCGTCCTCCGGAACAAATAACGCCCCTTTATCATAGACAGGCATATCTTCCGGGGCAGTAGTTTCGATTGCAACCGGGGGATTATTGACCAGAGCCCGGATCAATGTCCGATCTTCAATTTGACGCTCCGGCTCTTCCTGCACCCGCAGATTGGTCTGTGTAATGTCATAAACTTTCTTTGCATTGTAATACTGCCCGATACTGCCGTCGTCACGTTCATACTCTTTCCCCGGTTCCATAATCAGTATCGGATTTCTGCGCTCACTTCTCCGCACAAAAGCTCCCTGCTCTCTCCAATATCCATAGTCTCCGAGCTTTTGCGCATCCGGTTTCTGTGCCATAACCAGAAGTACGTTGTTTGCCGTATAGCGTTCAAATCGGCTCTGCGTATCAAGATACTGCTGAAACACAGTACCGTCTGACGCTACCGCCTCCGTCATCTGCTCAGACATCTCGTAACACCGCGCCCTGTTTTCTCTGCTCTCTGCCACAAATGCCGCTGTCCGTTCATCCTGCGGCATAGCGGATACATTCAGCATAGAATCAAAATCCTGCATTCGTTTTACCTCGCTTTCCCTCGTAGTCTCTTCTTCTGTACCGGCTGCTTGTGCCGGACTGTTTTCTGCCGGCTCTTTCCCGATTTTCTTGACGTTTCCGTTCCCTCATGCTCTGTCCGGTTTTTCTCTGATCCGGTACGGTCTCCATGTTCTTTTCTCTGCTCCTGAATCTCTTTTAGCTCCTGACGGACAGATGGTTTTCCTCCGTTTCGTGTATCTGCTGATTTAGAAGTACCCTCTGCGGCTCTGTTTTGCCTGCCGGATGTAGGCTCGGACAGACGGGATTTCTCTGTCTTTGCCGGAAAAGGGTTTTCCGTTTTTTCTCCCTCTTTATGCACAGGCGCTCCCAGCAGTTCATCTACCAGTTTGTCTGCGTCTGCCTTTTCCGGCGTTCCCCGTTCCGGTTCCGGCTGTGCCTGCATAGGCTTTTTCTGATCCACTAATATTTTCCCTTTTTCTGCCCGGGATTGCACAATCTCTGACTTGATCTGAGCCACCTCGCTGACGGAAGCCAACCGGAACCGCTTAATAATCCGGTTGATCCGTGAGGCATCCTCCTGTTTCACAATCACGTCTACCATACCATCCTTACTTCCACGTGGATTACGCAGCGCACAATAAAGCACCCCATAACGCTTCGCCTCTTTTACAAACTCTTTGATATCTGATTCTTTCACAGAATATACTGTCAACGGTTTTCCGGTACGCACCAGCGTCTCCATCCGTGCCTTGCCTTTTGATTTCTTCTGTTCTTTCAAAATGGCATACAATAGAACGGCAAGCTGTTTTGCACCTTCCCCGGTAATCTTCAGGGCGACTTCTCCGGTCTGTAATGCCATTCGCACCACCTGATCAGCCGCCTCGCCCGATGTATTCATGACTTCGCACCTCCTTTTCGCCTTTTTCCTGATATACAATCCGGAGCTTTTCTTTCATCAGACCGGCTCTTTCTGCAATCCCCTGACACAGTTTCAACTTCCTTCGGTTCTCTCCGATCTTCCTGGTCAGCTCTTTTATCTCTCCTTTTACTTGTGCCATCCGTTCCGGATCACGGATACTGCGGCATTGGTACTGCAAGTGCCGCCTCTGGTCAATCAGTCCGTTCTGCTCATGCTCCATCTCTTCCTGAAATTGCAAAAGCTGCTCCGCCGTTTCAATCTTGTAATGGCAGAGCAGCCTTGTCTCTTCTGCTATGGTATGAAGTTTTAATAATTCCTCCCGCAATAATACATGCACCTGCTCCGGCTGTACCGGAGATCGCCTTTTCGGCAGGATTCCAAGCAGGTAACAGTAATGGAGATAGAGACCCCGCAGTCCGCCGATTTTCCGCTTAGGTCTCGCTCCCACATACACCCGTAAAATTGTAACAAGATTCCTCTCCGCAGGATCTGCCGATCCGTAATACTTCCCTCCCCGGCTCTTTTGCTGATTTGGTTTTTCCTGTAAAATCCTCGCTCTGATAGCATCTATGGTGTAATTCTCCCCAAAATTCCGCGCCAGTTTTAAGCCACGGTCTCTTCCAGCCGCTCTCAAGGTAATGTCCTTTCCAAACTTGAACGTGTAGCCTTTTTCTCTCAGGTAATAAAAGAACTGCTTTTCCGTCCGTGCCTTTCGGATCGCCTCATCCACATCCGTCTTCATCATGCCGGCATAGGTCGGTCTGTCATCTCTTTCCGCCCGCCACTCACCATAAGACTTTCCTCTGCCCCTTTCCGGCTGCCTGACTACCGAAAGTCCATACTCCCGGCACAGCCTGTCCGAAACACGCCGCATATCCCAGTAGTCCTGTTTCGTCCGGTGATACTTCCGACCATCCAGAAAGGACACGGTATTTACTACAAAGTGATTGTGTAAATGGTTTGTTTTATCAAGATGCGTCGCGATTAAAACCTGATACCGCTCTCCCCACAGCTCTTTTGCCATCCGGACGCCGATTTCATGCGCCATTGCCGGAGTACACTCGCCCGGTGCAAAGGACTGATACCCATGATAGGCGATCACACCGTCCTCTTTTCCAAACCGTCTTTTTACAGCCATCATTTCCATCCTTGCGGTAGATGTAGCACAATTGATTCCTGATACATACTGCTGAAGAATTGGTTCACTCTCGTCATCAAGAGTCTCGCTGCTCTGATCTCCCCGTCTGGTCTTCTCTTCATCCACAGCATAAGCAATTACGTCTGCAAGGCTTCCCCGCTCCTGATCAGTCATATCTTCCGACAGGTAGAAATCCGGTTCTTTTGTTTTCTCCGGGTTTTCTATATAAAGAACAACTTTCCCAAGCCACCCTTTCACCCTCCAGATCGAGGTTACTGCCATTTTCCGTGCTCCCTCTGATCCGCTGTACGTTGGTCAGCTCGTTCCGCAAGCCAGCACTCTACACTTTTCCGTTCTCTGTTCCAAGATTGCCCTTTTGTCTGTTCCGGTATCTGAAGCTCAACTCTCTCCGGCAGGACGACAGCCTCTGTAATCTGCTCTACCGCCTGACGGAACTTCCGCACTTCCCGATCATACCGCTGTGCATCAATCACATTCAGCACATGGGCTTTCTGCGCGATCTGGTTTAAATTGTTTCCGATTTGATGGAGTTCCCGCATCATAGAGTAGTAATCCGGCGGCGGAGCATTTCTCGGCACAAGCCCATTGATCAACTGCCTGAGATACGCCTCCCGGTTCAGCCCGCTTTTCTTCACCCGCTTGTCCAGAGCCTCCGCCTCTTTCCTGTTCAGCCGGAACAGGATTGCAATATTCCGTTTTCTCATCGCTCCCTCTCCCTGCGCCGTACCGATTCCGGCACCTGCCGGATCGCACTCTTTTCTTTATCATACTCATATACACAGTCGGAAAGCCGTTCCTCCCTGCTCACCTGTGTCCGATTAATGTCACGCACCATCTCTCCCAGCTCCTTTACCGAAATGCCGCACGGTTTCGGCAGGATGATGGTTTCATGAACGGATGAGGGCAGGATGTAATAGCCATCTGGGAAAATATGATTCACCCGTTCCATAATTCCGGGCACGGCTAATAAAGCAGCTCCATATATACTTCTTCCATTTGACAGGACATACATTTCCCCCGGTGGTACAACCATAAGAGGCTGATTTTCATTCAAAAGATTCCACTGTTCCATTTCTCCATTTAAAATAGACCGCAAAGTATCTGTCATGGAAGTCAGCTTATGATCCGGCTTTCGCTCCATGTTCCGCATAGCCAGATCATAAAGATCCTGCTCCGACATTCCCCATTGTTCCATGTGATTGTTTTTAATTTTCATACTCGCCTGCATGCCTTTACTCTGATGCGGAAATACAACACTGTAAAAGATCGAAAGATCTGCCATTTCCCGGTGGGGCATTTGGGCAAGCAGTTCCCTGTTTTCTGCCGTATTGAGCAGAACCGGTTCAATCCACTGTCTGATAGACTCATAGCTCATGAGGCTGTTTTCATTTATACTTATAGCTGTTTGATCCTGTTGAATATAGCACTCGGCAATGTTCTGCATAACGGATTCAATCTCTGTTCCTCTTTTTATATCATCATAAAAGGATTCCATGTAAATCACTGGAGATACAATGCTGTCAGGCTTATTGAACTCAACGCCTACCATACGGACTCCATTATTTTTCAAGTTCTCCTGTATTTCACACTGAACTTCTCCATACTCTGCCGGAAGATAATCATGGATCTGCTTTACCACACCCTCTGCAAACACCTTAACTGTGTTCATCCTGTTTCTCTCCTTTCCTGATCCGTTTTAAAACTTTGTCCTGAAATTTTTTCAACCGTTCCTCGGTAGATTTACTTTTCTTCTTCATGATCTCTACTTTCATAATCGTCCACCTCCTTCCATCCATTTACACGGTTAATCTGCAACATACACATCAGTGCTACGCCTGACATACTTCCGATCATGTAACCGATCAGTGCTTTTAACATCTAATTCACCGTTCCTTTCTTCTAAGAGGGTTTCAGGGAATCTCCCTGACAAGTGCCGTTGAGATGCCCATGGCTATCCAACGGCGATGCTTGCTGGTATAGTGTATCTGCCCCTCGCGTTACCGCTCGTGGCTTAATTCTTTTACCAACCGAAACAAAAAATTTTTCACCGCACGCCTCTCTGATCCCGACCGCTGCTTGCTTTCTCCCGTTTTGTCACCCGGATTCCCAGCCGTATACACAGTTCATCATTTACATCTGATCCCTGCTTTGGCGGATCATCTGTGCATTGATATTTCTCCGGCAGTACAGTTCGGATCGCTGTTGTGGCAAGCCGCCCGGTCCTATCATTATCCAGATGGAACACTACTTCCCTGATCTGCGGATTCTCCTTCAGAAACCGGAATAAGGCTGCCGGAACTTTGCTTTTCTCAATCTCTTTCGCGGGCTGGTATACTCCCGCCAATGACAACAGGTGAGCCGCTCTCCAATCCGCACCGTCCATCTTTCGCAGAGCAGCGTAAGACAGAAGATCAATGGCTGACTCAAACAGATGGACGCTCTGGTTGGCTTTCTCTGCCGGGATACAAAAAGAATAGTTCTTATCACTTCCAGTTGCCTCACCAATAAAGTTAGATCGGACGCCGCGCAGAGCCGCATATCTCGCCTTGCCACTGCTGTCCTGACCTACAAACACAGCGTTGTGATAATTCCTGCTCTCATACAGTCTCCCGGTCTGAATACAGAACCGGATCAGATCCGAGTCAATCCCCCGGCTCTTCAGATAGGAGACGACATAATCGCAATTGCGGTACGGCTCCGGCAAGAGCAGGATTTTCTCTTTTATCTTTTCGGCTGGTAAAATCTCAGGCGGCTGTAAGGACGCCTGAGACATGATAAGCTCTGCCGCCTCCAGAAAAGAATATCCCTCGACTTTGATCAAGTAATCTAACGCACTTCTGCCCCCGATCCCTCTGCTCCACCACATCCATCTCCCGTTGGAGATCTTCAGGCTTTCATGCGACCTCATGCGATAGACATTCCCGGAAATACAGACTAATTCAGAAGGAGCATAGGTTTTCAGATAAGAGAAGAGGTCGATCTGCTTGATCTTTGCAAGAGTGTCCGACGGGATATATGGCATGAAATTCATCTCCTTTCCTGCCCCGGATTTGATAGTTTAGATCTATCAGGACATGAAAATAGCCGACTGATTCTTAATCGAACCAATCGGCTATGTAAAATGCGAATTTTCTTCGCTATTTTATATTCCAGTAACCATCTTTTTTTGAACCCACTCTTTCAATAATTTCTTTATCTGTCAATCTTTTCATTATTCTCTGTACATGACTACGCGCAATTTGCATATTCTCTTTTATTTCATTTAATGTAATCTTAGGATTTTTATTAATTAATTCAAGAACAATTAATTCTTCTTCATTCTTTTTATCATTTAAATACCCGTCTAAATACCCGCTTAAATACCCGTTTAAATACCCGCTTTCAACAGCTTTAAAATTCAAATTTTTCAAGGTAACTGTAAACTCTACACGATCAGAATAAAATACAGGCTCTTTTTCTTCAGTATAGTTTACAGCATTTCTATATGCATCCCTAATTTTGCTTAATCCGCTCCCTTGCCTCTCCATATATCCCAAACGACCAAAAATGTCCGCCAATACAGGATTACGTCTTGTGGATGGTATAGAATCTATATTTCTCTCTTGAATTCTTGTTCCATCCGGCATTCCTCCAGGAGAATAGACTACAAGCCGGTCATCAAAAATATCCACATGAACTTCACTTCCATTAATCAGGTAGTCACGATGGATCAAGGCATTGACGAGTGCTTCGAATACACTTCTCTCACAATAGTCTGGGAGTTCTATCCTCGAATTCGCTGTTTTCTTCCATAACGTCCGCATATTTCTTTTTACAAAACTGGTCCCTTCATTCAAAAGAATAATAAGGCTGCCAGTGTACTCCGCACTGTCAAGAGCATC